>CAZVVC010000009.1:7230-28226 GCA_964630425.1 uncultured Bifidobacterium sp. | reverse complement strand
GTCCGCCTGAAATGGCGGCATCTGGGCCTGCTGGCGCGCCGCGTCCGCATCGAGTCTCTGCGCGCCGACCGGCTGGCCATCGCCGCCGCGCCGCCCGGCGGGCCGGAGGAGCCGTTCCCGACCGAGCTGCCCCGCCTTCCGGTCGACGTCCGCCTCGACCGGCTGAAGGTCGACGAGGTCCGTTTCGAGGGCTCGTCCACCGTCTTCACGCTGGTCGGCGCCGGGCGCTGGACGACCGATCCGGTGGTCGAGCTGCGGGCGGCGCTGGCGCCGCGCGAGGCGCATGGCGAGTTCATCCGCCTCGCCGTGGAATACGATCCGGGCAAGGGCACGCTGGAGCTGGACGGCCGGCTGGCGAGCAAGGCGGGCCAGGGGCTGGGCGAGTTCCTGTTCCCCGGCGAGACCGGGGACGTTTCGCTGGTGCTGTCGGGCGAGGGCTCGGTGAAGGACTGGCGGGGCCGGCTGGACGGCGACCGCGGCGGCACGCCCATCGCCGCGCTGGCCATCGCCGTCACCGACCGGCTGCATGTGGAAGGCCTGCTCGATCCACGGCCCTTCCTGCCCAAGGACGAGATCACCGCCCTGATCGGCGCGCCGTCCATCACCCTCGACGTCCTGCTGAAGGACGGCCTGCCCGACGCCTACACCGCCGCCATCGTGAACGAGGGCGCCGACATCCGCCTGTCGGGCAGCCTGGCCGACCAGGACGCCATCATGTCCCCCCGCTTCGCGGTCACCTCGCGCAATGCCGGCTGGTTCGCGCCCGTGCTCCAGGGCTGGCGCTATGACGCGGTCGAGGCGGCGGGCGACGTGAAGAAGGGCAGCGGCGGCCCGGTGGTCGCCGCCACCGTCGCGATCGACGGGCTGGAGGGGCCGGACCTGGCGGCCTCGAAGGTCGGCGGCGCCGTGACCCTCGGCATCTCGCCCACCGGCAAGGACGGCGCCACCCTGTTCGACATCGACGGCAAGGGCGCGCTGGAAGGGGTCTCGGTCGCCGGGCGCGCCCTGCGCGCCGACTGGGAACTGGACGGCGCCTACGACATGGGCAGCGGCCGGATCCGGCTTGCCAACGCGGTACTGTCCGACGCGGGATCGCGCATCGCCGCCAAGGGCGACGTGACGCTGGAGCCGCTGGCGGCGGCGGGTTCGGCCACGGCGAGCGTGGCGGATATCGGCCGCTTCCAGCCCGGCGGCGCGAAAGGCCGGGTCGATGCCGAGGCCACCTTCGACTACCGTCCCGCCGCGGGCCGGCTGCTGGTGAAGGCCCGCGGCGCGGCGAAGGGGCTGAGCCTGCCCGACGCACGGCTGAACGCGCTGCTGGGCAGCGCGCCTTCCTTCCGCATCACCCTCGACGACCCGCCCGGCACGCGCCAGGGCGATCTGGACGGCGCCATCGACGGCGCCCGGCTTTCCGCCTCGGTGAAGGGCCGTGTCGGCGAGACCATCGACGCCGCCTACGAGGCGAGGTTCACCGACGTCGCCGATCTGGCCGGCGACGCGGCCAGCGGCCCGGTGACGGTGACCGGGACGCTGAAGGGGCGGACCGCCTCGCCGGACGTGACCCTCGCCACCGCGTTGCAGGCCGCCAATCTCGCGGGCATCCCGCTGACCGGGATCGAGCTGGAGGCGGCGCTCGCCGACGTGGTGGACGCGCCCACCGGACGCGCCGACGCCCGCTTCGCCCTGGACGGCGAGCCCATGACCCTGTCGCTGCCCTTCGCCACCGATTCGGACGGCGCGTGGCGCGCCGACCCCATCGAGCTGAAGGGCCAGTCGGCCCAGATCGCCGGCAGCCTGTCGGCCGCGCGCCTGGGCGCGCCCATGAGCGGGGAATTGCGGCTGCGCCTGGCCAGCGGCAAGGTGCTGACGGCGCTGGCGGGCGCCAACGCATCCGGCGAGATCGCCGGCACCGTGAATTTCGCGCCGGACGGCGAGGCGCAGGGCATCGACGTCGACATGACCGCCACCGGGCTGTCGGTCTCCACGGGCGACGGCGCGGCCACCATCGCCACGGCGCGCCTGCGGGGCGACCTGGCGTTCGGCGAGGGGCTGCGCATCGACCGGCTGACCCTCGAAGGCAAGGACGCCGTCATCGACCAGGCCAGCCTGGCCACGCTGAGCGCGACCGTGACGCCCAGCGGCGGCGGCCTCGCCTTCGAGGCGCAGGCCAGGGGCGAGTTCCAGGGTCCCCTGTCGCTGTCGCTGCGCGGCCGCGCCGACCGCCCCGAGCTGACCCCGCCCAACACCATCACGCTCGAGGCCCTCGACGGCCTGATATCGGGCCAGAAGATCGCCCTGTCGTCGCCCGCGACCGCCGTGCTGGCGGAAGGCAGCACCCGCATCGGCCCGGTGCGCCTGAGCTACAACGGCGCGCCGGTGGAGGCCGAGGCGACGCTGCGCGACGGCGCCAGCACGGCCCGCATCGCCGCCTCCGGCATCGACCTGGACGCGCTATCGGCGCTGACCCAGGGCCAGCAGGTCAGCGGCAAGCTGAGCATCGACGGCGGGATCGAGATGGCCGCCGTGCCGCGCGGGGAATTCAACGTGAAGATCGCCGGCCTGCAGGTCGAGGACACGCTGGACCGGCGGCCCGTCGACCTCGACAGCACGGTGACCCTGGCCGGCAACCGGGTGAAGGGCACGCTGGCCGTCGGCACCGGCAGCGAGCGGACCCTCGACGTGGTCGCCGACCTGCCGGTGAGCCGGGGTACGAAAGGGCCGTTCGCCCTGGCGGTGGAATTCGACAAGCCGCTGGACATCGTGCTCAAGGGCAACGCGGAGCTGGCCCAACTCTGGCCGCTGACGGGCGCCTACGAGCACATCCTGGGCGGCCGCGCCCAGGTCGACGCGCATGTGACCGGCAGCGTCGCCGACCCCAACCTGAACGGCAGCTTCGGCATCGCGGGCATGACCTACCGCAACCTGTCGACCGGCATCAGGGTCGAGGCGCCGCAGGTGCGCTTCGCCCTGAAGAACAACCTGCTGGAGCTGCCGGTGACCACCGCGTCGGACGGCGCCAAGGGCAGCCTGACCCTGTCCGGCTGGATCAAGCCGCTGGCGCCCGGCGGGATGCAGGCCGACCTGACGGCCAAGTTCGACAAGGCGCGGGTGATGAAGCAGCGCGACATGACCGCGCGGGCGACGGGCAGCATCCGCTACCGGCAGGACAAGGACGGCGCCGTGATCAACGGCGAGGCGACCGTCGACGAAGCCGAATACCTGCTGAACACCAAGGCCTCGGACGACATCGTCAAGCTCTACGTGGTCGAGCTGAACCGGCCGCCGGGGCTGATCATGCTGCCGGAGAAGCCGGGCGGGCGCGCCTTCAGGACACGGCTGAGGATCGACGTCAGGGCCGACAACCGGGTGTTCGTGAGGGGCCGCGGCCTCGATTCCGAATGGCGCGGCCAGCTTCGGGTGCGCGGCACCACCGACGCCCTGGCGTTGCAGGGGCGCATCGAGCTGGAGAAGGGCGAGTTCGACTTCGCCGGCCGCAAGTTCGTGCTGCAGGACGGCTCGCATATCGAGATGCTGGGCGGCAGCGACATCGATCCGGTCATCAACGCGCGCGCGGTCTATTCGGTCACCGCGCTGACCGCCGAGATCTCGCTGACGGGCAAGGCGTCCAACCCGCAGATCAAGCTGTCCTCGAACCCCGAGATGCCCCAGGACGAGATCATCTCGCGGGTGCTGTTCGGCGAGGGCAAGCAGAACCTGTCGGCCTTCGAGGCGGCCCAGCTCGCCGCGGCGGTCGCCTCGCTGGGCTCGTCGGGCTCGGGCCTCGACGTCATCGGCAAGCTGCGCGGCGCGTTCAGCCTGGATCGCCTGACGGTCGGCACGCTGGACCGTCCCGGCACCGACGACGAGGACAGCGCCGGCAAGCCGGTGATCCGCGGCGGCAAGTACATCGCCAAGAACATCTATATCGAGGTGGGCAGCGCCACCGAGGAGGAGGACGCCCAATCCGCCTCGGTCGAGATCGACCTGACCAAGCATCTGAGCGTCGGCACCGAGGCGACCACCACGGGCAACCAGAAGTTCAAGGTGCAGTACAAGCTGGACTACTGACGGCCGCGCCGCGCCGGAGTAGGCTTTCACCCGGATCACAGGGGAGAAGAGCGATGGCGGGAGACGCGGCGTGGCTGGCCAGGGTGGGGGAGGCGGCGCTGGAGCCGGACCTGCCCATCGTCGATCCCCATCATCACCTGTGGGATCATCCCGGCTCGCGCTACCTGCTGGACGAGCTGCTGGCGGACACCGGCGGCGGCCACAACGTGGTCGCCACGGTGTTCATGGAATGCGCCTCCATGTACCGGGCGGACGGGCCGGAGGCCATGAAGCCGGTGGGCGAGACCGAGTTCGTCAACGGGATCGCGGCCATGTCGGCCAGCGGCGTCTATGGCAGGACCCGCGCCTGCGCCGCCATCGTCGGCTTCGCCGACCTGACGCTGGGCGCGGCCGTGGCCGAGGTGCTGGAGGCGCACCGGGCCGCCGCCCCCGACCGCTTCCGCGGCATCCGCCACGCCGCCGGCTGGGACAGGGACGAGCGGGTGCGCCGGTCGCACACCAATCCCCCCGAGCACCTGCTGCTCGATCCCGCCTTCCGGGAAGGCTACGCGCAGCTCGGCAAGCTGGGCATGAGCTTCGATTCCTGGCTCTATCATCCGCAGATTCCCGAGCTGACCGACCTCGCCCGCGCCTTTCCCGACATCCCGGTGATCTTCGACCATTTCGGCGGGCCGCTGGGCATCGGCCCCTATGAAGGGAGGCGCGAAGAGATCTTCGCCCAATGGAAGAAGGACGTGGCCGAGCTGGCGACATGCCCCAACGTCCACGCCAAGCTGGGCGGCATCAACATGGCCGTGAACGGCTTCGGCTGGCACAAGCGCGAGACGCCGCCCACCTCGGACGAGCTGACCGCCGCCACCCGCGACTGGTACCTGCACATGATCGACGTCTTCGGGCCGGACCGCTGCATGTTCGAGAGCAACTTCCCCGTCGACAAGCTGTCGGTGTCCTATCCGGTGCTGTGGAACTCGTTCAAGAAGATCGCCGCGGGCTTCAGCGCCGACGAGAAGACCGCGCTGTTCTCGGGCACCGCCAGCAGGGTCTACCGGCTGCCGCCGTTCGGATGAGCACGACAGTTTATTTCGCCCCTTATTTCGCACTTGCAATATAAAAATTAACAACTATGTTGCAGCGCACAAAACAGCAGCCCCGGCCGTTTTGCGCGTCTTTCATCAACCGAGCATCGGGGCCGTCGCGCCGCAAGGCGGTAGAGAGGAGCCACAGATGACCAAGACCACGAGCAAGCCCGCCAACCCCTTCGCGGATTGGTACGACAACGTCCAGAAGCTGCTGGGCGGCAGCTTCCCCGCCGTCGATCTGCAGTCGCTGACCAAGGCCGGTCAGGGCAATCTGCAGGCCATGAACGACGTGGCCAAGATCGCCGCGACCGCCCTGCAGGACATCGTGAAGCAGCAGCAGGCGATCGCCGGCCAGGCCGTGGCCGAATGGCAGGAAACCGCCGGCAAGCTGGCCAAGGGCGAAGGCCAGGCCGTCCTCGCCGCCTCGCTGGAGAATTTCCGCACCAAGGCCGAGGAATCCGCCAAGCATTTCGGCGACCTTTCCGAGATCGCGCGCAAGGCGCAGGCCGACATCTGGGGCGTGCTGAGCGCCCAGTTCGAGAAGAATCTCGGCAAGAAGTAGTTCCGGGTCCATCCCGCGAGGACGGCGCCGGCGCGAACCGGCGCCGTTCGCGTTTCCAGGGGCGGCGGCGCCGCGAATTGCGCCGCCCGGATTTATCCGTGACAATGCCTTCCACCGAACAGGGGAGGCAGGGATGAGCTGGGAATCCGACGTCGAGGAGCTGCGCCGCCGCAAGGAAATGGCCCTGAAGATGGGCGGCGAGGACAAGGTCCTCAAACAGACCTCGCGGGGCAAGCTGACGGTGCGCGACCGCATCGCCCGGCTGGTCGATCCCGGCTCGTTCCGCGAGATCGGCGCGCTGTCGGGCCGCGGCAGCTACGACGGGAACGGCAGCCTGGTCGACATGCTGCCCGCCAACACGGTGATGGGCCGCGGCCAGGTGGACGGCCGCACCATCATGGTGCAGGGCGACGATTTCACCGTGCGCGGCGGCGCCTCGGACGCGGCGATCTGGAGCAAGCAGGCCTATGCCGAGCAGATGGCGCTGGAGCTGCGCATCCCGCTGGTGCGGCTGATCGACGGCACCGGCGGCGGCGGCTCGGTGAAGACGCTGGAGCGGGACGGGCGCACCTACCTGCCGCGCAACCCGGGCTGGGACTACGTGGTCGCCAACATGGGCGCCGTGCCCGTCGTGGCGCTGGGCCTGGGGCCGGTCGCCGGCCTGGGCGCCGCGCGGCTCGTCACCAGCCACTATTCGGTGATGGTGAAGGAGATGAGCCAGGTGTTCGTCGCCGGCCCGCCCGTCGCCAGGCATGTGGGCGAGGACGTCACCAAGGAGGAACTGGGCGGCAGCTGGATGCACACCCGCAACGGCTCGGTCGACGACGAGGTAGCGACCGAGGACGAGGCCATCGCCAACGCCCGCCGCTTCCTGTCCTACCTGCCGCCGAGCGTGTTCGACGTGCCGCCGCGCGGCCCGGTGACCGACGATCCGGCGCGCCGCGAGGACTCGCTCATCGACATCGTCCCGCGCGACCGGCGCAAGGTCTACAAGATGCGCAGGATCGTCGAGGCCGTGGTCGACAAGGGCTCGTTCATGGAGATCGGCAAGTACAACGGCCGGCCGCTGATCACCGGCCTCGCGCGCGTGGACGGCTGGCCCGTGGCGGTCCTGGCCAGCGATCCGTACTTCTATGGCGGCGGCTGGACGGCCGACGCCTCGCACAAATGCATCCGCTTCGTCGACATGGCCGAGACCTTCCACCTGCCGGTGATCCATTTCGTCGACAATCCGGGCTTCGCCGTGGGCGTGGCGCACGAGCAAGCGGCGACCATCCGCCACGGCTCGCGGGCGCTGGCCGCCGTCTACCAGGCGAGCGTGCCGTGGTGCTCGGTGATCGTCCGCAAGGCGTTCGGCGTGGCCGGATCGGCCCACACCAACCACGAGCGGCTGCGCTACCGCTACGCCTGGCCGTCGGGCGACTGGGGCTCGCTGCCCATCGAGGGCGGCATCGAGGCGGCCTACACCCAGGAGCTGAAGGATGCCGAGGATCCCACCGCCATGCTGCGCGACATCGAGGAGCGGCTGAACCGCGTCCGCTCGCCGTTCCGCACCGCCGAGGCGTTCCTGGTCGAGGACATCATCGACCCGCGCGACACCCGCCCGCTGCTGTGCGAGTTCGCCAACCTGGCCGCCCCGCTGCGCACGCCGGGCCGCGCGCTGTTCCACATGCGGCCTTGATCGCCGGTGACCTCGACGGATCGCAAGCAGCGCCGATCTCATTCCCGATCAGGCTGAGGAGGCCCGAAGGGCCGTCGCGAAGCCCGGTCCAGCGTGATCGATCGAAAATGGCTTGGGCCTATTTCGGCGACAACCGTACGCTGCATCCCGCCCTTCGCGACGCGCTGCGCGCTCCTCAGGACTGCCGGTGGAGGGGATGTTGGCGCACGACTCGCTGACGCGCCCTCAGTACAGGAACATGGGCTTGCCCTGGACCTGGCGGATCACCGGGCGGTACTGGTCGGTGTCGTACAGTTCGGGCACGTCGACGCGCTTCTTGCCCTGGATGCAGGTGTCGACCGGCACCGAGGTGTAGTTGCCGTCGCGGATCGCCATCATCAGGCCGCTCTCGCCGGCGGCCAGCTTCTGCACGGCCATGGAGCCGTAAGCCGAGGCCACCATCCGGTCGAGCGCGTCGGGCGCGCCGGCGCGCATCAGATAGGCCAGCGACTGGTTGACGATGCCCTGTCCGGTCAGCCGCCTCAGTTCCTCGCCGAGGACGGTACCGATGCCGCCCAGCTTGCGGTGGCCATAGGGGTCGGCGGCGCCCGATTCGATGGTCACGCCGCCCTTCACCGAGGCGCCCTCGGAGATCACGATCATGGCGTAGCCGGCCGGATTCTCGGCCTTGTCGCGCATGATCAACTCGGCGACCTTCTCGGTGTCGAACGGCACCTCGCTGATCAGCACGCGGTCGGCGGCGGCGAGATAGCCCGAGATCAGCGCGGTCTCGCCGCTGTTGCGCCCGAACAGCTCGATGACGGCGATGCGCTCGTGGCTGCCGGTGGGCGTGCGCAGCGCGTCGATGGCCTCGACGCTCCGGCTCACGGCGGTACCGAAGCCGATGCAGTAGTCGGTGCCGAACACGTCGTTGTCCATGGTCTTGGGACAGGCCATCACCTTGACGCCTTCCTGGTGCAGCCGCGCCGCGTAGGACAGCGTATCGTCGCCGCCGATGGCGACCAGCGCGCCGATCCCCATCTCCTCCAGCACCTCGAGCACGTGATCGGTGCAGTCGATGCGGGCGTTCTTGTCGACCGCATAGGGCACTTCGAGGAAAGGCGGCATGTCCTTCACCGGCACCCGGCCCGGATTGGTGCGCGAGGTGTGCAGGATCGTGCCGCCGGTCCGGTCGATGCTGCGGACCCGGTCACGGTCCAGGATCAGCGAATGCACGGCGATCGATTCGGGATCGTCCGGATCGATGTTAAGCGGACCGGCCCAGCCGCGCCGGAAGCCGATGGTTTCCCAGCCCAGTTCCGCCGCACTCGTGGCGACCGCCTTGATGCACGGATTGAGCCCGGGCACATCGCCCCCGCCCGTCAGAATGCCGATGCGCATGCGCAGTCTCCTTCACCGTTGAATCGCGGGTATCATACATGCCCGGAACGGGCTGCCCATAGGCCGCGGCCCGGGAAGGGCCTGCCGTGACCACAGCGCATGGCGGCGCTGCTACCAGGCCCGGATGCCCGGCGCGAGCGGGATGACCGTCATGATCCGGCCGGGCATGAAGCGGATGCCGGCATGACCGAGCACGAGCGCCAGGGGGCCGTGCATCACGCTCACATGGGTCGGCCCGCAGCAGCGGTTGAGATTGGCGAGCAGCCATTCGCGCCGTTCCTGCATGGAACGGTCCGACAGCGACAGCGCCACGTCGCCGGGCAGGTCCCAGTTGCCGATGGCATAGGCGCTGCGCGCCGCCGGCGACGGATCGGCGGCATCGGCCGCGCTCTGCAACGGCTCCACGTTCACCTCCTGGAACGGATCGAGGTGCTCGAAGGAATTGACCGGCCCGAAGGGACGGAAGCGCGAGCGCGGATAGACGACGAGCGTGCCGCCGGCGGGCCGCTCGCCCCGGGCGAAGCGCGCGACGTGCATGACGCCCACATTCTCGCCCAGCGCCGCGCCCACGCCCTCGCCCACCGCGATGGTGACCGCGTAGGCATCGCCGCCGCCCGGAGCGGCGCCATCGGCGGGGCCCGACAGGGGCATCCCGTCGCCGCTGATCTCGGCGGGCATCTCCTGCAAGGGGCCGTCCTCCTGAAGCGGCGCGTCGGCCCGCTTCGGCGGCACCGTCTTCGCCGGGGCGCGCGGCAGGGGCGTCACCTCGACCCCGTCGGCGAGCTGGGCGCCCATGACCGTCGCGCCGGCGCCGACCAGATGGCGCGCCTGCCCGCGGCCGACGCGCCTGAGGAACAGCGCCCCATCGCCGGCCGCATCCGGTTCCGCCGCGCGCCTGTCCAGATCCGGGCGGTTGCGTACGGGCGGCCCGGCCCGCATGTCGGCGGCCGGATCGCCCCCGTCCACCCATCGGCGGAACGACGGAGAGACATGCTCGGCCCAGTGCACCCCATAGGCCGGTTTGCCCGAAGCGGGCCGCGGCGCGGGCGGATCGCCATAGGCCGCGTCGTCTTCCAGAGGCAGCGACGGTCCGGCGGGCTGCGCGCCCGCGGCTTCGGCATTGAGCGGCTGGGCCGCGGACGGGCCTGCCAGGGCCAGCATGGCCAGGGCCCCCATCAGTCCATATCCGAGTCGGCGCGCCGTCATGGTTGCCCCCGGTTCGCCAGCGGCCCCCGCCGGCTCACTTCAACAGCGCGGTATCTTCCAGGATCTGAATGACGACACGGCGGTTGAGCGGCTCGTTGACGTTGTCGGCGGTGGCCACGGCCGGCTGGCTTTCGCCATACCACACCAGCGAGATGCGGTTCTTCTGGATGCCTTCCTGGACCAGCGCCTCCTGCACCACCACCGCGCGCTTGCGCGACAGGTCGAGGTTGTAGACCTCGCCGCCCTGGGTGTCGGCATGGCCTTCCAGCAGCAGGTTGGCGGCCTGGCCGGCCTTGGCGGCCGCCACGGCGTCCGTGATGGTCTTGCGCGCCTCAGGCGTCAGCTCGGCGCTGGCCGTGGCGAAGTAGACGGTATAGGTGCTGGCCTTGGCGGGCGCGGGCGCCTCGACCGGCGGCGGAGGTGCCTCGGCGGGCGCGACGGCGACGGGCACGCCGGCGACGGACGGGCACGGATTGACGCCCTCGAAATTGACCAGCGGCTTCTCGTCGATGCCGGTCACCGCGCCGATCAGCTCCAGCACGCCCAGCTCGAGCGTGGTGCGCACGCCAAGCTGCAACGGCTCCTGGCTCTTCAGGCCGGCATTGACGTCGACCAGCGTCTTCTTGAAGAACTCGAACACGTTGACGCCGACCTCGTAGCCGGTGATCTGCTTCTGCAGGCTGACCGTCTTGAGCACCTCCAGCGAGGAGGTGTCGACGATGCGCAGGTCGACCGCGACGTTGACGGTGAACACCCGGCCCTTGCCGCCGATGCCGTCGACCGTCACCTCGAGGCCGCCCGAATGGACGTTGTAGTTCAGCTCGGTGATGCCGCCGACGATGAAATAGTCGGATTCGATGACCGTGCCGCCGTAATAGGGCTTCCACGGAACCTTCTGGGTGCCGCCGGTCTTGCCGCGCACCTCATGCACCGAGCCGTCGCCCAGATAGCGCCGGTCGAGATAGCGCAGCTCCAGCTCGGTGACCTGGGT
Source organism: uncultured Bifidobacterium sp. (assembly GCA_964630425.1). Lineage (GTDB taxonomy): Bacteria > Pseudomonadota > Alphaproteobacteria > SMXS01 > SMXS01 > RI-34. The sequence continues at coordinate 17,259 of CAZVVC010000009.1, read as the reverse complement.
GTCGAAACGCTCCTGCAACCTGACCGCGTCGCCCAGCTTGCCGAGCGCCGACATCACCATGAGCGAGCCGCCCTGGGTGATCGGGTTGCCGCCTTCCGATTCGCTGAACTTGCCGGTGTAGTCCTTGACCGTGCCGACCGCGACCCGGATGCGGTTGCGCCCGCCCTCGCGGATCTTCTGCGCCATGCACTGGAACGAGCCTTCCAGCGGCGTCGTGTTGTCGGTGACGGGCGGGCCCTGCACGGTGGGCGCCTCGTCCGGATTGCGCTTGTAGTGATCGACCGACGCCATGCACCCTGTCAGCGAAACGATCGCCGCATAGGTCATGGCTGTCCTGAACAGTGTATAGCCGGTAATCACGATAACCCCCCTTTAGCCCTTCGCAACGCAGGCCCGGCCCTTCCCTCCGGACAGGCGTCGGTTCAGTTCAGCGGCGCCGCGGCCGATTCGCTGAAGCCGCACGCCGTGCTGCCCTCGACCGACGCGGTCTGGGGGCTGCCCTCGTTGCTCATGTTCGAGTTCAGCGCGACGTCGGACGTGCCGCCAGAGGCGTTCATGCCGTCCACGCTGCCGGAGATGGACGAGTTGTCCACCGACGCGTTCTGCGGGCTGTTGGTGTTGCCCTGGGACGTGTTGCTGAGCTGGCCTGCCTGGTTGCCGGCGGACGACGACTGACCGCTGCCGCCGCTGCCCGAATTCCCCGCACCGCTGGACTTGCTGGACCCGTTGGTGCTGGTGTCGCTGATGTTGCCGGTCGCATCAGCCCCGATGCTGCCCGGCATGTCGACGATCGGCGAGGACGCGCTGCTGGTCACGCCGTTCGACGCCGTGTTGCCGATCGCGGAGGCGGTCAGATTGCAGTTGATCTGATCGCCCGCGATATTGGTGGTGTAGGTGTTGCTGATGTTGGTGTCGAAGCCGTCGTAGTAGCCGCCCTTCTTCTTCTCGCGAAGGTCGGCGATCGACGCCTTCGCGATCTTCTCGTTGGCCGTATCGAACTGCCACGGACGATTTTCCAGGAAACCATTCGCCAGGGCGGCGGACGCGCCCACGGCAACGGTGACCGCCGAACACACGACAGCCGCCGCCAATATGTTGGCCCTCGACATAGACACCCCCTCTGCCCCCACATCGCTTTATGAAGCTGCCTACGCATATCATCGCGCCCATGCAGCAGCAATGGAATTTTTTGAAACAAATCCGCATCGATTCTCGTAAGCGAATAATCTACAAGCGATTTTTCCACTCGCGCCGGGTCCGGAAAGACGCTCTCCGATGGCCGGAGCGGTCTCCGACGCCGCCGAAAACCGCCCGCTTCTCCATCGCCAAACGGCCGTCATTGATCTATTGGTCTGCGAGTCACATGCGTATCGCTGGTTTGGGGACTCACACATGGACCACCGGACATTCCTGGGATCGGCCTTCCTCGCTCTCGCCCTCGCCGCCGCGCCGGGCGCCGCGCGCGCCGACGCCACGAGCACGGTCAACGTCATCGACGGCGAGACGCTGGAGATGCAGGGACAGGTGGTGAAGCTGTTCGGCATCGACGCGCTGGAGGCGGACCAGATCTGCCTGAACGGCAACCGGCCCTGGCCCTGCGGCGAGGAATCGGCCCGCTCGCTCGCCGCGCTGGTCGGCGGGCAGCCGGTGCGCTGCCAGACCATCCGCAACCTGGGCGGATACATCCTCGCCACCTGCGACCTCAGCGGCGACGATCTGGCCGCCTTCATGGTGGCCAATGGCTGGGCCTTCGCCGACAGGAGCCAGAGCGCCGACTACACGCCCCACGAGGAAACCGCCAAAACGGCGCGCGCAGGGGTCTGGAGCGGGGAATTCGTCCCGCCCTGGGAGTGGCGCGAAGGCAAGCGGCTCAAGCTGCCGGAGACGCCGCAGACCGAGCAGGAGGACGACGGCCTGCCGGATTTCGGCCCGCTCAACATGGAGCCCTGAGGGTCAGTCCACCCTGTTGAGCAGCGGCTCGCCGCCGCGCAGGCGCCGGCAGTTCTCCATGATCACGTGGATGCTCCGGTCCAGCGTCTCGGGCGTCAGCCACGCCACGTGCGGCGCCACCACCACATTGTCGAGGGCAAAGAGCGGGTTCGCCGCGGGCGCCGGTTCCCGGGCGAACACGTCCAGCCCGGCGGCCCGGACACGGCCGGACCGCAGCGCCTCGACCAGCGCCGGCTCGTCGACGAGGCCGCCGCGCGCGGTGTTCACCAGCACCGCGCCGGGCTTCATGGCGGCGATGCTGCGCGCGTTCACCAGATGCCGGGTCTCGTCGGTCAGCGGCACGTGCAGGGAGATCACGTCGGACACGGCCAGCAACTCGTCCAGCGGGCGCCAGTCCTCCGCCGCGTCCGGGCCCGGCGAGCGCGCCGTGTAGAGCACACGGGCGCCGAGCGCGCGCAGCCCCGGCGCCAGCCGCCGGGGAATGGCGCCATAGCCCACCAGCCCCACCGTCCTGCCGCCCAGCTCGCCCATGCGGTCGAACACGTCGGGCGCCATGCGCCAGCCCAGCCCTTCCCGGGTCAGGCGGTCGACGCTGGCCGCGCGGCGGAGCGCCGCCAGCATCAGCATCAGCGCCGCCTCGGCCACCGCCTGGCTGTTGCTGCCCGGCATGTTGCAGACCGCGGCGCCGTGCGCGCGGGCCGCCTCGCGGTCGATGGTGTTCACGCCGACGCCGATCTTCTGGATGAGCCTGAGGCGCGGCGCGGCCGCGATCACCGCGGCGGTGACCGGCTCCAGCACGTGCAGCAGCACGTCCGCGTCGGCCATCTCGCGCCCGAAGGCCGGCTTGTCGTCCTCGTCCACCACCGCCAGCGACAGCCAGCCGGGCCGCGCCGCCTCGAGCTGGGCGCGGAAACCGGTGCTGGCGCGGTATTGCAGGACCGCCTTCACGCCGACGCCGACCAGGCGCGGCCGGCCCAGTCCTCGCGGTCCCCGCCGGCCTGTGCGCCGGGCATGGGCACCTCCTCGATCCGCTCGGGCACGTCGTCATATTCCAGGCGCAGCGCCCGGCACATGGTGGCGTGGAGGTTGTAGGCGCAGACATGGTAGGTCAGCTCGAGGATGTCCTCGTCGCCCATCAGCGCGTGCAGCGCCTCGAACACGCCGTCCGGCACCCGGCCGCGATCGAGGATCAGCCCGTCCGTATAAGCCAGCACCGCACGCTCCAGCGGCGTCCAGACGTCGCTGACGCCCCAATGCGGGATGGCCGCGATCTTGTCCTCCGCCACGCCGTTCCTGCGCGCGGCCTTGCAGTGCTGGGAGAACACGAACCGGCTGCCCGCGGCGAAGCCGGCACGCAGGATGCCGATCTCGCGGATCGCCGGATCGAGCTGGCTCACCGAGCTGTCCGCGAACATGCCGAACATGCCGAAATGCGCGGTGGCATGGTCGAAGATGTAGGGGCGCAGGGCGAAGACCGTCCACCAGTTCCCCGGCGTTCCCGTCGCCGTGCCCGGCTGGGCCACCGGATCGCGGCCCGGGAACAGGGCGTCGTAATATTTCAGCACCTGGGGCGCGGCCTCGGCGCGCGGCACCTGGCGAAGTCTCGGCATTGGTCGTCTCCCCGTTGCGGCGAAGCGCGCAGGATAGGACGAAAACCCGCCGCTAATCACCCCGTAGCGCGAAATCCCCGAGCAGCCGCACGGCAAGGCGCACCAGCTCGGCCTGGGTCGCGGTCCGGGTCCGCGCCAGCGCCGCGCGCAGGTGGAACCGGGCGGTGTGGATGGTGACGCCGCCCGGCCCCTCGGTGTCGCTGGGCGTGCGCTATTCGGGCCAGTTCGGCGGCGGCGCCACCGACCACGGCGTCAAGGCGGACCTGGCCTGGCGGTTCTGAGCACCGCTCACCCGGCCGCCGCGGGCATCCTGGGCCGCCGGTCCAGATAGCGGTCCCGGTCGGCGGGCGTCGCCGGTTCGTGGCGCACGTCGCCGGGCGCGCCCAGGGGCCGCGTCCAGGCGGCGAATTCCAGCATCATGCCGTCCGGGTCGAGGAAATAGATCGAGCGCACGAAGGTGGTGGGCGTCGGCCGCGGGCTGGCCTGGGTCTCGGACTCGTCGTGGTTGACCACCGGCGTCACCTCGATGCCGGCCGCCTCCAGCTTGCGCTGGTATTCGTCGATCCTCTCGGCCGGCACGTTGAACGCCAGATGGTTCATGGAGGCATGGGCCGAGGTGATCGGCCCCTTGCCGATCAGATGCGCCGGATGGGTCACGCCGGGCGCGCTCTCGGGCGCGTCGGGAAACCAGAAGAAGGCGAGCGAATCGCCGTTGCCGATGTCGAAGAAGAAGTGCTGGCCCGATCCGTAGGGCAGGTCGAGCGTCTTGATCAGCGGCATGCCGAGCACGCCCGAATAGAACGCGACCGTGCGCTTCATGTCCTTGCACACCAGCGCAAGGTGGTTGATGCCCATGATCTCGAACCTGTCGTTCTTCGGCATGGCCACTCCCCGTCTCCATCCGATGAAAACGCCGGCATGGTATGATTTTTCGGCCCGGTTGGGAACGGCGCGGGTTCAGTCGCCCATGGCCTCGGCGAGATCGGCGAGCGCCGCCTCGTCGGTGATCAGCACGTGATTGGCCCCGTCGAGCTGGATGACGCCGTCGTTGCGCAGCCTGGTGAAGGTGCGGCTGACCGTCTCGATGGTCAGGCCCAGATAGTCGGCGATGTCGGCGCGGCCCATCGGCAGGTCGATCCGGCTGATCATTTCGGCGCAGTGGCTGTTCTCGTGGAGCCGCCAGAGGAACGAGGCCAGCTTCTCCACCGGCGACTTGCGGCCCAGCAGCAGCATCTGCTCCTGCGCCTCGCTCAGCTCGTCGGCGGCGATGTCGAGCAGGCGGGTCTTGAGATTGGAGAACTCGTCGAGGAGATCGAGCAGCTTGGCGCGGGGAAAGCGGCACACGCGCACCCGGTCGATGGCCTCGGCCGAGCAGGTATAAGCGCCGTGATGGGCAAGGCCCAGCATGTCGCCGGGAAACACGAAGCCGATCACCTGCCGCCGGCCGTTGGGCAGCAGCTTGACGAGCCGCACCGTGCCCTCGGTCAGGTTGAAGATGAACCTGGGCTCGTCGCCCTGCTCGAACAGCGTCTGGCCCGGCTCGAACTGCTTCGACTCGGTGATGGATTCGAGCGTCTCCAGCTCCCAGTCCTCGAGCGCGGAGCACGCCGCCACCGAGCGCACCCCGCAATGGGCGCACAGGCCGCCTCGCGGCATGAGCCGCAGCGGGGACAGACGATGGCGGGGCGCGTCCAACGGAACCGCCTATTGCCGCGAGGCCGTGTAGGAGCCGAACGCCATGGCGCCCATCAGGTCGCCCTCCACCTGCAACGCGCCGGTCATGAACGCCTGCTGGCCCTGCAGCTCGCCGCTGCGCAGCCTGGCGAAATCCGCCAGCGAGATGATCATGGTGGTATCGGCGTCGCCGTCGTCGTTGGACACCGTGTTGGGCGTGCCCCTGGCGTCGATGAACACCACGCCGTCACCGCCGAAATCCAGCTTCAGGGTCCGGTCCAGACCGCTGTCCTGGCCCTCGAAGAGAGCCTTCATCGCCTGCGTCGCGTCGTCCAGTGTCACGGCAGTCTCCCGCGGGGTTTGTCCGGCTTCAATATGTGTGCTGACGGCGCCGCCGCCAAGCCATTCCTGCGAACCGGCCATCGATGGCCGGCCGCCACCGCTTCTCCGAGAGGGCTGAGGAGGCCCGCAGGGCCATCGCGAAGCCTGGACCGCGCGATGCGTTGCATCCCGCCCTTCGCGACGCGCTCCGCGCTCCTCAGGGCCGCGGTGTTGGAAAGCGTGCCGGTGGCGGCCCTTCGGCGTCACGATCCGGTGAAGCGGGGCTTGCGCTTCTCGACGAAGGAATGCACCGCCTCGGCATGGTCGTCGCCGATCTGGGTCATCAGCTCGTAGGCGATCCCGGCGTCGAACACGCCGTGGACGAGCTGCTTCAGCGCGATGTTGGCCGAAACCTTGGTCCAGCGGATCGCCTTGGTGGCGCCGCCGACCAGCCTGCCGGCCAGCTTGTCCACCGCCGCGTCGAGCTCGGCCTCGGGCACCGCCCGGTTGATGAGGCCCAGGGCGACCGCGTCGGCCGCCTCGATCAGCTCGCCGGTCATCAGATAGTATTTGGCGCGCACATAGCCGATGAGCTGGGGCCACAGCGCCGCGCCGCCGTCGCCGGCCACGAGGCCCGCGCGCACATGCGGGTCGCCGATGCGGGCGGTGTCGGCGGCGATCACCATGTCGCAGCACAGCGCCAGGGTGGCGCCCAGGCCGATGGCGTCGCCGTTCATGCGGCAGATCACCGGCTTCTCGCACTCCAGCAGGTTGAACACCACCCGCTTGGCCTCGTAGCTGGACAGTTTGCCGACCGTGCGGGTCTTCAGCCCCTCCAGCAGCCAGGGGAAATCGCCGCCCGCCGAGAAGGCGCGGCCCGCGCCGGTGAGCACGACCACGTCCACCTCGTCGTCATACATGACGTCGTCCCAGATGTGGGACAGCTCGTAGTGGAGCCGCGCGTTGACGGCGTTGAGCACATCGGGACGGTTCAGCGTCACGCGCAGGACCCTGTCCCGGCGTTCGATCAGCAGATGCCGGTAGGACGAATACTCCATCTCTCTCCCCTTCGAGATGTGCGGCTTCGCGCATTGTCGGCGCAAAATCCGGGCAAGTCACCCATTGCCAAAAAGCGATACACCGACCAATTTCATCGCGTGGCGGCGCCGCATGTTGTATAGTGACAAAAGTCATCGGTGAATAAAGTATGCTGCGGCGGTGTTGCGGCCCGTGAACAAACGTGCCAGATTTTCAGCGAGCAGCGACCGGCGATACGCCGGGCCGAAAAAACGAGGAGCAGAGGCATGAACATCGAGAATCCGAAGAAGCTGAAGCCCGGCGAGGCGCGCTCGGAAGCCGTTTCCGTGCAGGAGCTGCTGGACCGCGAGAAGCTTCCGGTTCCGGAGACGCTGCGCAGGAACTTCAACGTCCACATGGGCTCGGACCGGCTGCCGGCCGCGCGCTGGACCAGCCCGGAATTCGCCCGCCTCGAAATGGACAAGATGTGGACCAAGGTGTGGCAGTTCGCCTGCCGCGAGGAACACATCCCCGACGTGGGCGACTACATCACCTACGAGATCGGCGAATGGTCGTTCCTGATCGTGCGCACCGCGCCCGAGACCATCAAGGCCTACTGGAACGCCTGCCTGCACCGCGGCAACCAGCTCAAGCCGGAAGGCACCCACGGCAACGCCAAGGAGCTGCGCTGCACCTTCCACGGCTTCACCTGGACCCTCGAGGGCGAGCTGACCGACATTCCGTGCCGCTGGGACTTCCCGCACGTCACCGACGAGGAATACCACCTGCCGGAAGTGAAGGTGGGCACCTGGGGCGGCTTCGTGTTCATCAACATGGACGAGAACGCCGAGAGCCTCGAGGACTTCCTGGGCGACTTCGTCCAGGAATTCGACCGCTGGGACTTCAAGAACAAGTACATCATGAACCACATCGCCAAGCGGGTGGACATGAACTGGAAGGTGGGCATCGAGGCGTTCGCCGAGAGCTACCACGTGATCGAGACCCATCCGCAGATCATGCCCTCGACCGCCGACGCGAACACGCAGTACGACGTGGACCCGGAGCGGAACTACAACCGCATGATCACCGCCATGGGCGTGCAGAGCCCGCACCTGGACGAGATCACCCAGCAGGCCATCGTCGATTCCATGACGCCGCGCGCCCACCGCCTCGGCATGAACATGGACGACTTCGTGGTGCCCAAGGGCCAGACGGCCCGCGAGTTCCTGGCCGAGATGCGCCGCAAGACCGTGGGCGCCGCCAAGAACCGCGACTATTCGCACGCCACCGACAGCGAGATGATGGACGCCATCCAGTATTTCGTGTTCCCCAACTTCTTCCCGTGGGGCGGCATGGGCACCAACATCACCTACCGGTTCCGGCCCGACGGGCTGAACCCCAATTCGGCGCTGATGGAGGTGTTCATCCTGTCCGACTACGACCAGTCCGGCCCGCGCCCCGAGCCGGCACCCATGCGCCTGCTGGGCGAGGACCAGGAATGGATCGTGGCCGAGGACGAGATCGGCGGCCTGGCCGGCGTGTTCCAGCAGGACATGACCAACATGCCGCGCGTCCAGAAGGGCATGAAGTCGCTGAAGCGCGGCGTGACGCTCGCCAACTACCAGGAAAGCCGCATCCGGCACCTGCACTGGAAGATCGACGAGTACATCAACGCCGAATAAGGCTGCTGCTGCCCAGGCGTTCGGGGACCCGGCTTCGGCCGGGTCCTTTCGTTTCAGGAGAGGCCGCTGGCGCGGTTTCCCTCATCCGGCCGCCCTACGGGCGTCCACCTTCTCCCCGGCGGGGAGAAGGGACCAAGCAGCGCGCCGTTTTCCCCTCGCCCCTCGGGGGAGAGGGTGGCCGCGTAGCGGCCGGGCGAGGGGGTGCTCTCAGCGTGACGGTTGCGCCAATTCCAGGAACCCGGCGGCGAAGAACGGCACGAACCTGTCCAGCAGGGTGCCAAAATCCGAAGAGTCCATCCTGCCGTCCGAAAGCCGCTCGATGGCGCCGGTTTCGGCGAGCGCATAGACGATGGCGCCGTGCATGAAATAGACGGCGTGGAACAGGGCGTTCTCGTCGACGCCGGGCAGGGCCTCGCGGAAGGCGGCGATGAACTGGCGCGTCATGGGCTCGAACGTCTTCTCGTAGGGCGCGAGGAACACCTCGCTCTGGCGGGCGAGCGCCCGGTGCGCCAGCAGGTGCATGTAGTTCCGCCACCGCGGCCCGCGGCCCATCTTCTCGAACATGGGCACGCAGAAGGCGCGGATCAGCTCGGCGACGCCGGGCGGGCCGTCCGACTCGGCGCGCAGCGTCTCCAGCGCGGCCAGGTGATCGGCCACGTGCTCGCCGGCGCGGCGCTCGATCACCTCGCGGAACAGCGCGTCCTTCGGCCCGAAATAATAGTGCACCAGCGCCAGATCGACGCCCGCCAGCGCGACGATTTCCCGAATGGACACGCCATGATAGCCGCGCTCGGCGAACAGCGCCTCGGCCGCGTCGAGGATCTTCTCGCGCGTCGCCGCCGCATCCCGTTTCCGCACCGTGGACATGATCCTTGCCTGGCCGCCTGTCGAGGATTAGACAAATGTCTAATTGCTCTCGGGGAGAATGGCAATGAACGAGCACATCACCAGGTTCGCCGCGGCGGACAAGCCGCCCTTCCGCAGCTATCAGGACATCATCGCCCGCGACAGCACGCCGGCCGCCCCGCTGCTGGCGCTGCAGTCCAACCCGGCGCAGCCCACCGACGACATCCCGCTGGAGCAGTTCACCTCGAAGGCGTTCTTCGAGCTGGAGATGGAGCGCATGTGGCCGCGCGTGTGGCAGTTCGTGTGCCGCGAGGAGCACATCCCCGAGGTGGGCGACTACTGGGTGCACGACATCGGCGACTGGTCGATCGTCGTCATCCGCACCGAGGAAGGCCTGCGCGGCTATTACAATTCCTGCCTGCACCGGGGCACCAAGCTGAAGCCGTCGGGCACCAACGGCTGGGCCGGCGAGCTGCAATGCCCCTATCACGGCTGGACCTGGAACCTGGACGGCACGCTGAACGAGGTGCCCTGCGCGTGGGAGTTCAAGCATCTCGACTACGAGGCCAACCGGCTGCCCGAGGTCAAGGTCGAGGTGTGGAATACCTTCGTGTTCATCAACATGGACGAGAACGCCCGGCCGCTGCTCGACTATCTGGAGGTGCTGCCCGAGCATTTCGCCAAGCGCGACCTGACCAACTGGTACACCTACATCCACTTCCGCAAGGAACTGGCCTGCAACTGGAAGGTGGCGCTGGAGGCCTTCATGGAGGCCTATCACACGCCCGTCGTCCATCCCGAGCTGACCACGGTGGTGAGCGACTGGAACCTGCAGCACGACATCTTCGGCGACAATGTCAGCCGCGACCTGTCCGCCATGGGCGTGACCAGCCCCACGGCCCAGCCCAAGACCGAGCAGGAGCTGCTGG
>CAZVVC010000009.1:0-7220 GCA_964630425.1 uncultured Bifidobacterium sp. | reverse complement strand
GCTGGACAGCATGTTCCTGGGCGACCCCAGCACCTCGAAGGGCAACGGCCGGATGCTGGTGCCGGAGGGCAAGACCGCGCGCATCGTCATCGCCGAGGCCATGCGCCGGAACTTCGCGGAGAAGTTCGGCATGGACCTGTCGAACCTGTCCGACGCCGAGATCATCGACTCGCTGAAATACAACGTGTTCCCCAACGTGATGGTGAACGCGGGCCTGACCAGCGCCCAGATGACCGTGTTCTGGCCCCAGGGCAACGATACGGACCGCTGCGTGATGGAAACCTTCCGCCTGCGCCCGTTCAACCCGGCGGACGGCCGTCCCGAGCCCGCCGAGCCGGTGCGCCTGCGCGAGGAGGACAGCTTCGCGAACGTGCCCGGCCTCGACCCGTTCGTCGCCAAGGTCTACGACCAGGACACCGGCATCATGCGCTGGCAGCAGGAAGGCATGAAGAGCAGCCGGAAGGGCAAGGCGAGCCTGTCCAGCTATCAGGAATCGCGCATCCGCCGCATCCACGAGACACTGGCCAAATACGTCGCGGGCTGAGGCCGTGCCCGACCTGCTCGCCAGCTATTTCACCATCGCCGGCGACCATCCGCCGTCGCTGGCGACGGGCGTCAGCCCGCATCCGCTGCGGGCGCGCATCGAGGCGGCGGGCCGCGCCGGCTATGGCGGCATGGGCTTCTATGCCAGCGACCTCGCCGCGAGCCGGGAGCGGCTGGGCTGGCGGGACATCCGCGCACTGCTGGCCGACAACGGCATCCGGCACGTGGAGGTGGAGTGTCTGCGCGACTGGTTCGCGGACGGCGAGGCACGCACCGCCTCGGACGCCGAGCGGCGCCTGCTGCTGGAAGCGGCGGGCGAGTTGGGCACGTTCCAGATCAAGATCGGCGGCGGCCTGCCCGGACGCTGGAGCGCCGGCGACATGACCGAGCCCTTCGGCGTCCTGTGCGACGACGCGGCCCGCGTGGGCGCCCGTGTCAGCCTGGAGATGGCGCCGTTCTCGGCGGTGAAGGATCTGGCGGCGGCCCTCGCCGTCGTCGAGGGCGCGGGCCGGCCCAATGGCGGGCTGATCCTGGACTTCTGGCACCTCGACCGGGCCGGCGTCTCGTCCGCCGACATCGCCGCGCTGCCGCCGGAGCGGCTGTTCGGCGTCGAGCTGTGCGACGCGCCCGCCCATGTGGAGGGCACCATGCTGGAGGACACCTGGAAGCGCCGGCGGTTCTGCGGCGAGGGCGCGGTGGACATCGCCGGCTATCTGGCGGCCGTCCAGCGGCTGGGCTTTTCCGGCCCGTTCGGCTGCGAGGTGATCTCGGACGCGGTGCGCGCCATGCCACTGGAAGACGCGGCGCGCCGGTCCCACGACACCGCCGCCGCCATGTTCACATCGACGGTCTAGGGAGGGGATGATGCGGGTTCCGAACGGCACGTTCATGCAGATGGCCTGGTTCGTCGACGACATCCAGGCGGCCATGCGCCACTGGGTCGAGCATTCGGGCGTGGGGCCGTTCTATTACGGCACGCGCGGCACGCTCGACATCGTCCATCGCGGCACGCCGCGGACGCTGGATTTCAGCGGCGCCATCGCCCAGGCCGGCCCGATCCAGATCGAGCTGCTGACCCAGTACGACGACGCGCCCTCGGCGTTCCGCGACGTGTTCGCGCCGGGCCAGGGCGGGCCGCACCACATGGGCAGCATCGTCGAGGATTATGACCGGGAGCTGGACAGCTACCTGAAGCAGGGCTTCGAGATCGCCCATTCAGGCCAGGTGGGCGCGCGCCGCTTCTGCTTCGTCGACACGCGTCCCGCCTTCGGCATCATGACCGAGCTGCTGGAGGACACGCCCGACCTGCGCGACCTGTTCGGCCGCATCGCCGCCGCCGCCGTCGGCTGGGACGGCGAGGATCCCTACCGCGACCGCTCCAGGTGGTGAGCCCGGCATCCGCGTGAGATCGGCGGCAGAAACCTTCATAGCGCGCTCGATTCCCGGAATAGAGCAAAAGCCATTCAGGTTGGCATTCCTCGGATTTCCTTCTCGGTGACTCTGCGAGCGTAGCGACGCAGGGGCACGGCGGAGAGACACCGATGGGCGGCAAACGAAAGTAACAGGTCGAGCCAACCTGATCGGTTTTTGCGCTATGGGTGTCATGAACGGGAAGGATACGGTGCGGCATATAGGACAACTGCATCTTCTTACAGTTCCCCTGGCACGAAAATTGGCGTGTCCTATCCACCGGGTGGAAACGCCGTGGAAACATGGCTCGAGAATACTCGACAGGGGCCACAGGAATGTACGCTGCCAAGGGCACGTCAGTCGTCACCGAACAGCCGCGGCTGCGGATAGAGCACCGCGTGCTGGTGGCCTCGGCGATGTCTGCCCGGGAGCAGGGCCGAAAACTGGAAAAGCTTCTCGATGACTTCTATGTTGAACACGGCTCGGCATGGGAACTGGTGAACGTCTTCAAGGTGGGGGCGTCGGACTTCATGGCCAGCCATCAAGAGCTGTTGTTCATTTTCCAGCGCCGTACGTATCAAGCCGCTTCCGACTAACCGTGCCGGCGACGGCGCGACAACTGGTTTACCGAGGGTTATTTTGAGACAGATTCAGGTGGAACGGCTAAGTCCCCTGCCCGGGATCGAGCCCGGCCATTCGCTCACGGAGTTCGTGCGCGCATCGCCCGATGAGATCACGCTGGGCCGCCGCTTCCAGAAGGTCATTCTGACGCTCGGTTTCTCCCACTACATCTACTGCCAGATCGACGTCAGCCAGCCGCGGATCTACATGATCTGCTCGACCTTTCCGGACGAGATCCGCCGGCTCTGGGCCGACACCAGCGTTTCGGTCCGCGACCCGCTGATTCCCTACGTGCTCAACAGAACGACGCCGGTGCGCCGCAGCGACATCGCCGACGACGGCGCCTGGGCCGGCGACATCTTCGACAGCCTGCGGGATTTCGGCATCCGCTCGCCCGCCTGGCATTTCCCGGTCCGCGACCAGACCAACTACATGGGCCTGTTCGCCGTCGCGCCGACCGAGGCCGACTATCAGCGGCTGGGCAGCGCGCATTTCGAGCACGCCGAGATGCTGATGCCGGCGCTGTGCGCCCAGGCGCACGAGACGTGGTGCCTGCTGGCCGGCAACACCGGCTGCGAGGATCACCCCACGCTGAGCGACCGCGAGATCGAGATCCTGAGCTGGCTGAGCCACGGCAAGTCCACCGAGGACATCGCCGAGATCATGCAGATCGCCGAGCGCACGGTGAACTATCACGTCGCCAATCTGAAGACCAAGCTGGGCGTGGAGACGCGCGCCCACGCCGTCGCCCAGGCCATGAGGCTGCGGCTGATCTGATGCCGCTCAGCGGCTGTAGGGCACCTTGCGGACCATGGTGACCACCTCTTCCTCGAGGGTGTCCGCCAGCAGGTCCCAGAACTGCTGATAGTCCGGGCGCGCCGCGACCGCCGCCATAACCTCGTCATAGGCGTTGGCGTCCGGGATCTCCCAGATGTCGATCACCGTGTGCAGGCGGCCGACCGTGGTGACCCAGGCGCCGACCAGCTTCCAGCCGTGGCTCTCGATGATCGGCACCTGCCTGGCCATGGCGTCGCAGAAGCGCTGGTAGCCTTCCATTTTGACCTTGAGGGTGACGTGCAGATAGAGCGGTGACGACATGTGCTTTCCCCTGTTTCCCGTCGCTGCGAGGTTCCCGGCCAGCATGACGCCCGCCCCGCCGCGAAGGCCAGGGAAATGTTGCCGGGCCGCGCTCTCGCGATGACGGAAGGGGCGCCGACCGGCTATGTCCGCCAGCGTTCCAGCAGCTCCCCGGCGGTCAGGGTCTGGATCTGCGCGCTGTAGCGCCAGCGGTAGAGACCGAGCAGCGCGTCGTGCCCTTCGTCGGACGAGCTGCACACCGCGTCGGACACCAGATAGACCCGGTAGCCGTGGTCGACGGCGCCGATCACCGTGGCCAGCACGCAGGAATCGGTCTCGGTGCCGGTGACGATCACCCCGTCGGCGCCCTTCCCGCTCAGGAACCGGCGCAGCGCCGGCGCGGCGAAGGCGGAATAGACGGTCTTGTCGATGACCGTGGCCGGCGGCGCCATGCCGGCGAGCGGCGGCACCAGATCGAGGCAACCGGCCGGCAGACGCGCCCGCGTGACGTGACGCCATTTCCGGTAATAGGCCTGCCACGCGCCGGGCATGTCCTCGGGCGACAGCGGCGGAATGAAGCGGGTGAACACGGTGCGCTCGGGCGCGTGGGCGCAGATGGAAGCGACCACCGGCAGCACCCGCTCTATCCAAGGCGTCGCCCACGGCCCGTCCGGCGCGAACAGGCGCTGCATGTCGACGCAGAGATGCACGGTGTTCTCGCCCGGCGGCGGGAAATCCGCGTTCTCGCCCATGAGGCCTCCTTCCAGACGCCCCATCAACCGTGTCGCGGCGGGTTTGTTCCGGTGTCCGGAAGCGTCAATACGCGCCCGGCGCGGCCGTCCGCTTCCCCAGCTCGCTCTGGGCGACGGCGCGGCGCGACTGGATGGCCTGGTTGCTGGGCTCGACGGACAGCGCGCGGTCGTAATCGGTCAGGGCGCGCGCCCAGTCGCCCATGTCCGCGTTGCAGTTCCCCCGCTGCACCAGCATGTCGGCCTCGCCGGGATAGAGCGCGATCAGCCGGTCGTAGTCCCGGATGGCCTCGGGATATTGCCGGGCCGACCGGAAGGCCTGGGCGCGGTAGACCAGGGCGTCGCGGTTGTCCGGTTGCAGCTCGATCACGCTGCCGAAATCCTGGGCGGCGTCGGCCGTGTCCCGCAGGTTGCTGTAGGCGATGCCGCGCGTCAGATAGCCGTGCACCGACCGCGGATCGAGGGCGAGCCCCTGGGTGAGCACGGGGATCGCCTGCCGCTCCTGATGCATCTGCACCAGGACGGCGCCCTTGTTGATGTGGGCGAGCGCGTTCCCGGGGTCCATGACGAGGGCCCTGTCATAGTCGGCGATGGCCTCGGGCAGCGCCTGGAGATTGTGGTTGGTCACACCGCGATTGAGGTAGGTGGCCGCGTTGGCATAGCCGTCGGCGATCAGCGCGTCGAAATCGTCGAGCGCCTCGGCATAGGCCCGGCGCTTCATCAGCAGCGCGATCCGCAGGTTGCGCGCTTCCGGATTGGCCGGATCGATGGCGATGGCCTTGCTGACCTCGTCGAGCGCCGCGTCGTCCTCGCCCTGCTGGCGAAGATAGCGGGCCAGCTCGGCCCGCGCGCTGGCGTCCGGCACGCCGGTCGCCAGATGGGTCCGAAGGGTGGCGATGGCGCCGGCGACGTCGCCCGAGGCGGCCTGGACGCTCGCCGCGTTCACCGGCGACCGATAGGCCTGGTCCTCGGGCTTGACCGCGCCGGCGGACGCCTCCGGCCGGCCGGCAGACGGCGCGGGCTGGGCGGGCGCGGCGGCGCCGGGGGCCGGCCCCTGAAGCGCCCGGCTCAGATCCTTGCGCAGCGCCTCGCAGGTCGCGCTACTGGCCGCCGAGCCGCCCTGTCCGCACAGCCGCTCGTAGACGGCCGCCAGCTCGGTGATCGACTGCCCGCCGGAAGACGCCGGCGCGGCGGGCGCGGAGGCGGCGGGAGACGAGGCGGGAGACGCGGGCGCCGTTCCGGGCGCGGGCGCGCCGCGCACCCCCAGGGTCACGTCGCGCACATGCTCGGTGCCGGCGCGGACCGTATAGAGTTGCAGCCGGGTGCCGGCCGGCCAGGCGCCGGCCTTGGCGCCGAACCATTGCTCGCCGCCCACGGGCGGGACGTTCTCGCAGGCGCCGTCCTGCGCGCAGATGCGCAGGATCGCATCGCCCGGCCGGAGCGAGGCCTGCTGGGCCGGGCTGCCCGGCTCGACCGCGACCACCACGCCGCTGGGATAGGCCGCCGCGCCGAGCGGCGTCATCTCGAAACGCAGGGAAACGCCCAGATAGCCTTGCGGCGACGGCTGCGCGCCGGCCGTGCCCGCGGCGGCCGCCAGCAGCGCGGCGGCCCAGATCAAGTTCCTCAATTCCCCCAAACCCCTCGCATTGGCAGATCGGCGGCTAGGCTCCAACACTTTGCGGTTTCGCGCAAGGTGCTGGCGGGCCGGACGCAGACGGTGCGACCTGGCGCCGCATTCGTCCTATGATGCGTAATCCGAAGACTTCATCGAGGTCGTGAACGAGCGCATCGGTGAAGGCCGGGACCAAGGAGGATCAATCATGCCAGTCCGCACGCTCGCTGAGGCAATATCCCACTATGGCCACGACGCTTATCTGTTCACGGTCGCCCAGGATGGCCCGCACACCAGTCATGTGACGATCGAGCTTCGAGGCTACAGCATCGGCTGCGCCATCGGTGCGTCCGCCACCAGGAACATTGCGCGCGAACGTCACGTATCGTTGTTCTGGCCGCCGACCGAGCCCGGCGGCTATGCCTTGATCGTCAATGGCATGGCCACGCTCGAACGCCGGACCACGGGGACGACGATGGCGGCGATCACGCTCACGAAATCCGTGCTGCACCGCCGAGGCCCCAGGCCCGACGATAGCGATGGACCCTGTGCGAACGACTGCCGCCGCCTGACGCCCTGACCCGTGGCGGAGATGGCCGCCTTGGCCGAGAAGGCGCGTTTACAGACCCACGGCCGAGGCCGCGTCCCTCAGTCTGCGGCAGGACGGCCATTCAAGGGGAATATCAGCAGCGTCGATGTCGCGGATGCGCAAAGGCGTCCGCTCGCGTCGATCAGCTTTGCCTCCGCGAACGCAACCCGGCGTCCCATGCTCAGGACCTTCCCCTCCGCCCGGACGACGCCGCTGTCTTTCGTGATGGCCCGGTGATAGGAAACCTTCAGCTCCACCGTCGTCTGGCCCTGGTTTTTCTCCAGCCGGGACTGGACGGCGCACCCGCAAGCACTGTCGAGCAGGGTCGCCGTATAGCCGCCATGCACCGAGCCCATGGGATTGTAGACGCTGGGCTCCGGTGCGCCTTCAAAGACGACGCGCCCGTGCTCGATCTCCACCAGGCGGAAATTCAGCGTCTTCTCGATGGGCGCGATCGGGCCGGCACCGCTGAGCGTGCGAAGTTGACCGAGCCCGTCCAGTTCGCTGGCCAAATCACTGAATGTCGTCTGTGTCATCGCCCGCTCTCCGGAATCACGCCCGCCCGATCTCGTGAGAGTTTCTGGTGGAGCCGAGGGGGATCGAACCCCTGACCTTCGCA
>CAZVVC010000008.1:0-28764 GCA_964630425.1 uncultured Bifidobacterium sp. | reverse complement strand
GGCCATGATCGAGGCGATGGAGGAGGCCGGCGTGCTGAAGCCCGGCGCCGTGATCGTCGAGCCGACCTCGGGCAACACCGGCATCGCGCTCGCCTTCGTCTGCGCGGCCAAGGGCTACCGCCTGATCCTGGTCATGCCCGAGAGCATGTCCGTGGAGCGCCGCAAGATGCTGCTGCTGCTGGGCGCCGAGCTGGACCTGACCCCGGCGGCCAAGGGCATGCGCGGCGCCATCCAGCGCGCCGAGGAGTTGAAGGCCAGCCTGCCCGGCGCCGTCATCCCCCAGCAGTTCGACAACCCGGCCAACCCGGCGGTCCACCGCTCCACGACGGCCGAGGAAATCTGGAACGACACGGACGGCGCCGTGGACGCGGTCATCTCCGGCGTCGGCACGGGCGGCACCATCACCGGCGTCGGCGAGGTGCTGAAGGCCCGCAAGCCCTCGGTGCTGATGGTCGCGGTCGAGCCCGAGGACAGCCCGGTGCTGTCGGGCGGCCAGCCCGGCCCGCACAAGATCCAGGGCATCGGCGCGGGCTTCATCCCGTCGATCCTCAACACGGAGGTGATCGACGAGGTGCTGACCATCGGCAACGAGACCTCGTTCGGCTATGCCCGCGAGCTGGCCAGCCTCGAGGGCATTCCGGTGGGCATATCCTCGGGCGCGGCGCTGGCCGCGGCGGTCGAGCTGGGCAGCCGGCCGGAAATGGCGGGCAAGAACATCGTCATCATCATCCCGTCCTTCGCCGAGCGTTACCTGTCGACCCCGCTTTTCGAAGGGCTTTGATGGACTTCAGCGACGACCAGGTCGAACGCTACGCCCGGCACATCATCCTGAAGGAGATCGGCGGCGCCGGGCAGCAGAAGCTGCTGGCCGCCCGGGTGCTGGTGGTGGGCGCGGGCGGCCTGGGCTCGCCGCTGCTGATGTATCTGGCGGCGGCGGGCGTGGGCACGCTCGGCATCGTCGACGACGACGCGGTCTCGCTGTCCAACCTGCAACGCCAGATCCTGCACGCGACCCCCGACATCGGCCGCCCCAAGGTGGCGAGCGCGGCCGAGACCATCGCCGCGCTCAATCCGGATGTGAGGGTGCTCGCGCACGAGGAGCGGCTGACCGCGGCGAACGCCCTCGCGCTGTTCTCCGGCTACGACCTGGTGGCCGACGGCAGCGACAATTTCGAGACCCGCTTCCTGGTGAACGACGCCTGCTATCTGGCCAGGACGCCGCTGGTGTCGGCGGCCATCGGCCAGTTCGAGGGGCAGCTTTCCACCTACCGCGCGTTCGAGGGCGACAATCCCTGCTACCGCTGCGTCTTCCCCGAACGGCCGCCGCCCGGCACGGTGCCGAGCTGCGCCGAGGCGGGCGTGATCGGCGCGCTGGCCGGGGTGATGGGCTCGCTCCAGGCCGTCGAGGTCATCAAGGAGATCACCGGCGTCGGCCGCTCCATGACCGGCCGGCTGACCATCTACGACGCGCTCGAGGCCCGCTTCCGCACCCTGACGCTGAAGCGCGACCCCTACTGCGCCCTGTGCGGCGAGCACGCCACCATCCACGACCTGACGGCCCACGCGGCATGAGCGTGTCCCTCACCCTCCCACGCCCTGCGGGCGCGGGCCCCTCCCTCTCCCCGGGCGGGGAGAGGGAATTGGCACCGGCGCCGATGACGGCGTCCCCTCGCCCCTCCGGGGAGAGGGTCAGGGTGAGGGGAGCCGCGAAGCGGCACCGCGCATGACCGGGATCGACAGGCTCTCCCTCGTCCTGCATTCCGGCGACTATGGCCGCATGCACTATGCGCTGGTGCTGGCGAGCGCGGCGGCCGCCATCGGCAAGCCGGTCACCGTCCTGTTCGCCGGCGCGTCGGTAAAGGCGCTGGCGCGGACCTGGCGGCCGCTCGACGAGGACCGCCGGGCGAAGGCCCTGCGCGTCGCCGGCTTCGAGGACCTGCTGGCCGCCTGCCGCGATCTCGGCGCGCGCCTGCTGGTCTGCGAGACGGCTCTGGCCCTCGCCGAGCTGGACCCGGCCCAGCTTCGTGACGATCTGGACCTGGAGGTCGCCGGGGCGGTGACCTTCCTGGGCGATGCATCGGCCGGCGGCGGTCTGGTTTTCGTGTAAAGCGGCGCCATATTCTGATATCATTGCCATCATTGATATCAGGAGGCAGGCTCATGGGCACGGTGACCGTCCGCAATCTGGATGATGACGTCCTCAGGGAAATCGGCGTGCAGGCCGCGGAGCACGGCATCTCCCGCGAGGAGGAGCTTCGGCGGATCATCACACGCGCCGCACGGGCGCGCAGCGGCGACATCTGGGAGAAGCTCGCCCGGAACCGCGAGGAAACGCGCGGCACCCCGCAAACCGATAGCGGCGAAATTCAGCGGCAGATGCGGGACTCCCGGTAGTGGACCGCGTGGTCATCGACGCCAGCGTCGCGATCAAATGGACCATCGAGGAGGAAAACAGCGCCGAGGCGTTGACCCTGGCATCCTCGAGCGCGCTGGTCGCGCCGCGTCTCGTGCTGACGGAATGCGCGAACATCCTGTGGCGCAAGGTTCGCCTGGGACAGGTCAGCGCCCGCAACGCCGTCGAATGGCACGACGACCTTTCGCTGACGCCGATCGAATACATGGAGGACCACGCCCTCCTGCCCCACGCGCTGGCGCTGGCCATCGACCTCGATCATCCTGTCTATGACTGTCTTTATCTGGCCGCATCGGAGGCTTGCGGCGCGCCGCTCGTCACCGCCGACGTCAGGCTGCATCGCAAGCTCGCCGGCAACGGCCGGCTCAAGATCCCGCCGGTCCTTCTCCGGGACCTCGGCCTCTAAAGCAGACCTTCCAGCACCCGGTCGGGCGGGGCGTGGCCGTCGACGAAGGTCTTGATGTTGATGATGACCTTCTCGCCCATGTCGATGCGGCCCTCGATGGTGGCCGAGCCCATGTGCGGCAGCAGCACCACGTTGTCCATGGCCAGCAGCTTGGGGTTCACCGCCGGCTCGTGCTCGAACACGTCGAGGCCGGCGCCGGCCAGCTCCTTGTTGCGCAGCATGCGGATCAGCGCGTTCTCGTCGATCACCTCGCCGCGCGCGGTGTTGACGATGTAGGCGTGCGGGCGCAGCAGCGCGAGGCGCCGCGCCGACAGCAGGTGGAAGGTGGCCGGCGTGTGCGGGCAGTTCACCGAGACGATGTCCATGCGCGCCAGCATCTGGTCGAGGCTTTCCCAATAGGTCGCCTCCAGCGCGCGCTCGGTCTGCTCGTCCACCCGGTTGCGGTTATGGTAGTGGATCTGCATGCCGAACGCCTTGGCGCGGCGCGCGACCGCCGAGCCGATCCGGCCCATGCCGACGATGCCGAGGCGCTTGCCCCAGATGCGGTGGCCCAGCATGCTGGTGGGCGACCAGCCCTGCCAGTCGCCGTCGCGCAGCAGCCGCTCGCCTTCCAGCAGGCGCCGCGGCACGGCGAGCATCAGCGCCAGGGTCATGTCGGCGGTGTCCTCGGTCAGCACGCCGGGCGTGTTGGTGACCGTGATGCCGCGCTGGCGGGCGGTGGCCAGGTCGATGTGATCGACGCCGGTGCCGAAATTGGCGATCAGCCGCAGGTTTGGGTTGGCCTGGACCAGCACGCCCGCGTCGATGCGGTCGGTCACGGTCGGCACCAGCACGTCGGCTTCCTTGACGGCGGCGACCAGGTCGGCCTGGGTGAAGGGCTTGTCGTCCAGGTTGAGCCGGACATCGAACAACTCCATCAGCCGCGTCTCGATGGGATCGGGCAGCTTCCGGGTGACGATGACCTTGGTCTTCCTGTACGTCATCGGAACGCCCCTCCAAGGCGGTGCAGCATGCGGAACTCCGGGGATTTCGCCAAGGTTCCCTCGGGCTGTGTCTAGCAGATGTGCCCTTCGGTTTCAAACCTGCAAGGCGCCGATTCGGGGTGTCCGCTTGACCACTTTCCGGCCAGCGCATAAACCTGTTGCGACACATGGGGATACGCAGGCCGTCCGCTTGGAAATCATCGCCAGAGCCCTGATCCTT
Source organism: uncultured Bifidobacterium sp. (assembly GCA_964630425.1). Lineage (GTDB taxonomy): Bacteria > Pseudomonadota > Alphaproteobacteria > SMXS01 > SMXS01 > RI-34. The sequence goes on along the minus strand of CAZVVC010000008.1, from coordinate 24,742 downwards.
CTCTGCCTCGCAGCGGCCCTGCCCGGCCTCGCCCCGGCATGGGCGCAGGAGGACGAGGACGCCGCCGTCTCGACGGACGGCCCCAAGGGAAGCGTCACCGGCCTGCCGCTGCCGCGCTTCGTCACCCTGTCCTCAGGCAAGATCAACATGCGGGTCGGGCCGGGCATGCGCTATCCCATCGACTGGGTCTATACCCGCCCGGGCATGCCGGTGGAGATCATCGCCGAATACGAGCTGTGGCGGAAGGTGCGCGACGTGGATGGCACCGAAGGCTGGGTGCTGAAGCACATGGTGGGCAGCAAGCGCGGCGCGATCATCACCGTCGCCGTCGCCACCCTGCGCCGCGCGCCGGACGACAACGCGCCGCCGGTGCTCTACGCCAAGAAGGGCGTGCAGGGCCTGCTCGACGAATGCGGCCCCGAATGGTGCCGGCTCGAGGTCGACGGCGCGAGCGGCTGGCTGCGCAAGTCCAGCCTGTGGGGCGCCTATCCCGCCGAGGTCTTCAAGAAATAGCCTTGCCGGACGCGCCCAGCCGCGGCAGCAGCGGGCTGATCACCTCGTGCAACGCCGTGCGCTGCGCCTCGGGCGTCCAGGTCTCGCGGTCGAACGCCGCCTGGACGGCGATGCCGTAGAGCGCGGTCATGATCTTCTGGGAAAAGGCCTGCGCGTCGGAGGACCGGCACCCCAGGTCGCGCAGCATCCGCTCGATCATCTGGCGGGTCGCCCGCGAATAGTGCCGCTGCACGCCGGCCAGCTCCGGGTCGAACAGCGCCTCGACCCAGAAGCAGAACCACAGGATCCAGTCGTCGAAGCCCGCCTGGTCGAGCGGCAGGATCGGGTCGAGCGAGGCGAGCACGGTCCGCGTGTCCGCGTCCGGCGGCGGCGTGCGGCGGCGCAGCGCCCTGTCGACCACGAAGCGGTAGGTCTCGATCAGGATCGCCTTGCGGTTGGGAAAATAGTGGCTGATGCCGGTGGTGCTGCACTTCAGCGCCGCCGCCAGGTTGCGGAACGTCACAGCGCCGATGCCGCTGCCGGCGATCAGCCGCGCCGCCGCCTCGGCCACCTCGCGGCGACGTCGCGCTGGATCCACGTCTACCGGCACGGCCGATCCCTCGAAATAAGATGCATGTTGTACAACGATCGTCTTATGTTAGGCTTCCGCGAACGATGCCGTCCAGCACAGTTTGCCGCCCCGCCATCGGGCGGCGGCTCCTGGCCGTGGCGGCCGGACATGGAACGGGAACCGGAAACGAGGGACAAGTGAGCACCATACCAGAACTGCTGCGCGCGGATCAGATCGAGACCTGGGACGACACCGCCGACGTCGTCGTCATCGGCTACGGCATCGCCGGCGCCTGCGCCGCGCTCGAGGCCCGCCGCGCCGGCGCCGACGTGCTGGTGATCGAACGGGCGAGCGGCGGCGGCGGCGCCAGCGCGCTGTCCGCCGGCATCTTCTATCTGGGCGGCGGCACCGCCGTCCAGAAGGCGGTCGGCTACGACGACACGCCCGACGACATGTACCGCTTCCTGATGGCCAGCACCGGCGCGCCCGACGCGCAGCTCGTGCGCCGGTTCTGCGACGCGGCGGCCGGCCATTTCGACTGGCTGGAGACGCAAGGCGTGCCGTTCGAGCGCACCTACTACAAGGACAAGGCGGTGATCGCCCCGACCAGCGAATGCCTCGCCTCGACCGGCAACGAGAAGGCCTGGCCCTATTATCATTTCGCCAAGCCGGTGCCGCGCGGCCACAAGGTCGCCAAGGTGGGCGACGGCGGCGGCGCGCTGGCCATGAACGCGCTGATCGCGCGCTGCGCCGAGGAAGGCGTGCGCGTGGCGGTCGACAGCGAGGTGAAGGCGCTGGTGCGCGACGAGGCGGGCCGCATCATGGGCGTGAAGGTGCGCCAGACCACCGGCCCGGTGCATCTGCGCGCGCGGCGCGCGGTGATCCTGGCCGCGGGCGGCTTCGGCATGAACCGCGAGCTGATGCGCCAATACGTGCCGCAGCTTCCCGAGGCCTCGGAGCCGCTGGGCATCCCGAACAATGACGGCGCGGCGCTGATGCTGGGCCTGTCGGCGGGCGCGGCCACGCAGGCCATGGACGGCACCATCGCCACCTCGTCGTTCTATCCGCCGGGCCAGCTCATCAAGGGCATCGTCGTCAACAAGCGCGGCGAGCGCTTCGTGGCCGAGGACAGCTATCACGGCCGCACCGCCGAGACCATCGCCGAGCAGCCGGACGCCACCGCCTATCTGATCGTCGATTCGGAGATTTTCGAGTATCCGCAGATCGAGAAGCGACTGATCGACGGCTTCGAGACCGTCGCCGACATGGAGGCGGGGCTGAAGCTGCCGGCCGGCTCGCTCCAGAAGACCATGACCGAGTACAACGTCGCCGCGGCGAACGGATCGGACCCGCTGTGGCACAAGCACCCCGACTGGGTGAAGCCGCTCGACAAGCCGCCCTTCGCGGCCTTCGACCTGTCCTATACCGCCACCAGCTATCGCTACCTGACGCTGGGCGGCATCCGCACCACGGCCGAGGCCGAGGTGCTGGACGAAGCGGGCGAGCCCATCCCCGGCTTCTATGCCGCGGGCGCCTGCGTCTCGAGCATCCCGCAGAACGGCAAGGGCTATGCCAGCGGCCTCAGCCTGGGCCCGGGGTCGTATTACGGCCGCATCGCCGGCCAGAACGCGGCGAAGGCGACGCTGAACAGCTAATGAGTCAAGCCGCTGGCGCGGCTCACCCCTCATCCTAACCTTCTCCCCGCCGGGGAGAAGGTGCCGCGAAGCGGCGGATGAGGGGCACCGCGAAGCGGTTCACGGCACATCCGTGCGGGCAGGCGGAAGCGACGTCCCTCACCGTGGCGAGGGCGTTCTCTCCGGCTATCCGGCCTATGCGAAATCCTCGGACAGCGCCTTGCGCGTATCCGGGGAAAGCATGGCCATGTGCTGGTAGCCTTCGTGGCCGATGCCCAGGATCGCCGGCTGGGACAGGTCGCGGAACGCGGCGATCTGCTCGGGCGTGAAGCGGAAATGCAGGAAGTGGACCGACGAGGTCTTGCCCGCCGCCGTGGTGCGGTCCACGTCCTCTTCCGCCTGGCCGGGGATGACGTGGCCGCCGACGGAGATGCTCACCATCTCCTCGACGCCGCCGAGCTTGCCGAGGATGCGGCGGCGGCGGTTCTCGTCGTCGATCTCGAACATCATGGTGCAGACCAGCTCGTCGCCCTGCGGGACGAGCGGGTTGTAGGCTGCCAGCTCGTCGGCGATCTGCTCCTCGCCACCCTTCTCGATGTAGAGCATCTCGTGGATCTGCAGCCACATGGTGTCGTAGCTCTCGAAGTAGAAGGTCACATAGGGACCCACTTCGGCGCGGCGGTGCTTCTTCCTGGCCACCAGCGCGGCGCGCCTTTCCTTGCGCACCTTGCCGTATTCGGCCGTCGGCATGATGTCGTCGCGGGTGATCTGCTTACGGTTGGTCATGCTGTCCTCCGCTAGGGCCGGATGCCGTAGGCCAGCGCCATCAGCTCCATCGGGTGCCACGAGCGCGACGGTGCCTTGCCGCCGTCGATGCGCTCCATGCCCTGGACGATGTGATCGGCGGCCAGCGGGCATTCGCTGGATACATAGGCCTTGCCCTGCTTCACGGCGTTCTGGGCGACGGGCTTGCCCACCTTCAGGGCCACGTCGAAATTCTCCTTCATCATGCCCCACGAGCCGCCGTGGCCCGAGCAGCGTTCGATCACGGCCACGTCCGGCTCGGGAATGAGGCGGAGCATCTCGGCGGCCTTCGGCCCCATGTTCTGCGCCCTGGCATGGCAGGCGAGGTGGACGGTCACGCCGCCCTCCAGCGGCCGGAGGCCTTCGGCCAGGCCGTGCCGGCGGGCGATGTCGACCACGTATTCGGCGGAATCGAAGGTCGCCTCGGCCAGCGCCTTCACCGCCGGGTCGTCGGGCAGGATCAGCGGCCACTCGAACTTCAGCATCAGCGCGCAGGACGGCACCAGCGCGACCACGTCATAGCCCTTCTCCACCCAGGGAAGCAGCTCGGCCGTCACCTTGCGCGCGTTCTCGGCGACGCCGGCGATGTCGCCCTGCTCCATCAGGGGCATGCCGCAGCACCTGGGATAGACCACCTCGGTCTCGATGCCGTTGCGGGCCAGCACCGCCTGGGTGGCGACGCCGATGTCCGGGTTGTTGTAGTTGGCGAAACAGGTGGCGTAGATCACCGCCTTGCGGCCGTGGGCCGGCGCGCCGGTGTCGACCACGGGCGGATTCTTCTTCGCCCGGCGCACGAAGGTGTCGCCGTGGAACTTGGGCACATAGGCGTTGCGGTCCACATCCGCCACCTTCTCCATGATCGGGCGGGTGAACTTGTTGTCGAGATCGGTCGCCCAGTTGGCGATGGGCGCGATGGCGCCGAACAGCTTGCCGTTCCGGTCGGTCTCGACGAGCTGGTCGTGCGTGAAGTCCTTGTGGCCCGCCTTCCGCTCGGCGGCGCGGTAGCGCAGCATCAGATGCGGGAAATCCAGGTTGAACTCGTGCGGCGGCACATAGGGGCATTTGGTCATGAAGCACAGGTCGCACAGGGTGCAGGCGTCGACGACCGCCTTGAAGTCCCTGCTGTCGACCGTGTCCAGCTCCATGGACGGCGATTCGTCCACCAGGTCGAACAGCCGCGGGAACGAATCGCACAGGTTGAAGCAACGCCTGCAACCGTGGCAGATGTCGAACACCCGGCGCACTTCGGCGTCCAGCTTCTCGGCGTCATAGAAATCGGGATCGTTCCAGTCCAGCGGATGCCGGACGGGAGCGTCGAGGCTACCCTCACGCATGCTGCTTCCTTCCAGGATCATGACGAAATGGCCGGGGTTCCGAAACCCCGGCCAGATACGTTCGGCTGCCGGATACGCTGTCCGACGGCGCGGATCAGGCGCCCAGCGTGTCCAGGGCCTTCTGGAAACGGCCGGCGTGCGAGCGCTCGGCCTTGGCCAGCGTCTCGAACCAGTCGGCGATCTCGTCGAAGCCTTCCTCGCGGGCCGTGCGGGCCATTCCCGGATACATGTCGGTGTATTCGTGGGTCTCGCCCGCGATGGCGGCCTTGAGGTTCAGCGAGGTCTCGCCGATCGGCTCGCCCGTGGCGGGGTCGCCGACGGCTTCCAGGAACTCCAGGTGGCCGTGGGCGTGGCCGGTCTCGCCTTCGGCGGTCGAGCGGAACACGGCGGCGACGTCGTTATAGCCTTCGACGTCGGCCTTCTGCGCGAAATACAGGTAGCGGCGATTGGCCTGGCTTTCTCCGGCGAAAGCGGCCTTGAGGTTGTCAACGGTCTTGGAACCGGCGAGCGACATAAGAATCTCCTGAGCTAGTGTTTCTCTTTTCCCCGGCCTCGTAGAAAGGCTCCGCGGCCGGTGCTGACACACCGGCACGAGACCAGTACACACCTTCGGGAGAGAAGGGTCAAGCCTAATTTAGAACAATTCTAAAAAAGACAGCTGCGTCCGTTACGCGTCGCAGAGGCGGATGACGATGTCGACGCGGCTGATCTTGCGCCCGTCGGGCGCCTGGGGCAGGTCGGCGACGGTCACCAGATGGGCGGGGATATCGGTGAGCTGGCCCGATTTCTCGCACAGGAAATGATGGTGGTCGCTGATGTTGGTGTCGAAATAGGTCTTGCCCGAATCGACCATGATCTCGCGCAGCAAGCCGGCGTCGGTGAACTGGTGCAGGGTGTTGTAGACCGTGGCGAGCGACACGCGGGCGCCGGATCTCTGCGCTTCCTCGTGCAGCGTCTCGGCCGTCACGTGGCGATCGCACCCCTGCTCGAACAGCAGCTTGGCCAGCGCCAGCCGCTGCCGCGTCGGGCGCAGGTCGGCGTCACGGAGGCGGTTGATCGCTTGAGCGTAAGGTCGTTCGTTCATCGGTGTGTCCATGGTGACGATGCACGGAAAGCCCATCGGGGCGGTACATCCTGCACATTAGATTGACTCTAGGAAACAAAAGTCAAGCAACGGGCATTCGCCAGACTGTCACAGTCCCGGGGAGAGCGGCAACGCGATACCGGGGGAAGCGGTAGCCCCGTCCGCGCCGACGGCCTCAGTCGCCGGTGCAGATGCGTTCGACAAGCTGTTTCACGGTGGGGACGAAGCCGTTGGAATAGAACGGGTCCTGCTTGAAGCGATAGGCGCTGTGCCCGGCGAACATCAGGTTGCCGTCCAGGTCGCCGCCATGGGCGATGTCCATCAGCGTCTTCTGGATGCAGAAGCTGCGCGGATCGGCCTTCTTGCCGTTGGAATAATCGCCGTGGTCGGCCCAGTTCGAGAACCGGCAGGCGCTGAGACAGCCCATGCAGTCGGCCTGGTCCTTCTGGATCTCGCGCTGCTTGGCGGACGAGACGAAGATCAGCGTCTGGTCCGGCGTGCGCATGGTGTGATCGAAGCCCTGCGCCTGCCAGGTCGCGGCGTGCTCGGCGTCGCCCGGGGTCAGGAAGACGGTGTTCTTGCGGGCGCCGAGCGAGAACGGCACCTGGTGCTCGCCCACCGGCTCGGCCGTATAGGCCACCTGGCGCTCGTTGCGCGCGTCCAGTTCGGCGAGGAAATCGTTGCGCACGGCCGAGGAATAGAAGCCCGTCGGCGAGTGGCGGTGAAGCTGCACCTCGCCCTCATCGAGGGTCATGAGGCGCTGCTTCCATGCCTCGGGGATCGGGCTTTCCCTGGTCAGCAGCGGCCGCGTGCCGAACTGGAAGCAGATCGGTCCCACCTCGGGATTGTCGATCCAGTCCTCGAAATCGCGCAGGTACCAGACGCCGCCGGCCATGATGATCGGCGTGTCCTGCAGCCCGAACTCGTTCATGGTCCGGCGCAGCTCGACGATGCGCGGATAGGGCGCCTCGGGCCGCAGCGGGTCTTCCGAATTGGACAGGCCGTTATGGCCGCCCGCCAGCCACGGGTCCTCGTAGACCACGCCGCCCAGCATCTCGGCGAACTTGAAATAGGCGCGCTTCCACAAGGCGCGGAAGGCGCGGCCCGAGGAAATGATGGGATAATAGTGCACGCCGTAGCGGGCCGCGATCTCGCCCAGCTTGTAGGGCATGCCGGCGCCGCAGGTGACGCCGTGGACGAGACCCTTGGCGCGCTCGAGCACGCCATGCAGCACCCGCTGGGCGCCGCCCATCTCCCACAGCACGTTGACGTTGATGAGGCCGTTGCCGGCCGCCCGCTCGTAGGCTTCGCGGATCTGCGCCAGGCCGCCCCTGATGCCGAAGTCGATCAGCTCCTCGTGCCGTTCCACGCGGGTCCGGCCCTTGTAGAACTGGGGAACGATGTTGCCGTTCGCGTCGTAGCTGTCGGCATTGACGCAGGAGACGGTGCCGATGCCGCCGGCGAAGGCCCAGGCGCCCGCGCTGGCGCCGTTGGAGATGGAGATGCCCTTGCCGCCTTCGATGAGCGGCAGGACTTCCTTTCCGGCGATTCGGATGGCGTTGAGCGCCTTCATGAGCGTGCGAGGATCCCCTTGCGGTTTCGGCCTGTGGCCCTTACAGCGAGCACATAGGCCAAAACCGCCGGGAATCCAAGCAAGATCAGTCCTTGCGCTGCTTCCTGGGCTCGCGGGTGTCCGCCAGTTCCTCGCCGGTTTCCTGGTTCACCAGCCGCATGGACAGGCGCACCTTGCCGCGATCGTCGACGCCGAGGACCTTCACCTTCACCGCCTGGCCTTCCTTGACCACGTCGCCCACCTGGGCCACCCGGTCCTCGCGCAGCTCGGAGATGTGGACGAGGCCGTCCTTGTTGCCGATGAAGTTCACGAAGGCGCCGAAATCGACGACCTTGACCACCTTGCCGTCATAGACCACGCCCACCTCCGGCTCGGCGACGATGCCGGTGATCCAGGCGCGGGCCTTCTTGATGGCCTCGGGATCGCTGGAGGCGATCTTGATGGTGCCGTCGTCCTCGATGTCGATCTTGGCGCCGGTCTGCTCGACGATCTCGCGGATCACCTTGCCGCCGGTGCCGATGACTTCGCGGATCTTGTCCTTCGGCACGGACATGGTCTCGATGCGCGGCGCGTTCGAGCTGAGCTCGCCGCGCGACTGGTCGAGCGCCTTGGCCATCTCGCCCAGGATGTGGAGGCGGCCGCCCTTCGCCTGGTTGAGGGCCGTTTCCATGATCTCCTTGGTGATGCCGGTGATCTTGATGTCCATCTGCAGCGAGGTGATGCCTTCCGACGTGCCCGCCACCTTGAAGTCCATGTCGCCCAGATGGTCCTCGTCGCCCAGGATGTCGGACAGCACGGCGTGGCTGCCGTCCTTCTCCAGGATGAGGCCCATGGCGATGCCCGACACCGGCCGCTTGATCGGCACGCCCGCGTCCATCATGGCGAGGGACGAGGAGCAGACCGTGGCCATCGAGCTGGAGCCGTTCGATTCGGTGATCTCCGACACCACGCGGATGGTGTAGGGGAACTCCTCGGCGGTCGGCAGCACGGCCTGGAGCGCGCGCCACGCCAGCTTGCCGTGACCCACCTCGCGGCGGCCAGTGAAGCCGGTGCGGCCCACCTCGCCCACCGAGAAGGGCGGGAAGTTGTAGTGCAGCATGAAGCGGGCGCGCCAGTTGCCCTCGAGCGAATCGATGATCTGCTCGTCGTCGCCGGTGCCCAGCGTCACGACGCCCAGCGACTGGGTCTCGCCGCGGGTGAACAGGCACGAGCCGTGGGTGCGCGGCAGGACCGTCACCTCGGCCAGGATCGGGCGCACGGTCACCAGGTCGCGGCCGTCGATGCGCTTGCCGGTCTTGATGATGTTGCCGCGGACGATGTCCTTCTCCAGGTCCTTCAGCAGGGTCTTGACCACGCTGGGATCGGCCGGCGGGTCCATGCCCTCGAGCGCGGCGACGACGCCGGCCTTGGCCTCGCTGATGGCCTTGCTGCGGACCTGCTTGTTGGTGTTGGCATAGGCGGCGCGCAGACCGGCCTCGCCCAGCTCGGCCACGCGGGCCTGGAGCGCGCCGTGGTCCGGGCCTTCCGGCAGGTTCCACGGCTCCTTGGCGCAATCCTCGGCCAGGTCGATGATCAGGTCGATCACCGGCTGCATCTGCTCATGGCCGAACACCACGGCACCCAGCATGACCTCCTCGCTCAGCTCGGCGGCCTGGGATTCCACCATCAGCACCGCCGTGCTGGTGCCGGCCACGGCCAGGTCGAGCTGGGAGTTCGGCAGGTCGTCGATCGACGGGTTCAGCACGTACTGGCCGTCGATGTAGCCGACGCGGGCGCCGCCGATCGGGCCCAGGAACGGGATGCCCGAGATGGTCAGCGCCGCCGAGGCGCCGATCATGGCGACCATGTCCGGATCGTTCTCCATGTCGTGGCTCAGCACGGTGCACAGCACCTGGGTCTCGTTGCGGAAGCCGGCGGGGAACAGCGGACGGATCGGCCGGTCGATGAGGCGCGAGGTCAGCGTCTCCTTCTCGGTCGGACGGCCTTCGCGCTTGAAGAAGCCGCCCGGGATCTTGCCGGCGGCGTAGTATTTCTCGGTGTAGTTGACGGTCAGCGGGAAGAAGTCGAGGCCCGGCTTCGGGGATTTGTCCGCGACCACGGTGCACAGCACCACGGTATCGCCGTAGCTGGCCAGAACGGCGCCATCGGCCTGACGGGCAACGCGCCCGGTTTCCAGGACCAGCTTGCGCCCGCCCCAGTCGAGTTCCTTACGGGTAATGTTGAACATTTTGATTTCCTTCTGCGCGGCTGGCCCCATTGCCTGCCGCCCTTCCTCGGCTCTTTCGATTCGAAGGCCTTGGGCCGCCTCTCGGGCGGCTCTTAACGACAAGGCGCCGGACGATGCCGGCGCCTTGGTGCTTACTTGCGGAGGCCCAGACGCTGGATCAGCGACGTGTAGCGGGCCTCGTCCCCCTTCTTGACATAGTCCAGCAGGCTGCGGCGCTGGTTCACCATCTTGATGAGGCCGCGGCGCGAGTGGTTGTCCTTCTTGTGGGTCTTGAAGTGTTCGGTCAGGTTGTTGATCCGTTCGGTCAGGATCGCGACCTGGACTTCGGGGGAACCGGTATCGCCCTGGGCGACCCCATATTCCTTGATCAGTTCTTCCTTGCGGGAAGCGGCAATCGACATCGGATGATCTCCTTCAGAGGTTGAAAAGCCGCTTGGGCTTCAGGTTTCCGTCCTGGAGGACGCCGATTCCGACGGCCTTCCCGGACACCTTGATAACCACCTCGCCGTCGAGCTGACGCGGCACGAAGACCGGTTGCCCGTTGCGGAGGCGGTCGGCCTCGCTTTCCATCACGGCGACCGCCGGGATGTCGTCCAGCGGTGTCTCGATGGGCAGCAGCAGGCCACAAGGCGGCGCACTATGGTCCAATTCCCCAATCTTATCCAGTGAAAAGGCAAGGTCCTCGCCGAACGGCCCCACCCGCGTGCGGCGCAGCGCCGTGACGTGGCCGAAGGTGCCGAGGCGCCGGGCGATGTCGCGCGCCAGCGACCGGACATAGGTGCCCTTGCCGCAATCCACCTCGAACTCGGCCTCGTCCGCGCCGGCGGAGAGCAGCACGAAGCGCCTCACATGCACCTCGCGCGGCGGCAGGTCGGGCGGCGCGCCGTCCCGCGCCAGGTCGTAGGCGCGCTCGCCGTCCACCTTGATCGCCGAATAGGACGGCGGCTTCTGGAGGATGACGCCGGTGAATTCGGGCAGCGCGGCCTCGATCTCGTCCCGCGCCGGCCGGACGTCGCTGGTGCCGGTGATCGCGCCCTCGCTGTCGTCGGTGTCGCGCCCCTCGCCCCAGCGCACGGTGAAGCGGTAGGACTTGGAGCCGTCCATGGCATAGGAGACCAGCTTGGTCGCCTCGCCCAGGGCGAGCGGCAGGATGCCGGTGGCGAGCGGGTCGAGCGTGCCCGCATGGCCCACCTTGGCCGCGTCCAGCGCGCGCTTCACCCTGGCCACGGCGTGGGCCGAGGTGATGCCGGACGGCTTGTCGATCACGACCCAGCCGTTGACCGGCCGGCCTTTCCTGCGGCGCGCCATCGGTTCAGTCTTCCGGCTGTTCCAGGTCCCGCCGCACGCCGGGCTGGCGCAGCAGCGCGTCGATCTTCTCGGCGTTCTCGAACGAGCGGTCGACGGCGAAGCGGAACTGCGGCACGTGGCGCATGTCCACCAGATGGGACACCTGCCCGCGCAGGAAGCGCGCGCAGCGGTTCAGCCCCTGCGCCACCTTGTCCGCATCGGCGCCGCCCAGCGGCATGATGTAGGCGGTGGCGTTCTTCAGGTCCGGCCCCACATCGACCTCGGTGACGGTGACCGAGACGCCCTCGACCGCCGGATCGCGCAGCTCGCCGCGCATCAACACCTCGGCCAATGCGTGGCGCAGCAGCTCGCCGACCCGGCCCTGACGCTGGCTCCGTGGACCCCCGCGGGATCTGCTCATGACCTGCCTGCCTCGCCCGTCCTCAGAGGGTGCGGGCGCGTTCTTCGACCGAGTACATCTCGATCCGGTCGCCGGCCTTCACATCGTTGAAGTTCTCGATGGTGATGCCGCATTCGGTGCCGGCGGCCACTTCCTTGACCTCGTCGCGGAAGCGGCGGAGCGAGCTGACCCTGCCGTCGTGCACCACCACGTCGTCGCGGAGCACCCGGGCGCGGACGTCCGAGCGGGCCGTGCCTTCGAGCACGATGCAGCCCGCGGCCTTGCCCTTGCCGGCGTTGAACACCTCCTTGACGTCGGCGACGCCGACGATGGTTTCCCTGATCTCGGGCGAGAGCATGCCGGAAAGGGCCGCCTTGATCTCGTCCACCAGATCGTAGATCACCGAATAATAGCGGATCTCGACGCCCTGCTGCTCGGCCATGGTGCGGGCCTTGCCCGCCGCGCGGACGTTGAAGGCCAGGATCGGCGCGTTGGACGCCTCGGCCAGCGCCACGTCGGACTCGGACACGCCGCCGACGCCGCTGAGCAGCACCTTCACCGCGACCTCGTCGGTGTTGAGCGCGGTGAGCGCGTTGGACACCGCCTCGGCCGAGCCGTGCACGTCGGCCTTGATGACCACGGGCAGTTCCTGCACCTCCTTGGCCTTCAGCTTGTCCATCATCGCCTCGAGCGAGACGCGGGCGAGCGGCGCGGCGGTCTTCTCCTTGAGCTGGCGCTGACGGTAGGCCGAGATCTCGCGGGCGCGGGCCTCGCTCTCGACCACCAGGAAGTCGTCGCCGGCGAGCGGCGCGCCGGTGGCGCCGAGAACGGCGACCGGCTGCGACGGACCGGCTTCACGCAGATTGTTGCCCTTGTCGTCGATCAGCGCGCGGACGCGGCCCGATTCGGCGCCGGACACGAACACGTCGCCGATGCTCAGGGTGCCGCGCGTCACCAGGACGGTGGCGACCGCGCCGCGGCCCTTGTCGAGCATGGATTCGATGACCACGCCTTCGGCCGTGCGGTCCGGATTGGCCCGCAGCTCCAGCACCTCGGCCTGGAGGATGATGGCTTCCTCCAGCTTGTCCAGGTTGGTGCGCTGCTTGGCCGACACCTCGATATCGAGCACGTCGCCGCCCAGACCCTCGACCACCAGCTCGTGCTGGAGCAGCGCCTCGCGGACCTTCTGCGGATTGGCCTCGTACTTGTCGATCTTGTTGATCGCCACGATGATCGGCACGCCGGCCGCGCGGGCATGGTGAATGGCCTCGACCGTCTGCGGCATGATGCCGTCGTCGGCCGCCACCACCAGCACCACGATGTCGGTCACCTGGGCGCCGCGGGCGCGCATGGCGGTGAACGCCGAGTGGCCCGGCGTGTCGAGGAAGGTGATCTTCTCGCCGCCCGGCATGGTCACCTGATAGGCGCCGATGTGCTGGGTGATGCCGCCCGCCTCGCCCGAGGCGACGTCGGCGGCGCGCAGCGCGTCGAGCAGCGAGGTCTTGCCGTGATCCACATGGCCCATGACGGTCACCACCGGCGGCCGCGGACGCATGTCCTCGGGGCTGTCGGCGTCGCCGACCAGGCCGATCTCCACGTCGGATTCGGAGACGCGGCGCAGCTTGTGGCCCATCTCGGTGACCACCAGCTCGGCGGTGTCGGCGTCGATGGTGTCGTTGACGCTGACCATGACGCCGATCTTCATCAGCTCGCGCACCACGTCGTTGGCGCGCTCGGTCATGCGGTTCGCCAGCTCGGCCACGGTGATGTGCTCGGGCACGGTCACCTCGCGGAACAGCTTCTGCGGCGCGTCATGGCGGCGCAGCGCCTTCTGCTTCTCGCGGGCGCGGCGCATGGCGGCGAGCGAGCGCTGGCGCTCCTCGGCCCCATCGTCCAGCGCGCGCTGCACGGTCATCTTGGCGTTGGTGCGGCGCGAATCGACCTTTGGCGTCGGCTTGTGCGGCACCTTGGCGGCGCCGGAACGCGCCTTCTTGCGCCGCTCGTCCTCTTCCTCCTCGTCGATGCGGGTGGCCGCGCGGACCTTGTCCTCGGGCTTCGGGCGGCGCGCCTCGTCGGCCGCCGTCGGCTGCGGCGCGGCTTCGGGGCGCGGCTGCGGCGGCGGCTGCACCGCCTCGACCTTCGGCTTCGGCTTGGCCACGGTGACGGCCGGATCGGGAACGACCGGCGCCTGCGGCGGCTCGTCCTTCGGCTTCAGGGCTTCCTCGCGGGCCCGGCGCGCGGCTTCCTCTTCCTCGCGGCGGCGGCGCTCCTCTTCCTCGACCTTGCGGCGCGCTTCCTCTTCGGCGCGGCGCTTGGCCTCTTCCTCCTGGCGCTGCTTCTCGAGGGCTTCCTGCCGGCGCGCCTCTTCGAGCGCGCGGATACGGCCGGCCTTCTCGTCGCGGGTCAGGTGCCCGTCGCCGCTGTCGGGCACGAAATCCGCGCCCGCCTGATCCTCACGGGTGAACGTGCGGCGGCGCTTCCGTTCCACGACCACGGACTTGCCGCGCCCATGGGACAGACTCTGGCGCACCTGGCCGCTGCCCGCGTCGACGCTCTTCTTCAGTTGAAGCGTCTTGCCGGACGACAGGGTGAGCTTCGTGTCGCCGCTTTCCTTGGTTTCGCTCATTCACCTTCCTCATTCGCGTTCGGTCGGCCCGCCGGGCCGTCGCTGTGCCGGTAACCGGCGAGCAGATCCACTTCGGCCAGGAAACGCCGGGCCAGGCCGCCGTCACGCAGGGCAGCATGTATCACATTCCCGCGCCCCAAGGCCAAACTCAATTGATCGGACGTGAACAGGTCCACGTCGGGCAGGCCGGCGGCCAGGCCGCGCAGCTTGCGGCGGCCGTCCTCGGCCGCGTCGGAGGCCGTGACCAGCACGGCGGCGGCGCCGCCCTGCAACCAGCCCTTCACCTTCTCGAAGCCGGCGACGATGTCGCCGGCCTTGCGCGCCAGGCCCAGCAGGTTCAGGCACCCGGTGACCAGTTGCGCCTCGATCAGCGCCGGCAGCCCGTCGGGCACGCTGACCTTGCGGCGCGCGGCGCGAGAGAACGCGCCCCGCGCGCACGCGGTTTCCACCACGTCGCGGCGCGCCGAGACCCACAGCCCTCGGCCGGGCAGCTTACCCTTGAGATCGGGAACGATGACGTCGCCGGGCCCGACGACAAAACGCACGAGGCCCGCCTGCGGCGCGCTCTCGCCGCTTACGATGCATCGTCGTTCCGCCACATGCCCTTTGCTCTCCGTCATCCGCTCTCCGGTTGTCCTACTCCTGCGACTCGCCGCCCTCGGCCTCTTCGAACCAATGGGCGCGCGCCGCCATGACGATCTCGTTGGCCCGATCCTCGTCGAGGTCGAAGCCGTTCAGCGGGCCGCCGGATTCGATCAGCTCGAAACCGGCGAACTCGGCCAGGTCGTCGAGCGTCTTGACGCCCTTCTCGCCCAGCGCCACCAGCATCTGCGGCGTCAGGCCGTCGATGGCGGCCACGTCGTCCTGCACGCCCAGCTCCGTGCGCCGGGCGTCGGCCTCCTCGTCCCGGCGCTGCAAGGCGGCGCGGGCGCGGTTCTGCAGCTCCTGGGCGATGTCGTCGTCGAAGCCCTCGATGGAGGCCAGCTCGTCCAGCTCCACATAGGCCACTTCCTCCAGATCGGCGAATCCTTCCGCGACCAGGAGCTGGGCGATGGTCTCCTCGACGTCGAGCGCCTCCATGAACAGCGCCGAACGGGACTGGAATTCCTGCTGCCGGCGCTCGGATTCCTCGGCCTCGGTCAGGATGTCGATGGTCCAGCCGGTGAGCTGCGAGGCAAGCCGCACGTTCTGGCCGCGGCGGCCGATGGCGAGGCTGAGCTGATCGTCCGGGACGACCACCTCGATGCGCTCGTTGTCGTCGTCGAGCACCACCTTCTGCACCTCGGCGGGCGCCAGCGCGTTGACCACGAAGGTCGCCACGTCGGGCGACCACTGGATGATGTCGATCTTCTCGCCCTGAAGCTCGTTCACGACCGCCTGGACGCGGCTGCCGCGCATGCCGACGCAGGCGCCGACCGGATCGATGCCCGGATCGTTGGACATGACCGCGATCTTGGCGCGGCTGCCGGGATCGCGCGCCACCGACTTCACCTCGATGATCCCGTCATAGATCTCGGGCACTTCCTGGGCGAACAGCTCGCGCATGAATTCGGGACGGGCGCGCGACAGGAAGATCTGCGGGCCGCGCGGCTCCTGGCGCACGTCGTAGATGAAGGCGCGGACCCGGTCGCCGTTGCGCAGGTTCTCGCGCGGCAGCGCCTCGTCGCGGCGGATCACCGCCTCGGCGCGGCCCAGGTCGACGACCACGTTGCCGTATTCGACGCGCTTGACGATGCCGTTGATGATGTCGCCCTGGCGGTCCTTGTACTCGTTGTACTGGCGGGCGCGCTCGGCCTCGCGCACCTTCTGGGTGATGACCTGCTTGGCCGTCTGGGCGGCGATGCGCCCGAAATCCATGGGCGGCAGCTCCTCGGAAATCTCCGAGCCCACCTCCAGCTCGTGGCCCGGATAGCGGCGCTGGGCGTCCCGCAGGGTCATCTGGGCGGCCTCGTTCTCGACCTCCTCGACCACGGTGACGACGCGGCGCAGCTTGATCTCGCCGGTGTTGCGGTCGATGTGGGCGCGCAGGTCGTGCTCGGCGCCGTAGCGCGAACGGGCGGCCTTCTGGAACGCCTCTTCCATGGCCTCCAGCACGAGGTCGCGCTCGATCACCTTGTCGCGGGCGACGGCGTCGGCGACCTGAAGCAACTCCAGGCGGTTGGCGCTAATGGCGGTGGACATCAGTCAGCTCCCTGTTGATCGGCCAGCGCGACTCCGGCGGCCTCGCGGGCGTCCTGATGCGCCTTGATGAGGGCATCGGTCAGCACCAGCTTGGCGTGCTCGATATTGTCGAACGGCAAATTCACGCGGCCCTGCGGCGCATCCAGCGCCACCAGACCATTTTCCAGACCCACGATGACGCCGCGGAACCTGCGCTGTCCCGAGATCGGTGTCGCCGTCTCGATCTTCGCCTCGAACCCGGCGTATTTATGATAGTCCTGCTCGCGCACCAGCGGCCGGTCGATGCCGGGCGAGCTGACTTCCAGATTGTATTCGCTCTTGATCGGATCCTCGACGTCGAGAATCGCCGACGCCGCGCGCGACAGGTCGGCGCAATCCTCGACGGTCATGCTGCCGTCCGGCCGTTCGGCCATGATCTGCAGGGTGCGCTGGCTGGTGGTGATGAAGCGCACGCGCACGATGTCGAAGCCCATGGCCTCGACCGAAGGCTCGATCAGCGCCCGCACCCTGGCGGCTATGCCGGTTTCAACGACCAACCCGATTCCCGAAAACAAAAAAAGTGGGCTCCCGCCCACTCCTTCGAACTTCCCGGCGGCCCCGCGGAGCCGACCGGTCTATGTCAAGAGCATGGGGAAACTAGTCCAAGTCGCGGGATTTTTCAAGGTCGATGTCCGCCCGCGCGGCGGTCAGCCGCCCGCCTTGCTGACCGCGTCGGCGATGCTGCGGGCATAGTGCACCAGCGGCGGCTTCACCCCGTGTGCGAACAGGTCCCGGCGCACGTCGTGGTTGGTGCCGGCGAGATAGAGCGCCACGCCGCGCCGCGCGGCCTTGTGGGCGAGCACCTCGATGGTGTTAGCGGCGGTCGCGTCGACGAAGGGCACCGCCGAGAAGTCGATCACCAGGGTGCGGTGCGTGTCGGCGATGCGGTCGAGCACCGAGCCGATGGACGCGGCGGCGCCGAAGAAGAAGGCGCCGGAGATGCGGTAGACCATGATCTGGGCGTCGCGGGCGGCGGCCTCGTCATAGGGCGCACGCGCCGCGCCGGAATCGTCGGCCCTGTCCTCCTCGACGAAGGGTGCGTGGGTCTCGACGGCGGTCGCCGCCGACATGCGGTGGATGAACAGCACCGACCCCAGCGCGAAGCCCACGACGATGGCCTCGGTCAGGTCGCGGAACACGGTCAGCAGGAAGGTGACCATGAGCACGGCCGCGTCGCCGCGCGAGGCGCGCAGCAGCATGGCGAAGGCCGGCTTCTCCACCATGTTCCAGGCGACGACGGCAAGGACGCCGGCCAGGCTGGCGAGCGGGATGTAGCTGGCGAGCGGCGCGGCGAACAGCATGAACAGCAGCAGGAACACGGAATGCAGCATCCCCGCCACCGGCCCGTGCGCGCCGGCGCGCACGTTGGTGGCCGTGCGGGCGATGGTGCCGGTCACGCAGATGCCGCCGAACAGGCCCGAGGCGATGTTGGCCGCGCCCTGGGCCACCAGCTCGCAATTGGAGCGGTGCCGGCGCCCGGTCATGCCGTCGGCCACCACGGCCGACAGCAGCGATTCGATGGCCCCCAGCAGGGTGAAGGCCACCGCGCTGGGAAACACCGCCTGCGCCTTGGCCAGGGTGAATTCGGGCAGCGCCGGCATGGGCAGGCCGCTGGCGATGCCGCCGAACCGGGTGCCGATGGTCGCCACCGGCAGGTCGAGCAGGGCGGTGGCCGCCGCGGCGCCCGCGACCGCGAACAGCATGCCCGGCCAGTGCGGCCTGAGCCGCTTGAGCCCGGCGATGACGGCGATGGTCGCGCCGGCCAGCGCCATGGTCGCCCCGTCGGCGCTGGGCAGCCCCGACCAGAGCACCGGCAGCTTGTCGAGCAGCGGCCCCGGCTCGGGCACGGCCAGGGTCAGGCCCAGCAGGTCCTTGAGCTGGCTGGCGAAGATGATCACCGCGATGCCCGCGGTGAATCCCACCGTGACCGGATAGGGAATGAACTTGATGTAGGTGCCGAGCCGCAGGAACCCGACGATGGCGAGCATCACGCCCGCCATGACGGTGGCCAGCAGCATGCCGTCCATGCCGTGGGCGGCGACCGTGGCCGACACCAGCACGATGAAGGCGCCGGCCGGCCCGCCGATCTGGAACCGGCTGCCGCCCAGCGCCGAGACGAGGAAGCCGCCGACGATCGCGGTATAGAGGCCCTGCGCGGGAGACGCGCCCGAGGCGATGGCGATGGCCATGGACAGCGGCAGCGCCACGATGGCGACGGTCAGCCCCGCGACCAGGTCCGAGCGCAGGGCGGCGAGGCCGTAGCCTTCCCGCAGGATGGTGACGAGCTTGGGGGTGAACAACTCGGCGAAACTGGGCGCGGCGCCGGTTCGTTGCGAAGAGATCGGGGCGGTCATGTCCTGCGGCCTCGCGATAAGGCGGCGGGATCGTCGGCATCGATGTCGGCGGTCGCCGTCGCGCTGCGGTTTCCCTCAGTCCTGTTGTTTCTGTGGCGGTTCCCTGAGCCGGACGCCCCGCCCGCCGGACACGCTGGGCGCGCCCTCGGCGATCAGCTCGACCCCTGCCAGGTTCAGCGCGTCGACGACCTTGGTGAGGCTGTCGACGAACCCCCTGACGTTCCCCTGGCTCGCTTCCATGCGCTGGATGGTCGGCACCGAGACGCCGGCCAGATCGGCGAGCGTCTTCTGGTCGATCCCGAGAAGGGCGCGGGCCGCCCGCATCTGTGCCGCGGTGATCAAGCCGCACCTGTCCAGAACATCATTTTACCCATATAGCACATGCATTCTGATATTTCAAACATCACTTTGGATATCTGAAACTTGAGCGGACTCATAGAAAACCGGCAGTCATCCAGGCCAACATTTCTCGAATTTTCCTCTCGGTGACTCTGCGAGCGTAGCGAAGCAGTCCAGCCCCTCCGGTGATGGCTGTGTGGCGGAAGGGCTGGACTGCTTCGCTACGCTCGCAGAGTCACTAAGGAAAAAGCGCCGAACAGTTCGGGCAAATCGGAATGGCTACCGGGGCACGCGGCGGTAACGCAGGTAGAGCGGCTTTTCGCCCCGCGCCAGCGCCTTGGCCTCGTAGCGGGTCTGGGGCCAGTCCGCGCCGCGGGCCTGCCAGTCGGCGGCGCGCTCGGCGGTCCATTCGAAGTCCTCGCGGGCGTTCATGTGGCGCACGATCCAGTCGCCATAGTCGGCGTGGTCGGTCGCCGCGCGGAACTCGGCGCCGTCGGCCAGTGCGCGGGCCAGGATGTCGAGCCGGTCGTGGCTGACGAAGCGGCGCTTGTGGTGGCGGGCCTTGGGCCACGGATCGGGGAACATCAGGAAGGCGCGCGAGATGCTGCCCGGCGCGAGGGCGGCGAGCAGGAGCGCGGCATCGTCGGTCCACACCCGGACGTTGGACAGCCGGTGCCCGGCCACCTCGCTGAGCAGGCCGGCGACGCCCGTCTCATAGGGCTCGCAGCCGATGATGCCCACGTCGGGATTGTTGCGGGCGTGCCAGGCGAGATGCTCGCCCTTGCCGAAGCCGATCTCGAACCAGACCTCGCGCACATGGGCGTCGAACCAGATGCGCGGGTCGAGATTGGCGTCGCCGTCCTCGAGCGGCACGCTGATCGCCGGCAGCAGCCGGTCCATCAGCTCCTGCCGCGACGGGTTCAGGGGCTTGCCACGGCGACGGCCGTAGACGCGGCGCAGCACCGGGCCGCTATCGCCGGTCATGGACGTCAGGCGACGGCCGAACGCAGCGCGTCCGCCAGGTCGGTGCGCTCCCAGCTGAAGCCGCCGTCGGCCTCGGGCTCGCGCCCGAAATGGCCATAGGCGGCGGTGCGGGCATAGATCGGCCTGTTGAGGCCCAGATGGGTGCGGATGCCGCGCGGGCTGAGGTCCATCACCTCGCCCAGCACGTCCGCCAGCCGGCCCTCGTCCACATGGCCGGTGCCGTGCAGGTCCACATAGAGGGACAGCGGCCTGGACACGCCGATGGCATAGGAAAGCTGGATGGTGCAGCGGTCGCCCAGGCCGGCGGCCACCACGTTCTTGGCCAGGTAGCGCGCCGCATAGGCGGCCGAGCGGTCGACCTTGGTCGGGTCCTTGCCCGAGAACGCGCCGCCGCCGTGCGGGGCCGCGCCGCCATAGGTGTCGACGATGATCTTGCGGCCGGTGAGGCCGGCGTCGCCGTCCGGGCCGCCGATGACGAAGCGGCCGGTGGGATTGATGTAGAACACGGTCTCGTTGGTCAGCCAGCCGCCCGGCAGCGCGTTCGAGATGAACGGGCGGACGATGCCTTCCACGTCGGCCTGCGACAGGTCCTCGTCATGCTGGGTCGAGACCACGATCGAGGTGGCGCGCACCGGCTTGCCGTTCTCGTAGAGCAGGCTGATCTGGCTCTTAGCGTCGGGGCCGAGGCCCTGCACCGCGCCCGAATGGCGGGCTTCGGCCATGTCGCGCAGGATCTTGTGCGCGTAGTGGATGGGCGCCGGCATCAGCGCGTCGGTCTCGCGGCAGGCATAGCCGAACATGATGCCCTGGTCGCCCGCGCCCTCGTCCTTGTTCTCGCCGGAATCGACGCCCATGGCGATGTCGGCCGACTGGCTGTGCAGCAGCACCTTCACGTCGCAGGTCTTCCAGTGGAAGCCGTTCTGCTCGTAGCCGATCTTGCGCACGGTATCGCGCGCCACCTGCTCCAGCACGTCCCTGGTGATCGAGGCCGGGCCGCGCACCTCGCCCGCCAGCACGATCTGCTGGGTGGTGACCAGCGTCTCGCACGCCACGCGCGCATAGGGATCGGCCGCCAGGAACGTGTCCAGGACGGCGTCGGAGATCATGTCGCAGACTTTGTCGGGATGGCCTTCGGAAACGGATTCACTGGCGAACAGATACGAGTTCTTGGCCACGAGACCCCTCGAATATGGAGTTCAGGAAAGGCCCGCGGGGGACAACCCGCGGCAGCCGGCACGCATCGCTGTATAGCAGCGCGCGCAAGCCGCTCACAAGCATAAAGATATCTTTATATTGTCCGCGCGGGGCGCGTCCGCGGCGCCCTATTCGCTGCGCGCGAGCACCCTCGCCAGGTCCAGGAGCCGCTGGCGCACCGCCGCGTTTTCGATCTGCCGGTAGGCGCGTACCAGTTCCATGGTCTCGCGGTCCACCGGGTCCTCGGCGCGCGGCGCCGGCCGCGGGTCGTCCAGCGGGGTCGCGGCGTCCGCCGGCATGCCTTCGAAGAAGAACTGCGGCGTCACCTCGAGGATGCGGCAGATATCGAACAGGCGGCTGGCGCCGATGCGGTTGGCGCCGCGCTCGTATTTCTGGATTTGCTGGAAGGTGATGCCCAGCGACGCGCCGAGCTGTTCCTGGGTCATTCCCACGAATGTGCGGCGCTGCCGCAGGCGTTTGCCGACATGGACGTCGACAGGCTTTGGATCCGATTGCACGCGGCCTCCTCGAGTTCTCCAGCCCGGAACCGCGCAGCCCGGATTGAAGGATCAGCCAATAGCCCCAATGGACGCCGGAAAGCGCCCCTCCCAAGTTCACCGACCCTCGAACCTGTATAAAATTAGAAATATGTGGGGATGAGAAAGCGGTCAAGCCCGATTCTACTGGCGGTTGCGCCGGGACTTGCCCAAAACGAGTATCGCCCCGGCCGCCATGAGCAGCCAGAAGACCCCGTCGCCGAAGCGGGCGTAAGGGGTGGGCGCGAGGGGCGCGGGCAGCATCCCGTCGACCACGCCGCGCTCGCCGATGCCCAGCGAGGCGACGACCCGGCCGTGGGCGTCGATGATCGCCGAGATGCCCGTGCCGGCGGCGCGCAGCATGGGCAGGCCTTCCTCGATGCTGCGGAAGCGGGCGATGGCGAGATGCTGGTGCGGCCCCGCCCATTCGCCGTACCAGGCGTCGTTGGTGATGTTGAGCAGCCAGGCCGGCCGCTCGCCGTCCGGGGTGACCGCGCCGGGGAAGATCACCTCGTAGCAGATCAGCGGGCTGACCGGCGGCAGGTTCGGCAGATGGATGACCCGAGGCCCCGGCCCCGGCGCGAAATCGCCGCCGCCCTCGACCACCTTCTGGAACCGGATGCCCAGGCCCAGCGCCTCGAACACCCGGTCGAGCATGCGGAACAGGCCCTTCAGCGGCACATATTCGCCGAACGGCACCAGATGCGCCTTGTCGAAGGTGGCGAGGGTGCGGCCGTCCCCACCGATGAAGATCATGCTGTTGTAGTAGCGCAGGCCGCCCGCCTCGTCCTGCTCGACGCGCGGGAAGCCGGTGACGACGACGCTGCCCGGATGGCCGACCTGGGCGATCCGCCCCCGGCCGGGCGCGTCCGTGTCGAGCTGGTAGGGCACGGCGGCTTCCGACCAGGCGAACAGGTCGATGGCCTCGCGGCCCGCCCCTTCCGACAGCGCCAGATGATCGGTGAAGTTGCGGTGGAAGTTCTGCGGCAGCCACTTCTCGTCCTGGGCGATGTCCGGCTGCACCGCGCGCACCCTCGGCGCGTCCCGCGGATCGGGATCGGCGGCGGCCAGCCGCGCCGCGCCGAACGCGAACAGCGCGGCCACGGCGACGGCGGCGGCGATGGGCGCGGCCGCGTCGGCCGCCCGGCGCACCGGCCGCCCGACCAGCGCGGCGGGCGAGGACGCGATGGCGGCGGTGACGAAGGTCAGCCCGTAGGCGCCGAGCACCGAGGCCGACTGGCTCATGGCGTCCGAGAACGCCCAGGCATAGGCGGCCAGGTTCCAGGGAAAGCCGGTGATGACGTGGCCGCGCAGCCATTCGGCCAGCGCCCAGCAGAGCGCGAACAGCAGCACCCGCGACCGCAGCCGCCCGGCGAGCAGCCTGTAAAGCAGCCCGGCGAGGCCACTGTAGAGCGCCATGCCGAGGGGCAGCGCCAGCGCCGCGGCCGGCGGCGCGCCGGCGATGGCGAGCGCGTTGGCCACCCAGTAGAAGCCGGTGAGGAAATGGCCGAAGCCGAAGCACCAGCCGATCCCGAAGGCGCCCTTCTTGGTGGGCGTGGCCTCGATCAGCAGGATGACGCCGGGGAACGACACCAGCAGCACCGGCAGCGCATAGAGCGGGGCGAAGGCGGCAGTGGCGAGGGCGCCCAGCAGGAAGGCGAGGCCGAAGCGCTGCCACGGCCGGCGCGCCGCCAGCCATGCGGGCAGACCCTGCATCACGGCAGCACGTCGCCCATGTCGGAGGCGGGCTTGCGCACCCGCACCCGCCGGAGCTGGCGCGCGTCGGCGTCGATCACCTCGAATTCCAGGCCGGAGGGATGCTCCAGCACCTCGCCGCGCTCGGGCACCCGCCCGGCGAGCGAGAACAGCAGGCCGCCGACCGTGTCGATGTAGTCCTCCTGGTCGTCGGGCAGCAGGTCGATGCCGATCTGCGCCTCGAGGTCCTCCACCGGGCACCGCGCGTCCACGTCGAAGGCGCCGGACGGGCGCGGCATGATCAGCGGGGTGAGCTGCTCGTCATGCTCGTCGTCGATGTCGCCGACGATGGTCTCGATCAGGTCCTCGATGGTGACGAGGCCATCGGTGCCGCCATATTCGTCGATCACCAGCGCCATGTGGATGCGGCTGAGCCGCATCTTGAGCAGCAGGTCGATCACGGGCATGGAGGGCGGCACGAACAGCACCCGGCGCTTGATCTGGTCGATGGTGACCGCGTGGCCCGACTGATGCGCGTCGTCCAGCGCGATCAGCGCGTCCTTCACATGCACCATGCCGGCGACGTCGTCGAGCGTGTCGCGGTAGACCGGCAGCCGCGAATGGGCCGCGTCCTTGAATGCCTTGACCAGCCCGTCCAGCGACAGCGACATCTCGACCGCGACGATGTCGGCGCGCGGCACCATGACGTCCGAGATCTCCAGCTCGCGCAGCGAGACGATGTTCATCAGCATGATCCGCTCTTCGGCGGTCAGGTCCGACGGATCGTCCCGGTGTTCCTCGATGACGTCCTCGAGGCTCTCGCGAAGCGACGGCTCGCGGCCGCGCAGCCGGGTCAGCATGCCGCTTACCCAGCCTTTCAAACTCGCCGTACTGTCGGCGTCTGTCGAAGGGTCACTCATGCGCTGTTCTGTATGCTGGCCGCATCTTCGGCATAGGGATCGGGAATGTCGAGCGTTTCGAGGATCCGCACCTCGCGGGCCTCCATCACCGCCGCGTCGGCGTCGGTCTCGTGGTCGTATCCCAGCAGGTGCAGGAAGCCGTGCACGAGAAGATGGACGGTGTGGTGAAGGAAGGGCTTGCCCGCCTCCTCGGCCTCGCGCGCCACGGTCTCGTAGGCGAGCACGACGTCGCCCAGGGAACGCGGCCCGGGTCCGCCGCCGGCCGCGGGAAAGGACAGCACGTTGGTGGGCTTGTCCTGGCCGCGCCAGCGGGCGTTGAGGCCGCGGACGAAGGCGTCGTCGGCGAACAGGATGCTGACCTCGGCGTCCTCGCCGCCGAAGCCGGCCCGTTCGAGCACCTCGCGCGCGAAACCGTCAGGGTCGGGCAGAGGCCCGCGCCAACTCTCGCACTCCGTGGATGTGTCTACC
>CAZVVC010000007.1:0-30397 GCA_964630425.1 uncultured Bifidobacterium sp. | reverse complement strand
GGTTCCCAATGTGGTGGCTGGGTTCTGTTGTAACCGTGCGGCAACATCGGTTGCCAGCAAATAATCCATCGTATGTCCCCGCGCGCCCCGCGCCAGCAGCAGGCGCAGGTCGTCAGGCGTATCTATGTCCAGTTCGAGCCCCGGCAAGCCGAGAAGGGTCACCGCCAGGCCGCGTTCCTCCGCCTGCGCCCGGTGCTTCTCGAAGCTGCCCGCGCCATAGGCGGGCGTCAGGGCGTCGACCGGCGTCATCAGCATGGCGTTGGTCCCGCCGTCGGCGGCCGGCACGAAGGTCGCGGCCGGTCCCTCGGGATGCGCGGCGACCAGCGCGCTGACCTCGTCGGCGGTGACGAGCGGCAGGTCGCCGTGGATGATGAGCGTGCCGCCGGCGCCATAGGTGGCGAGGGTCGCGAGGCCGGCCTCGAGCGCGGCGTTGAGGCCGCCTTCGGTTTCCCGGATCAGGGCGGCGCCGTGCTCGCGGGCCAGCCCGCGCGCCTCCTGGTCCTCGGTGACGACGGCGACGCCCGCCAGGCCCCAGGCATGGCGCAGGGCGTTGAGCACGTCGAGCAGCATGGCGCGGGCGAGGAAGGTGCGTTCGTCCTCGCTGAGGATGGAGGACAGGCGCTGCTTGGCGCCTTTCAGGCGCTTCACCGGCAGCAGGGCCCAGATGTCGGCCGTCTCGCGGATGATGGCCTCCGACGTTCGATGACACCGGAAATGCCCTTCGCGACGCGCTCCCGCGCTCCTCGGGGCGAGAGTCCCGAGGAGGGCCGAAGGCCCGTCGCGAAGGACGGATCCAGTCTAGCTCTTGGCTTCTTCCAGCAGCGGGCGGAAGAACTCGGGCTGCGAGATCCAGTCCTCGTCGCCGCGCATCTCGTGGAAGAAGCTGCAGTCGATGACGATCTCGTCCATGCCGGCGGCCTTGGCGGCCTTCAGGTGCGGCATCATGTCGTCGACGGTGCCGGTCCAGTTGGGCTGCATGAGCTGCGGGCCGATCTCCTTGATGCCCGGCAGCTTGGGCGCGGCGAACACGCGCATCACGCACTTCATGGGCTCGCGGCCGTACTTCTCCTTGGCCAGCTTGTTGATCTGCGCCAGACGGGCGGCGGCCAGCTCCGGCGGATGGCCGGCCGGGTGCCACTTGTCGCACAGCTCGGCCACGCGGTCGAAGCCCTGGTCGTTGAGGAACGCGCCCAGGATCGGCACGCCCGGATTGCCGTTCCAGTCGCGCTGCACCGGCGTGGGCGTGGTCTGGCCCTTGGGGAAATTGTAGTAGGGGCCGTTGTATTCCGTCGGATTCTCGGCCCAGGCCGCGCGCAGGGCGCGGATGAAGTCCGAGCAGCGGTCGCCGCGCTTGTCGAACGGCGTGTCCATGTGGGCGAATTCCTCGCGCGCCCAGCCCAAACCAAGACCGAGATCGAACCGGCCGTTCGAGAGCACGTCGATGGTGGCGACCTGCTTGGCCAGCGTCACCGGGCGGTGGTATCCGAACACCAGGATCGAGGTGCCCAGGCGGATGTTCTTGGTGATGCCGGCCACATAGGCGAGCGCCTCCAGCGGGGCGAGCATGCTGGCATAGGCCTCGGGCCACTGGACCACCTCGCCCGGGTTGCTGCGGGTGTGCACCGGATGGCTCTGGATGGGATCCTCGGGATACAGGAAATGGTCCTGCACCCACAGCGAATCGTAGCCCATCTTGTCGGCGATGGTGGCGAATTCGTAGACCGCCTTCTGACTGGCGAACTTCGTCAGCTGCGGCATGTTGAATCCGACTTTCATGCGGTATCTCCCCTGTTCGGATAGGCGGCCGGGCACTCCCCGGCGGCTTCTGGCTTGGGCGGTACCTTGGCACATCTTTTTTGATGCTGCCACCCTCCGCAACCGTGCTAGACAATCGAAAAAACCGGCAGAACCGAAAGGGAAAGACGTGGTTGAAAGCAGGAAGACCATCGCCGTGATCGGCGGCACCGGCGCCCTGGGCGGCGGCCTCGCGCGGCGCTGGGCGAAGGCGGGTCACAAGGTCATCATCGGCTCGCGCGAGGCGCGCAAGGCGCAGGAAGCGGCCGACGCGCTGAAGGCCGACGTGGGCGGTGACGTCAGCGGCCTGGACAACGGCGCCGCGGCCGCCGCGGCCGAGATCGTCGCGCTGACCGTGCCGTTCTCCAACCAGCAGCCCATGCTCGAGGTCATCAGGGACGGCGTGCAGGGCAAGATCCTGATCGATGCCACGGTGCCGCTGATGCCGCCCAAGGTCGGCCGCGTCCAGCTTCCGCCCGAGGACAGCGCCGCCGTCCGCGCCCAGGCCTTCGTCGGCGAGGGCGTGAAGGTGATCGCCGCGTTCCAGAACATCGGCGCCGAGCATCTCAACAGCGACCACGCCATCGAATGCGACGTGCTGGTCTCGGGCGACGACCAGGATGCCCGCGAAATCGTCGTCGGCCTGGTCGCCGACGCGGGCATGAAGGGCTGGCACGCCGGCCCGCTCGCCAATTCCTCGGCGGCCGAGGCCCTGACCTCGGTGCTCATCACCATCAACCGGCGCTACAAGATCGCCGGCGCGGGCATCAGGATCACCGGCACCCCCGGCGAAGCGCACTGAGCATGTCCGCCCGGCTGACCGTGTTTTCGGTGCCCGGCATTCCGCTGGTGAAGCCGGGCGACGACATCGCCGCGTTCATCCTCGACGGGCTCGCCTCGGCGGGCGAGAGCCTCGCCGACGGCGACGTGGTGGTGGTGGCGCAGAAGATCGTCTCCAAGGCCGAGGGGCGGCTGGTGGCGCTGTCCACGGTGACGCCGTCCGCGCGGGCGCTGGAGCTGGCCGGGGTCACCGGAAAGGACCCGCGCGTGGTCGAGCTGGTGCTGCGGGAATCGACCGAGGTCCTGCGGGCCAAGACCAACGTGCTGATCGTCGAGCAGGCGCTGGGCCTCGTCATCGCCAATGCGGGGATCGACCGCTCGAACGTGGAAGGCGGCGCCGAGGACATGGCGCTGCTCCTGCCGCTCGATCCCGACGCCAGCGCCCGGGCGCTGCGGGAGACCTTCAGGGCGCGCTCGGGCGCCGACGTGGCCGTGGTCGTCGCCGACAGCGTCGGGCGCGCCTGGCGCTACGGCACCACGGGGATGGCCATCGGCTGCGCCGGCCTGGAGCCGCTGTGGGACCAGCGCGGCGACGTGGACATGTTCGGCAAGGTGCTGGAGGTGACCGAGGTGGCGGTGGCCGATCAGGTCGCCTCGGCCGCCAACCTGGTCATGGGCGAGGCGACCGAGGGCACGCCCGCCGCCGTGCTGCGCGGCCTGGCCACGCCGCGGACCGAGCGGCCGGCGCGCGCGCTGGTCCGCGCCCGGCACGAGGACATGTTCCGGTGAGCGGCAAAGTCCTTGCCCTGTGCGGCGGCGTGGGCGGCGCCAAGCTCGCCCTCGGCCTGTCGCTGGTGCTGCCGCCCGAGCGGCTGACGGTGATCGTCAACACGGGCGACGACTTCACCCATCTGGGCCTGCGCGTCTGCCCGGACATCGACACCGTCACCTATACGTTGGCCGGGCTGTCCAACACCGAGCTGGGCTGGGGCCGCGCCGGCGAGAGCTGGGAGTTCATGGAGAATTTGCGGACCCTGGGCGGGCCGGCCTGGTTCAACCTGGGCGACAAGGACCTGGCGACCCATGTGGAGCGCACGCGCCGGCTGATGGACGGCGACAGCCTCAGCGCCGTCACCGCCGATTTCGCCGGCAAGCTGGGCATCGGCCCCACGCTCGCGCCGATGACCGACGACGAGGTCGCCACGGTCGTCGAGACCGACGGCGGCGACCTGGCGTTCCAGCACTATTTCGTCCGCGACAAGTGCCAGCCCGCGGTGCGCGGCATCCGCTTCGAGGGCGCCGAGGCCGCCATGCCGAGCCCGGCCTTCATCGCCGCGCTGCGCGGGGACCTGGACGCCATCGTCATCTGCCCGTCCAATCCCTATCTCAGCGTCGATCCCATGCTGGCCATGCCCGGCGTGCGCGAGGCGCTGGCGGCCCAGGGCGCGCCGGTGATCGCCGTCTCGCCCATCGTCGGCGGCAAGGCCATCAAGGGGCCGACGGCCAAGCTGATGGGCGAGCTGGGGCTGGAGGTGACGCAGGCCACCGTCGTCCATCACTATCGCGGCCTGATCGACGGGCTGGTGCTCGACACCCAGGACCGCGGCGACGCCGAAGGGCTGGGCGTGTCCACCTACGTCACCGACACGGTCATGAAGACCATCGAGGACCGCACGGGGCTGGCCCGCGCCGTACTCGACTTCGCGGCCGCGCTGAGGCGCTGACCGTGGTCAAGGTCGTCCGGATCGAGCGCACAGGCGGCCCCGAGGTGATGGAACTGGTCGACGTGGACCTGCCGCCGCCCGGCCCCGGCCAGGTGCGGCTGCGTCACACGGCCATCGGCTTCAATTTCGGCGAGATGTATTTCCGGTCCGGCCTCTATCCGGCGCTGCTCCCCAGCGGCCTCGGCACCGAGGCGGTCGGCGTGATCGAGGCGGTGGGCGAGGGCACGGCCGGTTTCGCGGTCGGCGACCGGGTGCTGTGCTCCGGCGGGCTGCGCGGCGTCTATTCGCAGGGCGCCTACGCCGAAGCCTCCAACGCGGATGCCGGCGCGCTGCTCAAGCTGCCGGACGGGCTGGACGATCTGGCGGCCACGTCGATCATGAAGGGCCTCACCGCCGAATATCTGGTCCGCCGCACCTGGGCGGTGACGCCGGGCGACGTCGTCCTGGTCCATGCGGCGGCGGGCGCCACCGGCAGCATGCTGGCGCAATGGGCCCGGCATCTGGGCGCAGTGGTCATCGGCACGGTGGGCTCGCCGGCCAAGGCGACGGCGGCCGCCGCCTGCCATCATGTGCTGGTGCTTGATACGGCGACCCTTGCCGGCGAGGTGCGGGGCCTGACGGGCGGGCGGGGTGTCGACGTGGTCTATGATTCCGTCGGCCGGGATACGTGGGCCGCCTCGCTCGACTGCCTGCGCCCGCGCGGCCTGATGGTCAGTTACGGCAATTCGTCCGGGCCGGTCACCGGCGTCGATCTGGGGCTGCTGGCCGCGAAGGGCTCGCTCTACGTCACGCGGCCCGGCCTCGCGACCTACATGACCGAGCCCGCCGAGCGCGGGGACGCCGTCGCCGCGCTGCTGGATGTCCTGCTGTCCGGCGCCGTCAGGCCGGCGGCCGGCAGGGAATACCGGCTCGCCGACGTGGTCCAGCTTCACCGGGACGCCGAGGCGCGGTTGCTGACCGGCACCACCATCATCCGTCCCTGAACAAGCGAAGGGCCGCGCGGTCGCCCGCACGGCCCTCTCGAAACGTCGGCGAAAGCCTCAGACGTGCGCGCCGGCCTGATAGGGGGCGAAGTTGCCCGTCAGGTCGGTCGGACCCCGGTACAGCACGTTGAAGTTGCGCTTGGAGAACTTCCACCTGCCGTTCTCGCGCACCAGCTCGTCGTCATAGACGCCGGCCACGCGGACCTGGTCGCCCTTCGCGTCCTTGATGTTCTCCTGGACGTAGAAGCGCGCGGTGGCATTGTCGCCGTTCACGGTGATGAGGCCGGGCTGCACCCAGTGCAGCACGTAGGGATAGCCTTCCATCACCTTCGACCAGAACGGCTTCAGCGTCTCGCGGCCCTTCATGGGCTGCGGCATGCCGGGCAGCGCCCATTCGCCGTTCTCGGCCCAGGTCGAGCCCCAGATCTCCGCGTCCCGCTGCATCACGCCGTCGGCGTAGGTCTGGGCGAGCTGCTGGATCTCCAGCTTGTCTTCCACTTCACTTGGCATTGTCAGTTCCCCATTTCGGATTGCGGTTTCAGCGCGCGACGACGCCCTTCACGATCGGCGTGGCGCGGGCCATCTTGTCGCCGTCATAGACGATCTTCTTGGTGGGGATGAACTCCATCACCACGCGGGCCGGCGAATCCAGGAACTTCACGAACTGCTCCACCTTCTCCTCGGACACATGGCCGTACAGCTTGCGCGAGAACGTCGGATAGAACCAGTCCTTGATCTCGCGGTTGGCCTTGTCGTGGATGACCGAGATGCCCTTGTAGGTGACGGTCTTGCCCGCGCCCCATTCGGTGCCGGCGCTGGAGATGACGACGCAGGTGCGCGGGTCGCGCTTCACGGCGGGGAAACGGGCGCGCTGCTCGGCGCCGGTCAGCCAGAGGCGGCCGTCGTCGGTGTCCAGGTAGGACATGATGACGCCCACCGGCTCGCCCTGCTTGTTGGTCCAGATGAAGGTGCATTCCTTCTGCAGCTTGCGAAGCTGGGATTCGCGATCCGCATCCAGCGGATACTGGGTCACGTCTTCGTAGTCTTCCGCGTATGTCGTCATTCCCCACCTCTTTCAGGAAGTTGATTCGGCCTGCGAGGTTAGGCGGTCGCCCGCCCGGTCGCAAGCGGCGGCGCTGATTTTCCGTTCCGCGCGCGCGTCCCTCTCCCGGAGGGCGCCGGGATTTACGGCGTTTACTTGCTTCCGGGCGCGCGATAACCCTTGGGCGGACCAATGAGCGGGGGACGAGCATGATCGATATCTTCAAGGGCATGGCCAATACCTGGGAGTGCGACGAGAACGGGCATCTCAACGTGCGCTTCTATGCCGCCAAGGTGGGCGAGGGGCTGGCGAGCCTGTGGCATCACCTGGGGCTGTCGCGCACCGCGCGCGGCGTGTCCGGGCTCGAGATGGCCGTTGTCGACCAGCACCTGCGGTTCCTGCGCGAGATGCATCCCGGATGGGGCCTGGTCGGCCGCGCCGGGATACTGGAGGTCGGCGAGGACCGGCTGCGCGTCTATGTGGAGCTGGTCAACGGGCACACCGACGTGGTCTCGGCCACCTTCAACATGCTCATCGTGTCGCGCGACCGGAAGACCGGCCAGCCCATGCCGCTGTCCGAGCTGGTGCGGGCGCGCGCCGAGGCGCTGATGATGGACCTTCCCGCGCACGGCGCGCCGCGCAGCATCGCGCTCGGCGATCCGGGCATCTTCGCGCGCGGCGCGCCCAGCCTCGCGGATACGGACGGCATGGGCCTGATCGAGATCACGCGCGGCGTCGTCCAGTCCGCCGAATGCGACGACGCGGGCAAGATGCTGCCCGAGTTCTATATCGGCCGCATTTCGGACGGCGTGGTGCATCTGGCGCGCCACTACCGGCCGGTCGAGACGGGCAAGGACCGTTCCACCGGCCGTTACGGCGGCGCGGTCCTCGAATACCGGCTGCGCTTCCACAAGCCGCTGTACCGGGGCAACATCGTCGTCGTCCGCTCCGGCCTGAAGCATGTGGGCGACAAGGCCAACCACATCGTCCACTGGACCTTCAACGGCGAGACGGGCGAGCTGGTCTCGGCCTCGGAAGCCATCGGCATCACGCTCGACCTGCAAGAACGCAAGGTCGTGCCGTTGCCCGAGGACCGGAGGGCGCATCTGCAAAAGCTGGTGATTCCGGGCCTGGCGGCGTGACGGCCTGATCTGTTTCGGAAATATTACAGAATACTTCTGGAAACCTTTGATAGTGACTCTCAGGACGGTTTGCGGCAGATATGTGCCGTCTGACCTGGAGAGGACCATGATTCACTGGCGTATCCTGAAGCGGGCGGCCCTGGCCGCCATCGGCGTGGCGGTTTCCCTTCCCGCGATGGCGGCGGGCGAGGTGAATGTCTATTCCTATCGCCAGCCCGAGCTGATCAGGCCGTTGTTCGACGCCTTCACCAGGCAGAGCGGCGTCAAGGTCAACATGGTCTATGCCCAGGCGGGCCTGCTGGAGCGGCTGAAGGCCGAGGGCGCCAACTCGCCCGCCGACATCGTGCTGTCGTCCGACATGTCGCGGCTGCTGGAGGTGCAGGAAGCCGGGCTTTCGGCGCCGGTCACGTCGCCGACGCTCACCGCCAACATCCCGGCCCAGTACCGCGACCCCGATGGCCACTGGTACGGCCTTACCATGCGCGCCCGCGTGGTCTACGCCTCGAAGGACCGGGTGCCGGCCGGTTCGGTGGTGTCCTATCTCGATCTGGCCAGGCCCGAATGGAAGGGGCGCATCTGCACGCGGCCGGGCGATCATCCCTACAATCTGGGCCTGATCTCCGGCCTCATCCACCGGCACGGCGCCGACAAGGCGCGCGCCTGGCTGGCCGGGGTGAAGGCGAACCTGGCGCAGAAGCCGCAGGGGAGCGACCGCAGCCAGGTGAAGGGCATCAACGAGGGCCTGTGCGACGTGTCGCTGGGCAACACCTATTACATGGGCCGCATGATGGCCGACCCGAAGGCGAAGGCCTGGGCGGACTCGGTCTATCTGGTGTTCCCGGACCAGAAGACCGGCGGCACCCATGTGAACGTGTCCGGCGCCAACGTGCTCAAGGCCGCGCCCAATCCGGCCAACGCGCTGAAGCTGCTGGAATTCCTCAGCGGCGCGGAAGCCCAGAAGATCTATGCCGAGGTGAACTCGGAATATCCGGTGAAGCCGGGCGTGCCGGCCTCGGCCGTGGTCGCCGGCTGGGGCGCCTTCGAGGCCGACACCACCTCGCTGGCCGAGATCGCCCGGCTGCAGGGCGAGGCGCTGAAGCTGGTCAACGAAACCCGCTTCAACGACGGGCCGTGACCGCACGACCCCGGCCCTCCCATTGACCGCCGCGCCGCGCCGGATCGGCTCCGCCGCGACGCTGGCGGTGGCCGCGTTCGTGGCGCTGCCGATCCTGTCGGTGACGTGGACGGCGCTTTCCGCCGGTCTCGGGCCGCAATGGGCGCATCTGTGGGCGACGGTACTGCCGGACTACATCTCGGGCACGCTGCTGCTGTCCCTGTGGGTCGCGCTGGGCGTCGCCGTCATCGGCGTGGCGACGGCGTGGCTGGTCACCATGTGCCGGTTTCCCGGCAGCGGCGTGCTGCGCTGGGCGCTGGTGCTGCCGCTGGCGCTGCCCGCCTATGTGGTGGCGTTCCTCTACACCGACATGCTGGAATATGCCGGCCCGGTCCAGGGCGCGCTGCGCGACGTATTCGAATGGCGCACCCGGCGCGACTACTGGTTCCTCGAGATCCGCTCGCTGGGCGGGGCGGCGTTCGTCATGACCCTGGCGTTCTATCCCTATGTGTTCCTGCTCGCGCGCTCGGCCTTCCTCGAGCAGTCCCACGACGCGTGGGAGGTCTCGCGCACCCTGTGCGACACGCCGCTGAGCGCCTTCCGGCGGGTGGCGCTGCCGCTGGCCTGGCCGTCGGTGATGGTGGGCATCGCCCTCGCCGTGATGGAGGCGGTCAGCGACTATGGCGTGGTCAGCTTCTTCGCGGTGCCGACCCTGACCAACGGCCTGTTCAACGTCTGGCTGGTGATGGGCGATCGGGCGTTCGGCGCGCAGATCGCCCTGCTGTTGCTGGTGTTCGTGGTGGCGCTGGTGACGGTGGAGCGGCGGGCGCGGGCGCGCCGGACCTATTTCGCGCTGTCGACCCGGTCGCGCTCGGCGGCGCCGGTCGTGCTGCGCGGCTGGCGGGCCTGGGCCGCGCTCGCGGCCTGCGCGCTGCCGGTGCTGCTGGGCTTCGTGCTGCCGGTGTGGCAGCTCGCGGGCCTTGCCGCGGGCTATGACGCCGAACCCGGCGCGGGCTTCGCCGCCACCGTCGCCCGCAGCCTGACGCTGGCCGCCGCGGCCGCCGCGCTGACCGTGGCGGTCGGGCTCGGCCTCGCCTATGCGGCGCGGCTCGGCCTGTCGCCGCTCGCCCGCGCCGCCGCACGGGTGGCCTCGTTCGGCTATGCGGTGCCCGGCGCCGTGCTCGCCATCGGCGTGCTGATCCCGTTCGGCGCGTTCGACCGGGCGGTCGGGGCGCTGCTGCTCAGCGGCACCGTGTTCGCCCTGCTGTCGACCTATCTGGTACGGTTCCTGACCCTGTCCCACGGCACGCTGGAGGCAGGCCTCCAGCGCATCCGCCCGTCGCTCGACATGGCCGCGCGGACCCTTGGCCGGGGCGCGGTGGCGACCCTGGGCCGGGTCCACGTCCCGCTGCTGCGCGGCGCGCTGCTGACCGCCGGGCTGCTGGTGTTCGTGGACGTGCTGAAGGAGCTGCCGGCGACGCTGGTGCTGCGGCCGTTCGATTTCGAGACCCTGGCCACGTCCGTCTACACCCTGGCGTCCGACGAGCGCTACGGCGAGGCGGCGGCCCCGGCGCTGATCCTGACCGTGGCGGGGCTGATCCCGGCGGTCATCCTCAGCGGCCTGCTCGGGCGCCGCGCCGGCGCCGCGGAGGCGGCATGAGCGCGTCCCTCGATTTCGTGGGCGTGACCCACGGCTATGGCGGGCAGGCCGTGCTGGACGGCCTGTCGCTGCATGTTCCCGAAGGGCGGGTGACCTGCCTGCTCGGCCCCTCCGGCTGCGGCAAGACCACGCTGCTGCGCATCGCCGCCGGGCTGGAGCGGCCCTGGTCCGGGCGTGTCCTGCTGGGCGGGCGCGAGGTCGACGGCGCCGCAACCCATGTGCCGCCGGAGCGGCGCAATGTGGGCTTCCTGTTCCAGGATTTCGCCCTGTTCCCCCATCTCGACGTGCTGGACAACGTGGCGTTCGGCATCCGCTCGGGCACCCGCGCCGACCGGCGGGTCCGCGCCCGCGAACTGCTCGGCCGGCTGGGCATTGGCGAGAAGGCGGCCGTGCATCCGCACCTGCTGTCGGGCGGCCAGCAGCAGCGGGTGGCGCTGGCCCGCGCGCTGGCGCCGGACCCGGCCGTGCTGCTGCTCGACGAGCCGTTCTCGGGCCTCGACACCGTGCTGCGGCGCGGCGTCTACGAGGAACTGCGCGCGCTGCTGGGCCAGACCGGCGTCACCGCCGTCGTCGTCACCCACGATCCGGTCGAGGCGATGATCCTCGGTCACCGCGTGGTGCTGATGAACCAGGGCCGCATCGAACAGCAGGGCACGCCGGAGGACCTCTACCAGCGCCCGTCCAGTCCCTTCGTCATGCGTTTCCTGGGCGAGGCCAACAGCCTGCCCGCGCACCGCGACGGGAGCGAGGCGGTCACGCCGCTGGGCCGCTACGCCGCGCCCGCCGGGGACGGGCCGCTCCAGGCCCTGGTCCGGCCCGAGCGGGTCGCCGTCTCGCCCTCGGGCGGGCGGGCGGCCAGGGTCGTCTCCAGCGTCTTCCTCGGGCGGGCGGTGCGCCTGCATCTGGATCTGGACGGGACGCGGCTCACCGCCGAGGTGCCGGCGGACCGGCCCTATGCCGAGGGCGAGAGTGTGTCCGTCCGTGTCGAGGCCGCGGACATGAGGCTGTTTCCGGCTGGATCGGAGCGCGATTGATTCCGCGCGGTCAGCCGCGCAGATCGCCCTGCCATTTGTTCCGGTGCACGAAATCGCTCACCGGGCGGCGGGCCAGCGGGCCGAAATTGATGGCGGGCCAGCCGATGGGGATGACCGAGGCGATGTGCACGTCGTCCGGAATGTGCAGCAGCTCGCGCAGCTCCTTGCCGCAGGTGTTCTGATAGGTGGTGAAGCACGAACCCAGCCCCAGCGCGCGGGCGGCCAGCAGGATGTTCTGCGCCGCCGGATAGAGCGCCGACCAGACGAACTGCTCGCTGGGCGCCTGGGGCGGATAGACCTTCTTGCCGCAGACCAGGACGATCACCGGGATGTCGGCCAGCGTCTTGGCCATGTTCAGCGTGCCCTGGAGCATCCGGCGGTTGACGTCGTCCATGGCCTCGAGGCCGCCCATGCGCGTCTCGATGTCGGCGACGACGGCGCCGATCACCTCGGTGATCCGTTCGGAGAGCTTCTCCTTGATCGCCCGGTCGGTGATCACGACGAAATCCCAACCCTGCGAATTGCCCGGGCTGGGCGCGCGGGTCGCCGCGTAGAGGATCCTGTCGATCAGTTCCTCGGGCACGGGATCCGTCTTGAAGAACCGCACGGCGCGGCAGGTTTCCATTGCCTCAAAAACGTCCAATTTCGCCTCCAACTCCTCGTTTGCGGTGCCACTCTACCCTAAAAAACCAGGGCGGCCAGAAACTGAGTTGCCCCGTGCCGCGTTGATCTCCGGTGTGCCAGAGAAGACCCGGTGAAATCATCAATATCTGGAGGATCCATACATGAAGACTGAACTCGTGAAGAAACTGACGATCGTCGCCCTCGCCACCATCGTGACCGCCTGCAACACGGTCCAGGGCGCGGGGCAGGACGTCGAGAGCCTCGGCAAGGCGGGCGAGCGCGAGCTGGACCGCGCCAAGCGCGAGGTCGGCCGCTAGGACGGTTCCCGCCAGGGCTGGAGGGCTGCCCGAAAGCGTCCCGAGCCGGCGGATCGGAAGAAGCCGCGCTTGCCTCCGGGCGGGCGCGGCTTTTTTCTTGGCGCCGGGCCGATTGTCCGGAGTGGCGCATCCTGTTTAAAACCAACTGGACTGTCCGGTTTATTTATGCCAACAGTATTACGTCTAAGAAATATCAACCGGACGCCACCGGCCTTGCCGGCAGAACGAGCAAAAAGCTCATGGCGGCCATGAACAGGGGAAACGCATGATCCGTTCGGCAAGACGGCGGGCTTGGCCTGTCGCAAAAGCAACCGTACTGGCGATGGCGGGCGTGGGACTGGCGGCGCCGGTTTCGGCGCAGGGCCTGATCGAATCCGTCACCACCACCGCCCGCAAGCAGGAAGAGACCCTGATCGACGTGCCAGTGGCGGTGAGCGCCCTGACCGAGGCCGATCTCGCCCGCTACGGCTCCACCCGCCTCACGGAAATCGGCGACATGGTGCCGCAGCTCCAGATCACGCCCGGCACTTCGGGCAATGGCGGCGCGGTCATCCTGCGCGGTATCGCGTCGTCGTCCACCAATGCCGGCATCGAGACGGCGGTGAGCTTCAACGTGGACGGCGTCCAGATCTCGCGCGGCTACATCTCGCGCGCCGCGTTCTTCGATCTGGCGCAGGTCGAGGTGCTGAAGGGCCCGCAGGCCCTGTTCTTCGGCAAGAACAGCCCGGCCGGCGTTGTCTCGCTCCGCTCCAAGGGTCCCGGCTCCGAGTGGGAAGGCTATATCCAGGCCGGCTACGAGGTGAACGCCCAGGAGTTCATGGTCGAGGGCGCCTATGGCGGCCCGATCAACGACAAGTTCGGCATCCGCGTCGCCCTGCGCTTTTCCGACATGAAGGGCTATCTGAAGAACGTCTCGGGGCCGCTGGCCAATCCGTTCGAGCCGGGCCTGCCGCTGCCCGGCGCGGGCGAGAGCAACAAGGTGACGCCGTCCGACCAGAACATGGTGGGCCGCATCACCATGCAGTTCGACCCGTCCGACCGCTTCACCGCCACGCTGCGCATCCTCGGCTCCCAGTACAAGGACGACGAGCAGACCGGCGTGTCGCAGGTGGTCGCGTGCGGCGCCGACGGCTCGAGCACGCGCGGCTTCACCGATCCCTACGAGAACTGCATACCCGACCATTTCCGTGCGGTTGGCCTGATGCCCGAGGCGATCCGGTCCACCTATCCCATGCAGCCGAAGGGCAACAAGGGCGACTACTTCACCAAGATCAAGAGCGCCCTGGTGACGCTCGACATGACCTATGACTTCGGCAACGTGAACGTCAACTCGGTGACCGGCTTCTACTATCTGGACACCAAGGGCTGGGGCAACTACGGCTACGACACGTTCACCCATTTCCCGGGCATGAACGGCGAGAGCCAGTCCCAGTGGAGCCAGGAGCTGCGCGTCGCGTCGACCTATGACGGCCCGGTCAACTTCGTCATCGGCGGCTATTACGAGAACACCACCCGGCATCCCTACAATGCGGGCCGCGGCGGTCTCGACTTCGCCATGGCGCCCGATCCGACCGTGCCGTTCAACATCGGCTACTGGCACTACGACACCAACAGGCGGACGACCTGGTCGGGCTTCGGCCAGATCCTGTGGGACATCGTCGAGGACCTGCAGCTCACCGGCGGCGTGCGCTACACCAAGGAGCACATGTACGCCTTCCGCGAGAACATCTACCTGAACCCGGCGCCCACCATGCAGGCGCTGATGCGGCCGCTGGGCGTGCCGATCGAGGGCACCACCGACACGTCCAACTGGTCGCCGGAAGTGACGCTGACCTGGCACCCGGCGCCCGATCACACGATCTACGCGGCCTACAAGACCGGCTTCAAGTCGGGCGGCATCTCCCATGCCGGCCTGATCTTCCGCACCGAGACCTATGACGGTCTCTCCTTCGGTCCGGAAACGGCCAAGGGCGGCGAGATCGGCTACAAGGGCGTGCTGGCCGGCGGCACCATCCGGCTGGACGTCAACGCCTACTACTATCTGTTCAAGGGCCTGCAGCGTTCGTCGCTGGACATCGTCACCACCTCGTTCGTGATCCGCAACGCGGCCTCGGCCGTGACCAAGGGCCTCGAGGCGGAAATCCAGTGGGTGCCGGACGAGCACTGGAACATCCGCACCGCGCTGACCTACAACGTGGCGGACTTCAAGGACTTCGCCACCTCGCCCTGCTTCACCGGCCAGACCGACACCGAAGGCTGTCTGCCGATCAGGCCCGGCGGCCCGCTG
The DNA here is from genome assembly GCA_964630425.1 of uncultured Bifidobacterium sp. Lineage (GTDB taxonomy): Bacteria > Pseudomonadota > Alphaproteobacteria > SMXS01 > SMXS01 > RI-34. The sequence goes on along the minus strand of CAZVVC010000007.1, from coordinate 15,896 downwards.
GTGCAGGACCTGAGCGGCCAGGCGCTGGCCAACGCGCCGCGCTTCTCGGGCTTCTTCGGCGTCAGCTACGACACGCCGGTCAGCGACTGGATGAACATCGGCCTGTCGGCCGACGTGAAGTACATCAGCTGGTACTGGTCGCAGGACAACCAGGCGCCCGGCAGCCGCCAGTCCGGCTACGCCAAGTTCAACGCCTCGGTCCGCTTCCACGATCCCGACGACAAGTGGGAGTTCGCGGTGATCGGCCGCAACCTCACCAACGAGATCAAGGTGCTGACCTCGGGCGACAAGCCCGGCGGCAACCGCGGCGATCTCGCCGGCGTGGTCGAACGCGGCCGCGAGATCGTGCTCCAGGGCACCTACCGGTTCTGAGGGCACGAACCGTCAAGACGAAGGGGAGCCGCGAGGCTCCCCTTTTTCTTTTAGCCGTCACTCCGGCGCATGAGCGTGTGAAGCAATTCATCCTCCTCACCATCCAGGTCATTCCCGCGCACGCGGGAACCCAGGCGGGGCAAGGACCGTGACCGCGCCGTGGCTCGGTCACGAAGAGAGTCTTCGTCTATGAAGCGCGCGGAGAATGCCGCGCCCTGCGATCAACTGGGTTCCCGCGTGCGCGGGAATGACGAAGGGATGTTCCCTTCACACGCGGGATGACGGCCTAATAGACGGCCCAGCCGTCAGGCGTCGTAGCCGGGGTTCTCGCGGTCCAGCTTGCGCAGCAGGGCGGGCCAGGTCAGTTTGCCGGTGCCGCCGTCGAAGGCCCATTGCACCATGTCGGCGGTGTGCTCGGGCATGCCCTGGTTCGGCAGGTTGAGGTTCTCGATGCCGGCGGACAGCGCCTTCACCTGGTAGGTGCAGGCCCGCTCCAGATAGTAGAGGCGCATGAAGGCGTCGGGGCAGTTCCTGCCCACGGTCAGCAGGCCGTGGTTGCGCAGCACCATGCAGTGCTTGTCGCCCATGTCGGCCAGCAGGCGCTCGCGCTCGTCCAGGTCCAGGGCCACGCCCTCGTAGTCGTGATAGGCGATGTCGCCCCACAGGATCATGGCGGTCTGCGAGATCGGCAGCACGCCGTGCTTCTGCGCCGCCACCGCCACGCCGTCGTCCGAATGGGTGTGGATGACGCAGTTGGCGCTCTCGCTGTGCATGTGCATGGCGCTGTGGATGGTGAAGCCGGCCGCGTTGACGTAATGCGGCGTCGAATGCAGCGGCTTGCCGTCCAGGTCGATCTTCACCAGGCTCGACGCGGTGATTTCGTCGAAGCCCATGCCGTAGGGGTTGATCAGGAAGTGGTGCTCCGGCCCCGGCACCCGGGCCGAGATGTGGGTGAACACCAGGTCGTCCCAGCCATACAGCGCCACTAGGCGGTAGGTCGCGGCCAGGTCCACGCGGATCTGCCATTCGGCGGCCGAGCAGAGGCTGCGGTCGAAGGGCGGCAGGGCGGTGCGGTCCACCTTCATCGCCACGGATTGCTTGGTCATCGTCGTCGTCTCCGAGATCCCTGAGTCGGTCGTATCTTGAGCCGGGGCGGGAACACCGTCAACCGGCGCGCCCGCCCGGCTGCGTTGCGCCCAAGGTCAGCCGGCGTTGAGATCGACGACGAGCCGCAGGGGCTCGCCGGCGAGGTAGCGCCGCAGGTTGCCGAGAAACACCTCGTCGCCGCGGGCGATGTTCATCTCGGTCGCGGCGGCGCAGTGCGCGCTCAGCAGCACGCGCGGATGGTCCCAGAACGGGCTGTCCGTGGGCAGCGGCTCTTTCTCGAACACGTCGAGGATGGCGGCCGCCGGCTTGCCTCCGTCCAGCGCCGCCAGCAGCGCCGGCTCGTCCACCAGCCGGCCGCGGGCGATGTTGACGAACACCGAGCGGTCCTTCATGGCGCCGAGGAAGGCGGCGTCCACCAGCTTGTCGGTCTCGGACGAATGGGGCGCGGCCAGCACCACCACGTCGGCCGCAGGCAGCGCGGCCATCACCTCGCCGGGCGTGATCATCGCGTCGGCCGGGTCGCTGCCGTCGGGCGTGCGGCGCACCCCGGTCACATGGGCGCCGAAGGCGCGGGCGCGGATGCCGATCTCGCGGCCGATGGCGCCATAGCCGATCACCAGCCAGCTGGTGCCCCAGACGTCGCGGAAGTCGTGCCGCTTCCAGTCGTGCGCCGCCTGCTTGGCGGCGCGGCCCGCGGCGTCCTGGAAGACCTCGAGCACGCGGGCCAGCACGAACTCGGCGATGGCGACGCCCTGGGCGTCGCTGCGCGTCATGATGGTGCCGGTCGCGGCCACCTTGGTGAAGATGGGGTGATCGAAGCCGGCCGCGCCCGACTGGAACCATTTGAGTCCCCTGGCGGCGGTCAGCAGGCTGAAATTGAACCGGCTCGGACCCGTCATGTAGAGATCCGTCGGGGCCCATGCGATCTCGAACCGGGCGTCCTCCGGCGCGATCCTGTCGCCGCCCAGGGTGAGCGTTTCGTCAGGATGGATCAGCAGCGGCGTCACTCCGTCCGGCATGCGATCGCGGATGCGTTCGTAAGCTGGAGCATAGATCAGCAGATTCATGGTATTTCTCCTTCGACTCGCTACATAACAGGGCCAGCCTGGACAAGCGAGGTTGCAGGTTGCGGACCGGCGGCTTCACGCTAATATCGCGGCCAAACGGGGAAGACGGTATCTGACGGGAGCTAGGCAACCATGCCCGAATACAAATTGAAGGACGCTTTCAACGTCGGCGACAGCGTCCGCTATCACGCCGAGCGCACGCCGGACAAGATCGCGACCATCTACGAGGATCGCGAAACCACCTTCGCGCAGCTGGACCGCTACAGCAACCAGGTCGCCAACGGCCTGATCAAGCTGGGCGTGAAGCAGCAGGAGCGCGTCGGCTACTACGGCAAGAACACCGACTATCACCCGCAGATCCTGGCGGGCGTCAGCAAGGCCAATGCCGTGCTGGTGCCGGTCAACTGGCGCCTCGCGCCGCCCGAGGTGCAGTTCGTCATGGACGACGCCGACGTCAAGGTGCTGTTCGTCAGCAGCGAATTCGCGCCGCTCGTCGCCCAGCTCAAGGACCAGCTTCCCACGCTCCAGCATGTGTTCGTGCTGGAAGGCCCGTACAAGGACTGGGGCGATTTCGCCCAGTGGCGCGACGCGCAGGACGACGGCGACACGGGCATCCATTCCGCGCTGCGCGACGTCTATATCCAGCTCTACACCAGCGGCACCACCGGCCGTCCGAAGGGCGTGCAGATCCCCAACGACGCCGCCTATCTGGGCTGGACGGGCGCGCCGCCGGACCCGGTGCCGCTGAAGGGCACCTACAAGGAGTGGAGCCCGAGCGAGATCTCGCTGTGCATCGCGCCCAACTTCCACCTGTCGGGCAACGGCTCGATCCTGGGCAATCTGCGCATGGGCACCACCGTCGTCATCCATCCGGACTTCGACGCCCAGCGCATGGTCGACGCCGTGCTGAAGTACCGCGTGGCGAAGATCTTCATGGTGCCGGCGGTGCTGAAGATCCTGCTGGAGAAGGCCCGCCAGGGCGCCGACCTCAGCTCCATCAAGCTGATCAGCTACGGCGCCTCGCCCATTCCGCCCGAGCTGATGCGCGAGGCGGTCGAGGTGATCGGCTGCGGCTTCGTGCAGATGTACGGCATGACCGAGATCGCCGGCACGGCCACCTTCCTCGAACCCGCGGACCACACGCTGACGCCGACCGAGAAGATGAAGAGCTGCGGCAAGCCCAGCGAGCTGCACGAGCTGAAGATCGTCGATCCGGTCACCCGCAAGGCGCTGCCGCCGCGCACGCCGGGCGAGGTGGCGATCCGCACCGCCGCGCCCATGATCGGCTATTACAAGCGGCCCGAGGATACCGCCAAGGTGCTGGACGAAGACGGCTGGTACTACACCGGCGACGTGGGCATGGTGGACGAGGAGGGCTACCTCTACATCCAGGACCGCCTCAAGGACATGATCGTCACCGGCGGCGAGAACGTCTACTCGGCCGAGGTCGAGGCCGCGCTCTACGAGCACCCGGCCGTCAAGGAGGCCGCCGTGATCGGCGTGCCCAGCGAACGCTGGGGCGAGGAGGTCAAGGCCGTCGTCGCGCTGGAGCCGGGCAAGAGCCTGACCGCCGAGGAGCTCATCACCTTCGCCCGCTCGCACATCGCCGGCTACAAGGTGCCCAAGTCCGTGGACTTCGTCCCCGAGTTGCCGCGCAACGGCACCGGCAAGCTGATGAAGCACGTCCTGCGCGCCCCCTACTGGGAAGGCCGCGAACGCCAGGTGAGCTGATCCCGGCTGCAGAAGTCGGCTTTTCGGAGGGCGCCGGCAACGGCGCCCTTCTTCGTTTGCCCCAGCCGTCATACCGCCGACGGGCGGTATCCAGACTTGGCGAGTCGCACGCTGCGCGCCGGTCTGTTCGTTCAGGGACTGGATACCGCCCGTCGGCGGTATGACGGCTATGAGGTTATGACGGTCGGCGGGTCATGACCGCCTGGTCAGTTGCCGGTCCGCCGGTATCGCTTCCTCGCCGGTCGCTTCGGCGATGGCGTCGATGGCCGCCTCGAAGGGCAGCATGACCGCGCCGTGGCGGGTCCTGTGCGCGTGCACCGGCGCCAGGATGGCGAGGCCGGCCCAGTCGCCGTCGGGCGGTGGAGCGCCGTCGATCAGCATGGCGCGGAGCCGTTCGGCCACCGCGCGCAGTTCGGCGGCGCTGCGCCCGACGATGTTCTCCGCCAGCACCGCGGCCGAGGACTGTCCCAGCGCGCAGGCGTTGATGTCCTGGGCGTAGTCGGTCACGGTGCCGTCCTTCACCGTTACGTCCACCGTGATCCGGCTGCCGCAGACCGGCGACACGCGGGTGACGCTGGCGTGGGGCGCGGCGAGCCGTCCGGTCCGCCCGATGGTGGCGGCGCGGCGCAGCACGTCCTTGCTGTAGAGGGCGTTGAGCATGGCCGGTTGATATAGGCACCGGCCGCCGGCCGTCAAACGCTTCCCAACCCCGCATGGCGAAGGATGAAGCGGGCGACCGCTTCCGGGTCGGACCGGCGGAGCACCGGCACGTCCACCGGCGGCAGATGCCGGGCATCGCTCGCCAGCGCCACCACATGCGGATCGTCCAGGGTCATCAGGCGGCCGTCGAAGTCGGGCGGCACCACCTCGATCTTGGGATGCGGGCCGCGCTTGAAGCCTTCCACCAGCACGATGTCCGTGCCCGGCGAGAGGCGCGCCAGCAGGTCGTCCAGTGTTGGCTCGGCGTCGCCGCGCAACTCGTGCACCTGCGCCCAGCGCGCGCCCGAGGCGACGATCACGTCGCTGGCGCCCGCCTCGCGGTGGCGCCAGCTGTCCTTGCCGGGCTGGTCGATGTCGAAGCTGTGATGGGCATGCTTGACAGTGCCGACCCGGAAGCCCTGCCCGGTCAGCAGGCGCACCAGCGCGACCACCAGCGTGGTCTTGCCGCTGTTCTTCCAGCCGACGATCCCCATCACGTGCATTGGCGCGGCTCCCCGCTATAGTTGGCGCGTATCTTAGGGAGCGGTCATGGAAAGGGAAGCGGCGAACGTGCTCGGCGTCATCCTGGCGGGCGGGCTGTCGCGCCGCATGGGCGGCGGCGACAAGGCGCTGGCGACGCTGGCCGGGCGGCCGGTCCTTGCCCATGTCATCGACAGGCTCGCGCCCCAGGTGGGCCGGCTGGCGATCAACGCCAACGGCGATGCGGGCAGGTGGGCCGCCTTCGGCCTGCCGGTGATCGGCGATACGATGGAGGGCCGCCCGGGACCGCTGGCGGGCCTGCTGGCGGCGATGGAATGGGCCTCGGTCAATATGCCGTACGCCGAGTGGGTCGCCAGCGCGCCCTGCGACTCGCCGTTCCTGCCGCGCGATCTGGTCCGCCGGCTGCGCGGCGCGGCGAGGGCGGGGCAGGCGGCGATCGCGGCGTCGGCCGGGCGGCGCCATCCGGTGGCCGGGCTGTTCCATATGGACCTTCGCCCCGCGCTCGCCGGTTTCCTGGCCGATGGCGGCCGCAGGGCGGGCGAGTGGTCGGAGTGGATCGGCGCGCGGGTGGTAGAATTCGGGGCGGCGCCGGTCGATCCGTTTTTCAACGTCAACACGCCCGAAGAACTGGCCGCGGCCGAGGGCCTGCGCGTAGACTGACGGCAACAGGGGAGACGACCGATGACCGTGCTGCCGCTTGGCCTCAAGGTGTTCCAGAATTCCTACGTGGTGCCCGACATCGACGCCGCGCTCGCGCGCTGGACCCAGAAGCTGGGCGTGGGGCCGTTCTACATCTACCGCCATCTGGACCTGGGGCCGGTCACCTATCGCGGCCGGCCCGAGCGGCTCGACGCCTCCTTCGCGCTGGCGCAGGCTGGCGACATCGAGATCGAGCTGATCCAGCAGCACAACGACGCGCCCAGCGCCTATCGGGACGCCTTCCCCGCCGACAGGGGCGGCTTCCATCATGTGGGCGCCTGGGTCGAGGATTTCGACGCGGTGAAGGCCCATTACGAGAGGCTGGGCTATCCGGCGGTGACCACCGGCGGCGCGCCCGACATCGGCGGCCGCTTCGCCTATATGGACGCCCGCGCCGATCTGGGCGTGATGGTCGAGCTGGTCGAGCAGCGTCAGGACCTGCTGGATTTCCAGGTCATGCTGACCGAGGCGGCGCGGGGCTGGGACGGCACCGATCCGGTGCGCGAGGTCGGGCTGTAGCGCCGCTTGTCAATGCCGCGGCGCTCGCCTACGCTCCCGGCGGAACCTTCAATCACGCAGAAAATGGGGAAAGATTCATGGGCAAGCTCGTGCTGATCGGTGTCGTGGACGCCAAGACCGAGGACCATATCCAGGCGTTCCGCGACTGGTATCTGGGCAACCACGTCGAGGACACGTTCAACTGTCCGAACGTCACGGGCGTGCGCTGCTTCAAGGCCGAGAAGCCGTTCAAGGGCGACATGCCGGGCGGCTACATCACCATCTACGAGTTCGAGGGCGCGGACGCCGAGGCGGCCGAGCGGGTCCTCAACGCCTATCAGGCGGACCCGAAGGGATGGGAAGGCCGGCTGCCCAACAACAACTCCATGAAGATCATCGGCTCGGGCTGGTACACGGAGCAGATCAGGTTCGGCTGAGGTCGCCGTCAACCTTGGGGAGGGACGCATGAAGATCACCGAAATCACTTCGGGCCTGCGGTTTCCGGAAGGCCCGATCGCCATGCCCGACGGCTCGGTCATCGTGGTCGAGATCGAGGCCGGCGCGCTGACCCGCGTCACGCCGGGCGGCGGGATCGAGCGGATCGCGACGGTCGGCGACGGCCCGAACGGCGCGGCGATGGGGCCGGACGGCTGGATCTATATCTGCAACAATGGCGGCTTCGCCTGGCACACGCTGCCCGATGGCGGGCTGATGCCGGGCAACCAGTCGGCCGACTACAGGGGCGGGCGCATCGAGAAGGTCAACCCGGACACGGGTGAGATCAAGGTGCTCTACACCGAATGCGACGGCCAGACGCTGAAGGGGCCGAACGACCTGGTGTTCGACAAGTCCGGCGGCTTCTACTTCACCGACCTGGGCAAGCGCCGCCAGTGGGACATGGACCTCAGCTCCCTCTACTACGCCCGGTCCGACGGCAGCTCGATCACCCGAATCGTGCACGGCGTCATCACCGCCAATGGCTGCGCCCTGTCGCCGGACGAGACCGTCCTGTACTTCGCCGAAACGACCACCGGACGGCTCTGGGCGGTCGACCTGGACGGCCCCGGCAAGCCGAGGAAGCAGCCGGGCGGCCAGCCGCACCGGCTGGTGCATGGCCTGCCGGGCCATCAGCTTCTCGATTCGATGGCGGTCGACGCGGAAGGGAATGTGTGCGTGGCGACGCTCATCAATGGCGGTATCACCAGCTTCAGGCCGGACGGCTCGGGCACCGAGTTCTTTCCGTTCCCGGACGTCCTCACCACCAATATCTGCTTCGGCGGCAAGGACCTGAAGACCGCCTACGTGACCCTGTCGACCACCGGCAAGCTGGTGAGCTGCGAATGGCCCCGGCCCGGCCTGGCGCTGAACTTCCTCAACAAATAGGCACTGGCGGTTCCCTGCGAACCGGAAGGCGGCGGGCCACGGCCCGCCGCCTTTTTCGTGCGTGCGGCGCGAAATAGCGGAGTGCCTCTAACCGCATCTATCGAACAACCGTGAATCCCACATCCGAGAGGGCTGAGGAGGCCCTCCAAGGTGCGATATCACCTCAACATCATGCCGTGAATCCCACGTCCGAGAGGGCTGAGGAGGCCCGCAGGGCCGTCGCGAAGCCCGGGCCGGGTGACGCGCGGCATCCCGGCCCTTCGCGACGCGGCTTCGCCGCTCCTCAGGGCTCTCGGTGGTGGGTGGGTGGGGTGGCTGGCAAGCCACCCTATCCCGGAATAATCGGCACAAAGAAAAAGGGTGCGTGCCGAAGCACGCACCCTCGATCTTGACGTCAGGTCTGGAGCCTAGCGGTAGATCCAGATGCCTTCCGCACGGCGGTTCTGCGGCTCGCGGACACCGTCGGCGGTCGGGACCAGCGGATCGGACTCACCGCGGCCTTCGACCGAGATCGTGCCGGCGTCGATGCCGTTCTTCGACAGCTCGGCCTTCACCGCGTTGGCGCGGCGCATGGACAGCCTGTCGTTGTAGGCAGGCGGGCCAGAACGGTCGGTGTGACCGATGACCTGGATCGCGGCGGCGCCGGTTTCCTTGGCCTTACGGGCGGCCTCGGCGATGATCTGAGCCGATTCCGGCGTGATGTTCGACTTGTCGAAGTCGAAGAACACGAGGAACGGTTCCGGCTTGCCCTCTTCGGCGGCGGGCGGCGGCGGCGGAGCCAGCAGACGCTCGACCTCGGCCAGCGCGTCCAGGAAGCCCTGGCGGCAGCGCGCGATGTCCTGCGGCTGATAGTTCTCTTCCAGCTGCTCCAGCCAGCAGTCGAACTGGGTCTGGGCGCGGGCGGCCGGCTCGGCGGCCTTCTCGCGGGCACCGGCGTCGAACGCCGCCATCAGGCGGGCGCGGCCTTCGGTGACCTCGGCGATGGCCTCACCGGGAATCGGACGCGTATCCGGCACGGCGACGCAAGGTTCGCCACGCTGGCTCGGGCCGCAGCCTTCGGGCGGCAGCGGACCGGCGACGTTCGACGGCAACACGGTCTGACCACCGCCGGCGGCGATGGCCTTGGTCGCGTAGTAGTCGCGGTCGCGCGGATCAATGATGTAGTCGCCGTACGGAGTCTGTTCTTCCGTGGCGAGCTGATTGTACCCATTGCACAAGGCCGCATTGAACGCCTCTCCGGCAGTGCATGCGCCCTTGGCCTTATTGTAGGTGTCCAAGTTGTCCGTCGTTGCACAGGCGCCGAGCGTCAATGCGCCCAGACCCAGCACGACATATTTTCCAATTCGGTTCATACGCACAACCCTCCTTGCGTTTCACCCATAGCCCAGCTCCGTTGATATATATCGCATATATGCGGCAAAAGATGAAAGTGTATTCGCAGCTTGCGACGAGTAGAGTCTTGGTTTCCTTCGGCCCTTGTCAAGGCCGGAATGCCGTCGTACGCTCCACCTTCAAGCATGCATGTTAGCGCAAGGCCAGAAGCGGGGAGACGGTAATGGCTGAGACGCAGACGGCGATCTGCCGCTTTTGCCATTCGTTCTGTGGCATTAAGGTAACAGTCGAGGACGGCAGAGCGGTCAAAGTCGTCGGCGACAAGGATAACCCGATGTATTTCGGGTATACCTGCGTCAAGGGCCGGCAACTGCCACTGCAACATTACAATCCCGAAAGGCTGCTTCGCCCGCGGCGAAAAATTTCGGGTGCTCACGAAAGTGTTACCCACCAAAGTGTTGCCTCGGGCGCCGCGCTCGACGACATCGCCGCGCGCCTGACCGGGCTGATCGCCGAGCACGGTCCGCGCGCGGTGGCGCTCTACACCGCGACCTATTCCTTTCCGTATCCCGCGGGCTCCGCCGTGGCGGCGGCGTTCATGCAGGCGATCGGCTCGCCCATGAAATTCTCCTCGGGCAGCATCGACCAGCCGGGCAAGCCCATGGCGATCGCGTTCCACGGCCGCTGGAGCGCCGGGCCGCAGCCCTTCTCCGAGTCGGATACCTGGATGCTGGTGGGCGCCAATCCGGTGGTGTCCAAATGGGGCGGCATCCCGCAATACAACCCGGCCAAGCGGCTGCACGAGGCGCTGCGCCGAGGCATGAAGCTGATTGTGATCGACCCCCGGAAGACCGAATGCGCCGAAAAGGCTCATATCCACCTTCAATGCAAGCCGGGCGAGGACCCCACGATCCTGGCCGGCATGGCCCACGTCATCATCGAGGAAGGTCTCTACGACCGCGATTTCCTCGACAGCGAAGTCGAAGGGTTCGAGGCGCTGAAGCAGGCCGTCGCGCCCTTCACGCCTACATACGTTTCGAGGCGGGCGGATGTTCCCGAAAATCTGCTGATTGAGGCGGCGAGGGTCTATGCGTCGGGCAAACGTGGCATGACCACGGCGGGCACGGGGCCGAACATGGCGCCGCGCGGCACGCTGACCGAATACATGGTGCTGGTCATCAACACCCTGTGCGGAAGATGGCTGCGCGAGGGCGAAAAGATGCCCAACCCCTTCGTGCTGATCCCCGAGCGCCGCGGCAAGGCGCAGGCCGAGCCCAGGCCGGCGCAGGCCTGGGGATACGGCGAGAAGCTGCGCGTGCGCGGCCTGGGCGAGAACGTCAGCGGCCTCACCGCCGCGGCCCTCGCCGACGAGATCCTGCTGGACGGCGAAGGCCAGGTGAAGGCGCTGATCAGCGTCGGCGGCAACCCGATGGCCGCCTGGCCCGACCAGCTCAAGACCTACGAGGCCATGAAGAAGCTGGCGCTCAACGTCACGCTCGACATCAAGATGTCGGCGACGGCGAAGCTGGCCGACTATGTCATTCCGCCGCGCCTCGGCCTCGAGGCGCCGGCCATGAGCCAGCCCAACGAGTTCATCTGGTTCTACGGCTTCTCGACCGGCTATCCCGAGCCCTATGCCATGTACCAGCCGAAGATCGTCGATCCGCCGGCCGGCTCGGACCTGCTGGAGGAGTGGGAGTTCTTCTACGGGCTCGCCCAGCGCATGGGCCTGCAACTGCGGCTGAACGGCCAGGACATGGACATGGCCCGCAAGCCGACCACCGACGACATCTTCGAGATGCTCTGCAAGGGATCGCGGATACCGCTGTCCGAGGTGAAGAAATACCCGCACGGCCACATCTTCGACGATCCCTCCATCACCGTGCTGCCCAAGGACGAGGACTGCGAGGAAAAGCTCGACGTCGGCAACGTCCACATGATGGAGGAACTGGCCCAGGTGATCGCCGAGCCGGTCACCGATCACGCCGGATACGCGGCCATGCGCTTCACCCACCGGCTGGTCAGCCGCCGCATGAATGATGTCTACAACTCGTCGGGGCGCGACATCCCGGCGCTGGTGCGCAACCACAGCTACAACCCGGCCTTCATGAACCCGGGCGACATCGCCGCGCTGGGCCTGCATCCCGGCGACGTGGTGAGGATATCGTCCGATCACGCCTCCATCCTCGGCATCCTCGAGGAGGCGCCGGACGTGCGGCCCGGCGTGATCTCCATGGCGCATTCCTTCGGCGACGCGCCCGAATTCGACAACCGCGTGTTCTTCATCGGCTCTAACACCGGCCGGCTGACCAACGTGGAGAAGGACTACGACCCGCGCACCGGGATGCCGCGCATGAGCGCCATCCCGGTCAACCTGACGCGGGTCGACCAGAGCATCGCAGCCCAATAGTACAGGGAGACATTGATGGGAATGCACGAGCGGTTCCGCTTGGACGGCAAGGTCGCGGTCGTCACCGGCGGCGGCAGGGGAATCGGCAAGGGGATCGCCGCCGCGTTCGCCGAATGCGGCGCTGACGTGGCCGTCATCGCCCGCCGCCAGGCGGACGTGGACGAGGTGGCCGAACAGATCAGGGGGCTGGGCCGCAAGAGCCTCGCCATCTCGGCCGACGTGCTGGACTGGACGGCCATCCCGAAGGCGCTGGACCGGGTCGTCGCCGAGCTGGGCGGCCTCGACATCATGGTCAACAACGCCGGCGGCAATCTCGATCGCAAGATGTACCCGCTGCCCGAGATCTCCATCGACAAGTGGGACGAGCAGATCGACCTGAACATGAAGACCAAGTTCTGGGGATCGCAGCAGGCCGCGAAGCGGATGAAGAACGGCGGCCGCATCATCAACATCATCTCGGTCGCCGCGCACCACGCCTCGCTGGGCTTCGGCGCCTATTCCTCGGCCAACAACGGCATGATCGCCTTCACCCGCACCATGGCGGTCGAGCTGGCGCCCAGGAAGATCACGGTCAACTGCATCGCGCCGGGCATCGTCGTCACCGACATGTTCAAGGAAACTCTGAACATGACCGACGAGCAGGCCCTGAAGATGGCCGCCGACGCCACGCCGCTGGGCCGCACCGGCTATCCCGAGGACGTGGCCGCCGCCGCGTGCTTCTTCGCTTCGCCCGCCGCCGAATGGACGACGGGCCAGTTCCTTGACGTCGCAGGAGGACGCTGATGAGTGTTTCGTTGAAAGGCAGGAATGCCATCGTCACCGGCGCCGCGGTCGGCATCGGCAACGCCTATGCCAGGGCATTGGCGCGCGAGGGCTGCAACGTCGCGGTGATCGACCTGCGCCCGGACATCGCCGATCTGCCGAAGGAACTGGAGAAGAGCGGCGTCCGGTCGTTCGCGGTGCAGGGCGACGTGTCGCGGCCCGACGAGGTGCGCGCCTTCGTCGACAAGGTGGCCGGCACCTTCGGCGGCGTCGACATCCTGATCAACAATGCCGGCCAGTGCTGGGTCAGCCTCGTCGACGACGACCTCGAGAAGGTCGAGAAGGATTACGAGGGCATGGTCGGCACCAACCTGCGCGGCGAGTACCTGATGGGCCGCGCGGTGATCCCGCTGATGCTGAAGCAGGGCAGGGGCGGCGAGATCATCAATATCGGCACCGACCACGGCGTCACCTGCGGCTCGCCCAACGAGATCTGCACCCATGTGGAATCGACCTGCCCGTGGCACGAGACGCCGCGCCCAACCGGCGGCGGCACGGTGCTCGACATCTACGACGCCAGCAAGTACGGCACCTATGCGCTCACCTTCGCCTGGGCCAAGGCGCTGCGTCCGAAGAACATCCGCGTCAACTGCATCTGCATGGGCGCGACGGACTCGCACATGATCCGCCAGTTCTTCGGCGAGCGCGCGACGCCCGAGGAAGTCGCCACCTGGATGACCGCCGAGAATTCGGCCCAGGTCGTCGTCGACATCCTAAAGGAAGGCCCGAAGGGGCGCACCGGCGAGACCATCAATCTGTGCATCGGACGCAAGACCGTTCTCGAGTCCGAGCGCAAACCCATTTACGTGACGCCGGAGAGCGTCGGCTACGACCAGAGGGAGGCTGTCCATGCTTAAGGGGAAAATCGCCGTCGTCAGCGGCGCGGCGCAGGGTCTGGGCGAGGCGTTCGCCCGCCGCCTGGCGCAGGAGGGCGCGACCGTCCTGGCCTTCGACGTGCAGGACAGGATCGAGACGGTGGCGCAGCGGATCGCCGACGAGACCGGCGCCGATGTGGTCGGCCTTCAGGCCGACGTGTCGAAGCGCGCCGACGTGGAAAAGGTGGTTGCCAGGGCCGCCGAGCTGGGCGGCATCGACATCCTGGTCAACAACGCCGGCACCTGGAAGAAGACGCCGGTCGATGCGTCCTGGGAGCAGGCCGTCGCCGATTGGGACTTCATCATGGACACCAACTTCAAGGGCGTCCTGATGCTGACCCGCGCCGCCGTTCCGCTGATGAAGGCGCGCGGCTCGGGCGACATCGTCAACATCAGCACCTATTACGTGCTGCCCGCCCGCAGCGACGGCACCAACCAGCCGGACACGGACCTCTACAACGCCTCCAAATGGGCGCTGAACGGCTTCACCGATTCCTGGTCGAAGGCGCTCGCCGAATTCAACATCCGGGTCAACGCCCTGTGCATGGGCGCCACCGACACGCCCATGCTGCGCGGCCTGTTCCCGGACAGGCAGCTTCCGGCCGACATGGCCCAGGTGGTGATGCAGCCGGCCCAGATCGCCCAGCAGATGATCGACCTGTTCAGGGACGGCCGCACCGGCGAGAACATCGGCGCCTGGGTCGGCCATCCCATCGAGCTGGGGCCGGTCAAGGAAGCGCACAAGCGCATCTCGGGCGTGGCCTGAGGACAACGGACACGGCGGCCGGCGGGAAGGGGATGTCCCGCCGGCGCTCGCCGTTCATGACGGGGAACGACCATGACCGAACTGCTTATCGGAAAAACCGCCATCGTCACCGGCGCGGCCATCGGCATCGGCCGCGCCTATGCCAAGGCCATGGCGCGCGAGGGCTGCAACGTGGCGGTGATCGACCTGCTGCCGGAAGTGATGGACCTGCCGGGCGAGCTGGAGCGCCGGGGCGTGAAGGCGTTCGCGGTGGTGGGCGATGTCTCCGACCCGGCGGTGGTGCGCCGATTCGTCGACGACACCGTCGCCCGGTTCGGCGGCGTCGACATCCTCATCAACAACGCCGGCAAGTGCTGGGTCAGCTCGGCCCAGGACGATCTCGACAAGACGCTGGCCGATTATGACGGCATGGTCGGCACCAACCTGAAGGGCGAGTACCTGATGGGCCGGGCGGTGATCCCCGGCATGATCGCCCGCGGCGGCGGCAACATCGTCAATATCGGCACCGACCACGGTGTCACCTGCGGCTCGCCGCGCGAGCTGTGCCCGAAGCTCGACACCTGTCCCTGGGCGGATTCGCCGCGCCCGACCGGCGGCAGCACCGTGTTCGACGTCTACGATTCCAGCAAATACGGCACCTACGCGCTGACCTATGCCTGGGCGAAGGCGCTGCGTCCGAAGAACATCCGCGTCAACGGCATGGCCATGGGCGCGACGGACACGTCCATGCTGCGCAACTTCCTGGGCGACGCGGTGACGCCGGAGCTGGCCGCCACCTGGATGCGGCCCGAGGATTCGGCGCAGGTCGTCGTCGACATCATCAAGGAAGGCCCGAACGGGCGCACCGGCGAGATGATCAACCTGTGCCACGGCCGTCCCACGGTGCTGGAGCCCGAGCGCGAGCCCCTCTACGTCACGCCGGAAAGCATCGGCTACGACCGGCGGAAGGGCCTCTCTCACTGAACCCGCCGGCGCCTGCCGCGCCGGACGATTCGCCGCCGGCCTGTAGGCGATTGCGTTTGCCGGCCGGCGGGCGTAGGTTCGCGCGCGATGGCGCCCGTCAGGGCTTCAAAGGGAACACGGAAGGCCGGGTGCGGCCGAAGCCGTGGCTGTCCCCGCAACTGTAAGCGGCGAGTTCCGATACGACGAGCCACTGGGGTCCAGGCCCTGGGAAGGTGTATCGGGGCGATGACCCGCCAGCCAGGAGACCTGCCATCACGTCGTCCTTCCAGCTACCGGGGTAGTAGGTGGTGCGGGTTTCCGCCGCGGCGACACCTTGAAAGGGTCGGACGCGGCGAATGGGACGGCAAAGTCCTCGATATCAAGACTGGCAGCGCTTCCGCGCAGCGGCATCGCCGTGCGTCCGGCTTCCGAAGCCCCGGGACGAAGAGGAAACGACATGCCCACCACCTGGATCAACCGCCACAAGACCCTGCTGGCCCTGACGACGGCGCTCGCCGGTCTTGCCACGCCCGCGCTCGCCGAGGACGGCGTGCTGCCCGGCGACACCGTTTTCGTGACCGCGTCGATGACGCCCGCGGAAGCCTATACCATCGGCAATGCCATCTCGGTGCTCGACGAGGCCTATATCGAGCAGCGCCAGAACCCGGTCGTCTCCGACCTGCTGCGCAGCG
>CAZVVC010000006.1:21178-30899 GCA_964630425.1 uncultured Bifidobacterium sp. | reverse complement strand
CCACCGCGCCGATCTCGTCGAGCGTCACGCCCGCTTCGGCGAGGCCCATGCCCGAGGTCTTCGGATGGCGGCCCACGGCGAACATCACCGCGTCGGTCTCCAGCGTGCTGCCGTCCTCCAGCGTCACCAGCAGGCCGCCGTCCCGCTTGTCGATCCGGGCGATGACCGGGCAGTCGACGCGGATGTCGATGCCCTTCTTGCGCATCTCGGCCGCGACCATGTCACGGACGTCCTGGTCGAAGCCGCGCAGGATCTGGGTGCTGCGATAGAGCTGGACGACCTGCGAGCCCATGCCGTTGAAAATGCCCGCGAACTCGACGGCGATATAGCCGCCGCCGGCGATGACGATGCGCCCCGGCAGCTCGGGAAGGTGGAACGCCTCGTTCGACGAGATGGCATGCTCGATGCCCGGAATGTCCGGCATGAACGGCCAGCCGCCGGTGGCGATCAGGATCTTGCCGGCGGTGACGCGCCTGATCTCGGCGCCGTCCTTCTTCAGGACCACGGTGTGCGGACCGGCCAGCTCGGCGCGCGCCTCGTAGAGGTCCACATCGGCGTTCTTCAGCGTCTGCTTGTAGAGGCCGTTGAGGCGGTCGATCTCCCTGTCCTTGTTGGCGATCAGCGTGGGCCAGTCGAACCGCGCGCCCTCGACCGTCCAGCCATAGCCGCGCGCCCACTCGAACTCCTCGGCGAAGGCCGAGGCATAGACCAGCAGCTTCTTAGGCACGCAGCCCCGGATGACGCAGGTGCCGCCGACGCGGCTGTCTTCCGCGATGCCGACCCGCACCCCGTATGTGGAGGCCATGCGCGCCGCCCGGACCCCGCCTGAGCCGGCGCCGATGATGAACAGGTCGTAGTCGTGATCAGGCATGGCGTCTCTCCGCGAAGGTTGCGGCCAATATGGACGGTGCCCCCCGATTCCTCAACCGTTGGAGGACACACACTGCTCGTGCCTCCCTTCCCACTGTCACCCCGGGCTTGTTCCGGGGTCCGTCTCTCCACGTGACGGCACCTATGGCGTAAGGACGATCTCTTCCCAATGAGGATTGCGCTCCTCGATGAGATTATATTTCCACTGCCGCAGGTATCGCTTTAGCTGCTTCTCGCGCGCGATCGCCTCGCGGACGTCATGGAAAATCTCGTAATAGGCGAGCCGGTCGATGCCGTACTTTCTGGTGTAGCCGGGGACAGCCTTGCTCTTGTGTTCCCATACGCGGCGGGCGAGATCGGCGGTCACGCCGACATACATCGCGCCCCGAGGGCGGTTTGCCAGGATATAGACGTAGTACTGCTTGTACATACGACGGTGCCGATATCGAGACAGACCCCGGAACACGTCCGGGGGTGACAATTGAAGAGACGAAAACGACCGCCTAAAAGCCTATTCCACGGTCACCGATTTCGCCAGGTTGCGCGGCTGGTCCACGTCCGTGCCCTTGCTGACCGCCGCATGGTAGGCCAGCAACTGCACCGGGATCGCCTGCAGGATGGGCGCGACGAATTCATGCATGTCGGGCAGCACCAGCGTCCACACCGCGCCCTCGCCCGCCGATTTCTCGCCCGCCACGTCGGTGACCAGCAGTATGCGGCCGCCGCGGGCGATCACCTCGTGCATGTTGGAGACGGTCTTGGCGAACAGGCGATCGCTGGGCGCCAGCACCACCACGGGCACGGCCGGGTCGATCAGCGCGATGGGGCCGTGCTTCATCTCGCCCGCCGCGTAGCCCTCGGCATGGATGTAGGAGATTTCCTTCAGCTTCAGCGCGCCTTCCAGCGCCAGCGGATAGAGCACGCCGCGTCCCAGATAGAGCACGTCGCGCGCCTTGGCGATGTCGGCGGCGATGGCCTCGATCCGGTCGTCGTGCTTCAGCACGTCGGCGGCGGCGGCAGGCACCTCGACCAGCGCGTGGGTCAGTTCGGCCTCGGCGGCCGCGTCGATGACGCCGCGCGCCCGCGCGGTCGAGATGACGAGGCACGCCAGCACCACGAGCTGGCAGGTGAACGCCTTGGTCGAGGCGACGCCGATCTCGGGCCCCGCATGGGTCGCCAGCACCACGTCGGATTCCCGGGCGATGGAGCTTTCCGGCACGTTCACCACGCTGAGGATGTGCTGGCCCTGGCCGCGGCAGTAGCGCAGCGCGGCCAGCGTGTCGGCCGTCTCGCCCGATTGCGAGATGAAAACGGCGAGGCCGCCGGTCGGCAGCGCGGCCTCGCGGTAGCGGAATTCCGAGGCCACGTCGATCTCGACGCCCACCCGCGCGATGCGCTCGAACCAGTATTTGGCGACCATGCCCGCATAGAAGGCGGTGCCGCAGGCGACGATGGTGATCTTGGGCACGGTTGCGATGTCGAACGGCATGGGCGGCATCACCACCGCGCGGCTGAGCGGGTTGTAATAGGTGCCCAGCGTGTCGCCGATCACCGCCGGCTGCTCGTAGATCTCCTTCTGCATGAAATGGCGGTAGTTGCCCTTCTCGATCAGCCCGCCCACCAGCTTGGCCAGCTTGATCTCGCGCTGGACCACCGCGCCGCTCTCGTCGTGGATCACCGCGCCGCCATGGGTCAGCTCGACCCAGTCGCCTTCCGCCAGGTAGCAGATGCGGTTGGACAGCGGCCCGATGGCGAGCGCGTCCGAACCCAGATACATCTCGCCCTCGCCATAGCCGACGACGAGCGGGCTGCCGCGCCGCGCGCCGATCAGCAGGTCGCCGTGACCGGCGAACAGGATGCCGATGGCGAAGGCGCCGTCGAGCCGCTTGAGCGCGGCGGCGGCCGCCTGCTGGGGCGAGGCGCCCTTGTCCAGCTCGGCGGTGACCAGATGGGCGATGACCTCGGAATCGGTCTCGGTCCGCATGACGTGGCCCAGGCCGGTCAGCTCCTCGCGCAGCTCGCGGAAATTCTCGATGATGCCGTTGTGCACCACGGCCACCTTCTCGGTGGCGTGGGGATGGGCGTTGTTCTCGTTGGGCGCGCCGTGGGTGGCCCAGCGGGTGTGGGCGATGCCAACCGTGCCGGGCAGCGGGCTCGCCTCCAGCACCTTGCGCAGATTGGCCAGCTTGCCTTCGGCCCGGCGCCGGTCGATGGCGCCGCCGACCAGCGTGGCCACGCCGGCGGAATCGTATCCGCGATATTCCAGCCGCTGCAAACCCTCAACCAGCCGGGGCGTCACCGCCTCCCGGCCGACGATGCCGACAATGCCGCACATTCAGCCTTTGACCTTTTTCTTCGCGTTGCGGGCGCGGAACCGGGCCGCGCCCTGGGGGATGGTCTTGAGCGGCGCGCGGGTGACGGCCAGGGCGTCCTCCTCCACGTCGCCGCCAATGGTGCTCCCCGCCCCCACGAGCGCACCGTCACCGATCTTCACCGGGGCGACCAGCGCGGTGTTCGAGCCGATGAAGGCCCCCGCGCCGATGTCGGTGAAGTGCTTGTTGAACCCGTCGTAATTGCAGGTGATCGTGCCCGCGCCGATATTGGCCTGGGCGCCCACGCGCGCGTCGCCGATATAGGACAGGTGGTTGGCCTTGGCGCCCTTCTCGATCACCGCCTTCTTGATCTCGACGAAATTGCCGATATGGGCGTCCTCGCCGATGTCCGCGCCGGGGCGAAGCCGGGCGAACGGGCCGATCCGCGCGCCCGAGGCCACATGCGCCCCCTCGATGTGGCAGAACGCCTCGATGCGCACGCCGTCCTCGATGCTGGCGCCCGGGCCGAACACCACGTTCGGGCCGATGGTCACGTCGCGCCCCAGCACCGTGTCGGCGCTGAAATAGACCGTGTCCGGATCGGCGAGGGTCACGCCCTCGTCCATGAAATGGGCGCGGCGGCGGCGCTGCCAGACGGCTTCCGCCCTGGCCAGCTCGGCGCGCGAGTTGACGCCCATGACCTCTTCGGCGGACGCCTCGACCACGGCGGCCTCCAGCCCGCGCTCGCGGGCGATGGCGACCACGTCAGGCAGGTAATATTCCCCGTTGGCGTTGTCGTTGCCGATGGCGCGCAGCAGCGACAGGGCGTGCCGGCCGTCGAGCGCCATCAGGCCGGCATTGCACAGGCCGATGGCGCGCTCGTCCGCGTCCGCGTCCTTGAACTCGACGATGCGCTTCAGCCTGCCCTTCTTCACCACCAGCCGGCCGTAGGCGGCGGGATCGTCGGGCGTGAAGCCCAGCACCACCACGGCGGGATCGTCCCCGGCGCGGCGGCGCTCCAGCATCCCGCGATAGGTGGCGAGCGTGACCAGCGGCGTGTCGGCGAAGGCGACGAGGATGTCGCCGCCGAACCCCTCCAGCGCCTCGGCGGCGGCCAGCACCGCATGGCCGGTGCCCAGCGGCGGATCCTGCACCGCGACGGCGGCGGGCGCGACCGCCCTGGCCACCGGGTCCATCCCCTTGCCCAGCACCACCACGGTCCGCTCCGGCGCCAGCGCGGCGGCGGTCTCCAGCACGTGGTGGACCATGGCGCGGCCGGCGATGGGATGAAGCACCTTGGGCAGGCTGGACTTCATCCGCGTTCCCTTGCCGGCGGCAAGGACGACGACGGCGGTTTTCCGGGCTGTCATGAAGGCGTTTTCCCTGTTCGGCGCAGGCTTTGCATTACGGGCGAAACCTGCCACAAAGGTCGCCCCTTTACCACCTTAGGATGCAGGCAGTCCGGCCATGCGCTTTCCCGATACCGTTATCTTCGACCTGGACGGCACGCTGGTCGACAGCGCCCCCGATCTCACGGCCGCGCTCAACCACACCATGGGCGCCATCGGCCTGCCCCGGATCGGCGCGGACGAGGTGCGGCACATGGTGGGCCACGGCGCCCGCGCGCTGATCCACAAGGCCGTGACGGCGGCGGGCGCCGCGCTCGACGACGACGCCTTCGACGCCGCGCTCGCCACCTTCCTCGAGCACTACGCCGACCACATCGCCGACGGCACGGCGCCGTTCCCCAACGTGATCGAGACGCTGGACCTGCTGCGCGGACACGGCGTGAAGCTGGGCGTGTGCACCAACAAGCCCCAGCGCCTCACCGACCTGCTGCTGGACGGACTGGGCATGAGCCACTGGTTCGGCGCCATCATCGGCGCCGACGCCGTGGCCGAGAAGAAACCCCATGCCGGCCACCTGACCGCCACCGTCGGCCGCCTGGGCGGCGACCTCAGGCGCACCGTGATGGTGGGCGACAGCCAGACCGACGTGGACACCGCGCGGAACGCCGGCACGCCCGTGGTGGCCGTGAGCTTCGGCTATTCCACCGTGCCCGCCGCCGACCTGCTGGCCGACCGGCTGATCGACGATTTCGCCGAACTGCCCGAGGCGCTCGCGGCGCTGATCGCCGGACGCACGTAAGGCACGGCCATTCCCACCTCTTCATCGTCACCCCGGAACAAGTCCGGCGTGACAATGAGAGAAAGGGCGTCCACCCCTGCTTGACACCCGCCATCCGGGACCGTATTTACGGCGCTTCCTCGCGAGAGGGCGAATAGCTCAGTTGGTAGAGCGCCACGTTCACATCGTGGATGTCGGGGGTTCGAGTCCCTCTTCGCCCACCATCCTTCGCTCGCGAAGCGTGCGAAGGATGTCACGCCGAAGCCCAAAGGGCGAAGGCGGACCAGCCGGCCGCGAGCTACGGCTTGGCAAGCCACATTCCTCTTCAACCAGGCGAAGCGGCAGCGAAGACGGGCCATCCCACTCCATCCCCGCCATCACATCCCTGCCAACGCCCCGATCATGCCGAATGGTCGCCGGATGGCGGCGCGGCGGTGTTTCACGGGTTTCCGCGACCTGAATTCCCGCCCGGAAGGGCGTTCCCGGCCGTCCTGCGCGTTGCAGGCCATGTTTCACAGGCTATATGCTGTAAGAGGGCCTGGGACTTTCTTCGTCCAGCCTTCGTGGGTCGCCGGCGTGCTGCGTCATCGTGCCCCGCAGCGTGATCCGTCCGGCCCATGACATGGCGAGCGCGGGACGTGCCCGAGCTGGTTTCGTTCTGGTTGCCGCCGGCGCGGCGTCGCGTCCGGCGGCCATTGGCCAAGGAGGACGCGATGAACTTCGATCCCGCTTTCCTGCATGCCGCCCGCCAGCGCCTCGCCCTGATCGAGCGGCGCATCCGGGACGCGAGGACCCACGCGGGCTGGCATCCGCGCAACGAGTGGGAAGCCTTCACCGGCGATCCCCACGCGCACGCCGTACCGGCGACGGCCCGGGTCGGCGTCGCGGAAATGGTCCGCGGCCTCATCGAGCGGTCCCGCAAGGTTTCGTGACCGGCGGCGCCCGGGACCCTATCCCTGTATCAGCCGCGCCTTCCGGGCGGTGATCTCGGCGTTACAGGCATCGCAGGTGATGTCCCAGTCATGCGGCTCGGCGGCCTGCGGCGGCGGCTGATGGCCGCACAGGGTGACGGCGATCGGCACCTTGCGGTCGCCGATCCTGAGCCACTCGCATTTGTGGACAGTGCCGTCCGCATCCCGCCACATCTTGTGAGGGCGGTGGTCCTCGCTCCTGGCTGCATCCGGCATGGGCATCCCCTTCCATAGAGACCGACCGGACAACGCTAGACCCGATCGCGGCGGCACGCCACCCGGCAGTCGCGGCCGCTTCGCGGGGGTTCTCCTCGCCCGCGCCGGCCTGCTAGCCTGCCGGTCCGAACGGGAAGAATGTCGACGAAAGAGGAAAGCCATGCACGCGCCCGCCGGATTGCCGGACAAGGTGATCGACGTCATCCGCGACGCCGCCGTGGTGGAATACGCCACCATGAGCACGGCGGGCGTGCCCATCGACACGCCGACGCTGTGCTTCCCGGCCAACGACCTGTCCTCGCTGGACGTGGGCACCGGCCTCGCCTATCCGGCCAAGGCCGACCGGGCACGCCGCAATCCGAAGGTCGGCCTGCTGGTCGAGGGCCTGCCCGGCGAGCCGGTGGTGTCCGTGGCCGGCCACGCCTTCATCCGCGACGCCGATTTCCAGGCCAACCTGGACCGCTACCTGGCCGAGACCGCCTACTGGATGCCCGGCGCGCCGCCCTGGCCGGAAGCACGGAAAGCCGTGTGGTACTGGACCCGGATCATCGTGCAGGTGGCGCCGGTCACCGTGCGCTGGTGGGAGTCGGCGGACGCCATGGACGGCCCGCCCCACATCTGGCACGCACCGCCGAGCAAGCTGGTCTCCGACCCCGCCCCGCCCGGCAAGCCCAGCCCGGTGCCGCCCTGGCCCCAGCCCGCCTGGGAAGAGCACGCACGGAACATCATGGCGACCGGCGCGCCGGGCCACCTGACCCTGGCGGACGACAACGGCTATCCGCTGCCCATCCGCGCCCGCACGGTGACCCTCACCCCGACCGGCTTCGACCTCGATATCCCGGCAGGTGCGCCATGGACGCGCGCCGGAAAGGCAACGCTGTCGTTCCAGGGCCGCGCCATCTTCGTCGGCGACGTGTCGGAAAGCGGCGGGATCATGCGGCTCGCGGTGGAGAGGGTGCTGCCGGTGCTGCCATTCGTCGGCACTCAAGAATTGTGGGCCCCATCGCCGACGACCCTCGAGACCATGATGGACAGGCTGCGACACGAACTGGAGCGCCGCGGCCAAGCGATCCCCGTGGCCCCGAACGAGCTGCCTTCCCCTACGGAAGGCGCCCGGTTGCGAATGGCAGGCCTCGCCGCGCAGGCAGAAGCGCGGAACGCCCCGTCCGTCGGTTAGTCCCGGAAACCCCGCAGGTTACCCCCGCGGCTTCGGCCCCAGGCCCCACAGGGCGCGGCCGTAGTTCTCGGCCGCTTCTTCCCACACCAGCGAGACGTGCGTGACGCCCACGTTGATGTCGCGCTGGAAGCGCTGGATCGGGTTGCCGAGGTAGACGGAGGTGGCGCCGGCCATCAGGGTCAGCTTGTGGGCCACCTGGCCCATCAGGCGCGAGACATAGGCGGCGTCGCGGTGGGAGACGTAGGCGTCGAGCGCCGGGTTCGGGGCGGCGCCGGCCTCGGCCCATTTGTTCAGCTCGGCCATGCGGTGGCGCATGATCAGGGTGGCGGCGTGGATGTCGGCCAGGCACTCGGTCAGCTTCATCTGGTTGGCGACGCGCTCCACCTGCACCTCGCCGGTGAACAGCGCCTTCTTGCCCACCAGCGTCTTCTGCACGGCGGCGGCCATGCCCTCGGCCATGCCGATCAGCGCGGCGGGGATGCCCCAGATGGCCGGCCAGCCGAAGGGCAGGCGGCCCATGGGGATCTGCAGCGCCTTCATGCCCGGCGTGGTGCCGCCGGCGATGTCCATGATCGACACGCGCCGGTGCGCCGGCACGAACACGTCGTCGAGCACGATGTCCTTCGAGCCGGTGCCGCTGAGGCCCGAGACGAACCAGTCGTCCATCAGGGTCACGTCCTTGCGCGGGATCAGCATCCAGTCGAAGCAGGTGGAGCTGGGCTTCATGATGATGAACCAGTCGGCGAAGTCGCAGCCGCTGGAGAACTTCCACCGGCCGGTCAGGCGGACGCCGCCGTCGACCTCCTCCATCTTGCTGGTGGTGGCGAAGGAGGCGGTGGAGCACAGCCTATCGTCGCTGCCGTCCCAGTATTCCTCCTGCGCCTCGATGGGGAACAGGCTGGCCTGCCAGGTGTGGATGACGAACAGGTTGGTCACCCAGCCGCTGGAGCCGCAGGCGCTGGCGATGGTGCGGATCACCTCGACGGCGGTGTCGGGCGCCAGCTCGTAGCCGCCGAAGCGCTTGGCCTGAAGGATCTTGGGGAAACCGGCGGCGCGGAACTCGGCCACGGTCTCGTCGGGCAGGCGGCGGTTCTTCTCGGCCTCGGCCGCGCGCTCGCGCAGTTGAGGCAGCATCGCCTCGGCGCGCGCGATCATCTCTTCCTTGGTCGGGGTCTTCGCCTTCGTGTCGACTTCGATGTTCATGACCGCCTCTCCCTCATGCCGGCGGCCCGTCGCCGCGTGCAAATGAACTTCCCAAAGACCCTGTAACGCGGGCATTGCGCCAAATCAATCATTCGCCGCCGCCAATAACCGGAAAGGTTGCCGGATTTCCCTTTGCAACGGCCCGCCCATCCGGGAATGATCGTGCGCAGACTGTCCTGGGGAGGAACCAATGTCACGACGGCACGGGAGCACCGCGTGCTCCTTTCAGCACATGCGGGCTCGCGGGGTGAGACCATGAAGGTTGGCTCGTTCTTTCCCGACCGGCCGCTGCCCACGCTCTACGCCATGGCGGCGGACGACCTGCCGCTGCATTTCGACATGGACGAGCTGACCGAGAAGCAGAAGGCCGACCACTACGAGCAGAACCAGCTTCTGGCCATGCTGCAATCCTCGCTGCTGACCATCAGCAAGCCGGCCGACTGGGTGGCGCTGTTCGACGCCTTCTCGCGTCCGCCGTGGAACGGCTTCCTGCGGCGCCAGCACGAGATGGCGGCGCGCGCCGGGGCCGAGATGGTGCCGCTCGATCACATCGTCTACGCGCCGGTCGAGACCTATTACGAGACCATCGCCGCAGGGCCGCTGCCCGACGTGGACTTGCTGACCCTGCTGATGATGAGCCGCTCCAACCAGGTGCTGCACAAGGACCAGGGGGCCATCGAGCGGATGCTGAAGCTGAACTCCAAGTTCCACTTCGCCGAGAACGCGCCCGCCTTCGGCATTCCGACGCCCGAGACCATCGTCGCCGCCCAGCCGCTGAGCGGGAACCCGGAGGTCGAGGCGTTCTTCCGCAAGCACGGCGACCGGATCATCCTGAAGATGACCGG
>CAZVVC010000006.1:0-21168 GCA_964630425.1 uncultured Bifidobacterium sp. | reverse complement strand
CGCAGCGTCAAGGCGGTCGAAAGCACCGCCGAGGCGGACGAGTACCTGAAAGCCTACCGCCCGACCGATCCGGTGCTGGTGCAGCAGCGGCTCCAGCTCGAGAACTACGAGGAATGGACCGCCGACCTGCTGATCACCGAGGAGTCGGTGGCCCTGGACAACGTCCGCCGCATCCTGGTCACCGACGGGCTGTGGATCGGCAATTTCATCTATGCCGACCCGCCGATCACCGAGTCGCAGACGGCCGAGCTGCTGAAGGTGGGCGCCTATGCCCGCAAGTTCGGCTTCGGCACCGAGACCGGCGACTGCCTGGGCATCGACTATTTCATCGGCCCGGACGGCGAGGTGCTGGTGACCGAGATCAACCCGCGCTGGACCGCCGGCTTGTTCCCCACCCAGGCGCTGCGCCGGGTGAACCGGTCGCGCCGGGACGCCGTGCCCTATTTCGAGCTGGTGCGGCTGGACCAGTATGACGCCTTCCAGGATTTCTGCGCCCGTCACCTGCCCAACGAGAGCAACGGCGATTTCGCCGTGATGCCGCTGGGCTTCTCGCCCTATGAGCGGGACGTGGACGGCGAGCAGCGGGTGTTCACCTGGCTGATCGTGATCGGCGACTTCCCCGCCTTCCGCAAGGCCGCGCTGGCGGTGCTGGGCGACGGCGGGCTGCCCAACGGGATGCTGGTCCCGCTGTGACGGCCGCCGCCCGCGCGGAGGGGCCAACCTGAAAGGCTTTTGCGCTAGACCGAGACGCAGACGTCGGCGAAATAGCTGCGGGTCTTGGCCGGATCGGCGAATTTCGCCACGTCCTCGGCGATCCATTGGGCGCAGGCGGCGCGCTCGGCCTGCATCTGGGCGAACTCGGCCTCGCTGGCGAAGATCATCTCGGTGACCACGTCGAAATCGATGGGCGCGCCGGCGCGGCCCTCCTCCGGGATGAAGTTGCGCCGGTATTCGGCACGGGCCAGCGCGGGCATCCGCTCGCGGGCGCCCGGCGCGTGCACGGTTTCGTAGTAGTGCTTGAACGCCTCGACCGTGGTGCCCGGCTTGCGCGCCAGCAGGATGATGAGCTTTTTGGTCATCGCATGTCCTCCTTGCCGATGCCGTCGCGGAACAGGGCGTCCAGACCCGAATCGCCGGTTTCCATGATACGGTCCAGCCAGCGGTGAAACTGCTGGTTGCCGCCCTCGTTGCGGCCGAAGCAGACCTTCGGCAGCAGGCCGGATTCCAGCGCCCGCTGCTGCCGGACCGAGGTCGGCAGGTCCTCGTCGTTCACCACATGGGCGAGGAACGCGGCCATCCGGCTCGCCGCCTCGCGCCGCTCGCCGTCCAGTGCCTCGGCCACCAGATAGAGCTGGACCGTGTAGGACGTGTCGACCGTGTCGCCCGGGAATATCTGTGAGATCAGCACGCCGCGCCCGCCGTCGTAGAAGCTGTTCAGCGACACGTGCGGGAACAGGATCCACTCGCCCAGCAGCATGGCCTCGTTGGTCCAGTCGGTCTCGGGCCGCTCGGCCAGCCCGAACAGGTTGGCGTGGGCGGGCATGATCCGGTGCTCGGGCTTTTCCGGGCGGGTCAGGCGCTGGTGCGGCCCCCAATGATAGTAGAACGCCTTGGGGCTGATCCGGGGACCGAAGGAGGCCTTGTGCAGCACCGGCAGGTGGTAGAAATCCATATGGGCGTCGAAGGCCAGCTTCCAGTTGGCGCCCACCAGCGTGCGGGATTCGAGCACGTGCCAGCTCTCGAGGCCGAACTCCTCCAGCATGACGTCGTAGCCCGCCAGGAAGGTGCCGATGTCGAGCGTCGATTCAGGATCGAGCACCACCCAGATCAGCCCGGCCCGCTCGAGCAGCGGGAACGGGCGCAACCCCTTCGCGTCCACGTCGACCGGGCCGAAATCGCCGCGCGAGGCGACGCCCACGAGCGCGCCGGTGCCGTCGAAGGTCCAGCCGTGATAGGGGCAGACGAAGCGCGAGGCGTTGCCGCAGCCATCGGCGACCAGCGCGCCCCTGTGGGTGCAGACGTTGAGGAAGGCGCGGGCCGCGCCGTCCTTGCCGCGCACCAGCAGCACCGGCACGCCCGCCACCTCCAGGGTCTTGTAGTCGCCGGGCCGGCGCAGCTCGCAGCTCGCGGCCAGCATTAGCGGCAGGCGGCGGAAGATCAGGCGCTTCTCGCGCTCGAATCGCTCGGGATCGGTATAGAGCGCGGCATCCAGCTCGACGATGTCCGGCGCCAGCGGCGTGGTGCCCGCCCGCGCGTGGGACAGCAGATCGCGCGCGACCTCGAGCAGCCGCTCGCGCGCGCCGCGCATGGTGCCGGTCTGGACGTTCATGGGTCGCTCCCCGTTATCCCGCCGAACATAAAACGCATGTTACATAATACGCCGCGGCGCCGCAACGCCGGGCGATCAGGACGACCCGAACAGATGGGAAAGGTCGTCCTGCGACAGGAACCGCCAGCTTCCCTCGGGCAGGTCGCCCAGGTCGAGGCCGCCGGTGCGGAAACGGTGCAGGCCGACGACCAGGTTGCCCAGGGTCTCGAACATGCGGCGGATCTGGTGGTAGCGCCCCTCGTCCAGCACCATGACGCCTTCCGCCGGCCCGTCCGGCGACCAGGCCGCCGGCTTCAGCGGCTTGTCGTCACCGTTCATCATGAAGCCGCCGGCGCCGAACAGGGCGGCCTCGTCGCCGCGCAGCGGATCGCGCAGGCGCACGCGGTAGTGCTTGGGCGCGTGGCTGCGCGGATGGGTCACCCGGTGCAGCAGGTCGCCGTCGTCGGTCAGCAGCAACTGGCCGGTGCTGTCCTTGTCCAGGCGGCCGACGGTCGACAGGGACGGCTTGCGGATGCGCCAGCGCGCGGGCAACAGGTCGTAGACCACCGGCCCCGCGTCGTTGTGCGAGCAGGTATAGCCCGCCGGCTTGTGCAGCATCACCGTCATGGGCGGCGGCGGGTCGACCCGCTCGTCGTCGAACAGCACCGCGCCCGCGGCCACCTTGGCGACCGGCACGGCATGGCCCGGATCGGTGATCTCGACGCCGTCCACGGTCAGCCAGCCATTGCGGATGGCGGCCGCCATCTCCCTGCGGCTGCCATAGCCCAGATTGGACAGCAGCCGGTCGAGACGCAGCGATGTGGGGAGCCTGGCCATGCCGCGATATTGCGGCTCGCGGCCGGCGGATCAAGCGGAGTCTGTCAGCCGGCGATGAGCGCCCGGCGCGCGACGGCGGCCAGCACCTGCTGGTCGGTCACGCCATCGCGGCGCATCAGGGTGCGCACGATCGGCTCGGCCAGCAGTTCCTCCAGCGACGCCTCGCGGTCCACATAGGTCCGCTGTGGCCGCGAAGTCCCGGCCCGTCGCCGGCGGGGCGCGCCCGTCCCGGCCGCCTCCCAGGAATCGACGACGGTCGCGGGCATGACGGCGCGGTCGAACATCTTCATGACGGATGGGTCCCTGCTGTTTCGGCCTCGCCCGGCCGAGCGCCGGGCTTCCGGCGCGTCAATGCTTCTGCCACAGCTAAGTTCCAGAAAGATGACAGGATTCCGCAGCCGGAACGTCACCGGCATCTAGAACGCGTCCTCCCATTTGCGGCTGAGCCGCATGGCCGAGTTGATGAGGCCGACCATGGAATAGGTCTGCGGGAAATTGCCCCACAGCTCGCCGGTGACCGGATCGAGGTCCTCGGACAGCAGGCCCATCTTGTTGCGCGCGCGCAGCATCTCCTCGAAATGCTCGCGCGCTTCCTGCATCCGCCCCATGCCCGCCAGCGCGTCGATGAACCAGAACGAGCAGACGTTGAAGGCGGTGGTCGGCTCGCCGAAGTCGTCGCGGTCCACATAGCGGTGCAGATGCTTGCCCCGCCGCAGCGCCTTCTCGATGGCCGCGACGGTGCCTTCGTAGCGCGGGTCGTCATAGGCGAGGAAGCCCAGCTCGCCCATCAGCAGCAGGCTGGCGTCCAGTTCCCGGCCGCCGAAGGTCGCGGCCATCAGGCGGCGCTCGGCGTTCCAGGCGTGCTCCAGCACGGCGGCGCGGATCGCCTCGGCCTGGCCGCGCCAGTAGGCGGACCGCTCAGGCAGGTCGAGCCGGTCGGCGATCTTGCGCAGCCGGTCGCAGGCGGCCCAGCAGAGGATGGCCGAGAAGGTGTGCACCGAGGCGCGCGAGCGGTACTCCCACGGCCCGGCGTCCGGCTGGTCCCATTTCGCCGCCGCCCGCTCGCCCAGCGTCTCGAGCTGGGCGAACAGGCTGGCGTCGCCGGGCCGGCGCAGCCGGGCGTCGAAAAAGCTCTGCGTCGCGGCGAGCACCACATGGCCGTACCCGTCGTTCTGGATCTGCCGGTAGGCCAGGTTCCCGACCCGCACCGGCCCCATGCCGCGATAGCCGTCCAGCGCGGTCGCCTCCCACTCGTCCAGCGCGCGCTCCTGGGTGATGCCGAACACGGGCTGCAAATCCTCGACGTCCTCGACGGTCGCCACGTTGATGAGGAAGCGGAGATAGCCCTCCATGGTCCGGGTGACGCCCAGGCGGTTCAGGGCGTGCACCACGAAATAGGAATCCCGCAGCCAGCAGAACCGGTAGTCCCAGTTGCGCGCGGTGCCGGGCGCTTCGGGAATCGAGGTGGTGACCGCCGCGATGATCGCACCGCTTTCCTCGTAATTGGACAGTTTGAGGGTGATCGCGGCGCGCATCACCTCGGTCTGCCATTCGAACGGCAGCGACAGGTAGCGGCACCATTCGAACCAGTATTCCTCGGTCCGCTCGAAATAGTCGCGGCCGGTCTCTGCGATGCCCGTCGGGAGCGATTCGTCCGGCCCCATCAGCATGGTCGCCGGCCGCTCGAGCATGAAGCCGCGCTCTTCCCGGATGTAGGACAGCGGCACGTCGGTGGTCAGCCGCAGGGCAAGGCCCGGCGCGACGTAGCGTATGTGGTTGCTGCCCTGGGTCACCTCGGGAACCGACGCGCCATAGGCGCAGGCCGGGCGCATCAGCACCGTGATCCGCGGCCTGCCGGCCAGCGGCTCGATCCGCCGCACCAGCATCATCGGGCGGAAGGTGCGTCCCTTGTCCTTGAAGCGCGGCGCGAAATCGGTGATCCGGATGGCGCTGCCGTCGTCGGCGACCAGCGTGGTCTCGACGATGGCGGTGTTGCGCCGGTAGACCTGCTTGGCGCGCACCTGCCCGGCCAGCTCGACCGAGGTGAACCCGTCCTCGGCATCGCCCTTCCTCAGCAGCGCGCAGAACATGGGGTCGCCGTCGAACCGCGGAAAGCAGCACCAGACGATCCGTGCCTTTTCGTCCAGCAGCGCGGCGATGCTGCAATTGCCGATCATCGCCAGTTCCAGATTACCCAAGACGGTCGCTCCCTTGCCCGCACTGCCGGACCGAGCGGCCCGCAGGGATAAACATCGGGATTCGCCGGCAGTTCCGCCTGCCTATGCGGTGTCGTCGGCCTGCGGCTGGCCGGCGGTGACCGACGAGGCTTCCAGCGTCCATTCGATGCCGCCGGGGGCGAAGTCGAGGGTCGCGTGCCCTTGCAGGGCGGAGGGGACCAGCTCGGTCAGGACTTTTCGCCCGAAACCCGAGGAGTCGGTGGCCGTGACGGGCGGGCCGCCGCGCTCCTTCCAGCACATGCGGAAGCCGGGCGCGCCGGTCTGCCACGACAGCTCGACATATCCGCCGTCATGGGCCAGCGCGCCGTGCTTGGTCGCATTGGTGCACAGCTCGTGCAGCGCCATGCCCAGATAGCGCACCGCCATGCCCGACAGCATCAGCGGCGGCCCGCTCTGACGCACCCGCTCGGGCGGACAGAACGGCCGGATCTGGCCGTCGATCAGCTTGTCGATGGGCGCGCCCTCGGATTCCTGCATGAGCAGGTCGCCCGAGGCGGCCAGCGCCCGGATGCGGTTGCTGAACTCGCGCAGCGCCACGTGCCCCTGGGGCGTCCGGGGCGTCACCGACCGGGCGATGGCGTCGACCAGCATCAGCTCGTTGCGGCGGCGATGGCCCATTTCGGACACCAGCGCCGAGGCTTCCCTGCGTGCGTGCTCGGCATCCCGCTGCATGGCGCCCAGGCGCACCAGCGCCTTGGTCAGGCTGCCCGTCAGCGCGGTGATGAGCACGCCCAGCGCGATGAAGGCGACGATGCCGATCAGGTCGTCCTTGCCGGGCGGAAGACGCCGGGCGGGCGGCACGTAGTAAAGCCAGAGGAAGGCGCTCGACAGCGCGACGCCGGCATAGGCCGCGGGCCGGCCGGCGAAAAAGGCGACGAGCATGATCGCGGGATAGAACACCATGAACGCCATGGCGGTGCCGCTGACGAACTGCGCGGCGACGGCCACGCCGAGACATGCGGCGCCGATCGCCAGCCCCAGCGCCGGGCGCGCGTGCATCGTCTCGGACACGCGCTGTATCCACATGCGCCCTCCTCCCCTGCCCCCCCAGTCACGTCGATCCTCGCACCCGGTGCGTGAACCCGGCAAGAAGACAATATGTCAGGTGGTCCCTTACCTTCCGGGATCATTACGAACGAACGCCGGAATTGTTCCAGACAGGTTCCGGCGTACCGCCGGAAGGCATGCGTCCGGGACGTCACCCCGTCATCCGCGATCCGACGTTGTGCCGGCTTTCCGCGGAACGTAGGTTGACGCCTTGGACGGCACGGCGGCCTGCTGGCGGGTTTGGGGGATACCGGATGAATCGGGTAAAGCGATTTGGAGCGGCTTGCGTGTTGACGTTGACCCCTTGCGGTCTCGCCCACGCCACGGAACCTGCCTGGGACGGCGCGTTCGAATCACAGGCACCGCTGGAGATGGGCTCGCGGGCGCTCGTCGAGAAGCCGGTCCAGCAGGACCCGAACCGTCCGCCGTTCGTGCCGTATCCGCCCGGCACCAAGGGGCTCGAAGGCGAAGCGGAGATCGAATTCCTGGTGCGGTCGGACGGCAGCGTGGACGCGGCGACCATCAGGATAGTGTCGAGCACGGGCAATGCGGTGCTCGACCACGCCCTGGTCAGCGGCGCGCCGAACTGGTCTTTCCTGCCGGCCACGAGCGGCGGCAGGCCGATCGCCGCCATGCACCGCGAGCGGATGGTGTTCGCGCCCCAGCGTCCGCCGGATGCGCGCCGCACACCGCCGCAGCAGGATCCCGAGCACCCCATAACCGAGCCTCTCCCTCCGCCGGGATCGGCGATGCTCGGCGAGCACGGCGCCGTCATCCTGGGCTTCGTCGTCCGAACCGACGGCACGCTGGACCCGGATAGCGTCACCGTCACGGAAAGCAGCGGCTATCCCGCGCTGGACAGGGCCGCGATCGCCCATGCGATCGCCGCCTGGCGCTTCAAGCCGGCGACCGAGGACGGCGTGGCGGTGAGTGCGCCGCACCAGCTCCGCGTGGTCTTCGAACGCGGGCTCAGACCGTCTCGCTGACCCGGGAGGCGCGGAAACGAGGCGAAATATGGCATATTTACGGCAGTGCGTTTACGCATAGCGGTCTTGCGCGAATGTAGGTGGACGATGCTGCGCCGCACAAATAGATTTCAACTTGTCACCACGAAGTAACGGTTCGACGTGGTGACCCCGAAAACCTCCTCATATTGAGGTTTAGGGTCGGCAGCCCTGCTTTCCTCCCCGTTTCCAGGGTTGCCTTGAGTTCATCGTCTCCCCAAGACATGAAGTCTTCCCTATACTGCCGGGCTCGCAAGAGCCCGGCATTTCTCTTTTCGGGCCTGCCCATCCGTTAAATGCACGCGTGAATTTTCCGCTTGGCCGCGGCACGCCGCCGCCGCATTCTGTCCTGCGCATCCAGCGGGGAGAGAGAAATGAGCATCATCCTTGGACCCATCGTCCAGCAGGGCTATGTCGTGCCCGACGTGCGCGCGGCGCTGCCCTATTTCATCGACATCGGCGTCGGCCCGTTCTTCATCCGCGACCGCTTCGACGTGGTCGGCGGCAACTGCACCTATCGCGGCAAGGAACAGACCTTCAACATCACCGCGGCGTTCACCTATTCGGGCGAGCACCAGTTCGAGCTGATCTGCCACCACAACGAAGGCCCGTCGGTCTACAAGGACTTCCTGAAGGACAACCCTCAGGGCGGCCTCCAGCACGTGGCCGTCTGGACCGACAGCATCGACGACGAGCTGGCCCGGCTGAAGGCGCTGGGCGAGGAGTTCGAGGTGCTGCAGCGCTTCAACGAGCTGGACTGCTACATCAAGAAGCCCGGCTATCCGTGGCCGATCATCCAGCTCATGGCCACGGTCGAGCGGCACCGGCGCATGTTCACCATGGTGAAGTACCACACCGACCGCTACGACGGCACCCGGCCGATCCGTTTCATCGACGAGGAACTGAAGGCGTTCTATGCGCCCGGCGGCCCCGGCGAGGGCATGGACACCTGGGAGGTGACCAGGGCGCCCGGCCGCGAGCGGGTGCTGCAGCCGGCCTGAGCGGAATTCGGCACATCGTTCAGCGTTGATGATTGTTTTTCCCGCCGGCATCGCCGACAGTGCCGGTGGGAAGACAATCAGCCCCCAGGGAGGGAAGCATGGCGCAGACACACGACCACGAAATCGTCTCGATCTATCCGTTCAGCGAGAAGGAGGTCGAGCAACTGGTCACCAACTCGAACGAATGCGTGCTGATGTGGGCCACCAAGGACGGCTGGCCCGTCGGCGTGACCCACGCCTTCGTGTGGAAGGACGGCAAGATCTGGCTGACCTTCTCCGAGCATCGGCACCGGGCCGCGGCGATCAGGCGCGACCCGCGCGTGTCGGTGAACATCTCCAGCGCCGGCTATCCCAAGACCGCGCCGGACGGGCTGCCGACGGGGGCGATCACCTTCAAGGGCCGCGGCGAGTTCTTCCAGGACGAGGCCACCAAGGGATGGTTCTACCCGGCGCTGTCGAAGAAGCTCAATCCGACCAGCAAGGAAGGCGAGGCGTTCTTCAACAACCTGCTGGATTCGCCGCTGCGCACCATCCTGGCCGTCACCCCGGAAAAGATGATCATGTACAATGGCGGGCTGGCCGGCCGGCACATGGCGGGCACCGTTTCCGAGGAGGAACTGGGCGATCGGCTGAGCGGCGACCGCGAGCGCATGAACGAGGCGCGCGCCAAGCGAGGCCTTCCGCCACGTTGATCGTTACGCTCAAGGTATTGCGCGGAAACAGAAAAATCCTCTCGTAAGGGAACAAATCGGGTTCTCCCAAGTTTGCCTCGGCGCAGAGTCGACAAACGAGGAGTCCGAAATGAAGAACCTTCTGCGCACCACCTGCATCGCCGCGGGCGTGCTGGCGGCGACAGCCGGCACGGCCGCCGCGCAGTCCGCCGCGGAACGGAATCCGTTCGCGGGTTTCTATGTCGGCGGCCAGGTCGGCTACGACAGCTATCAACTCAACAACCGCTCCGACCTGCCCGATTTCGACGAGGAGAATGGCGGCCGCATCACCGGGCTGGGCAGCGACGGCATCGCGGCCGGCGTGCTGCTGGGCTACAACGTGCCGCTGAGCGACAGCTTCATCATCGGCATCGAGGGCACCGGGCGGTGGAGCGACGCCAGCGGCAACACCTCGGTGTCCGACGACATCAGCGATTCGACCATCGAGCAGGGCAATCGCTGGAGCTGGGGCGTGATGGGCCGCCTGGGCCTGGTCGTCTCGCCCAGCACCATGATCTATGCCTCCGGCGGCTGGGGCCAGACCCGCTTCAATACCCGCTTCATCAACACGCCGGCGGGCGGACAGCCGACCACGGTGTTCGACGACGGCCTCACCCGCGACGCCTGGCGCGTGGGCGGCGGCGTCGAAATGGCGCTGGGCGGCGGCTGGGCCGGCCGGCTGGACTACACCTATTCGAACTACAACGACTACAGCGTCGAGATCAATCCGGCCAACAGCTTCGCGGTGGAGCCCGCGGCGCACCAGGTTTCGATCGGCGCATCCTATTACTTCTGAGCATCCTCCAGCCCCGCAAGGATGCCCCGCCTGCCGGTGACCGGCCGGGCTCAGGTATCGGCGCGGAACTTGTGCCGACAGGCGGGACAGGTCGCGGTCACCCGCTTGCCGCGCGGCAGGCGCATCCTGGTGCGGCATTTGGGGCATTTGACGATGGAGCGCGTCGGCGGGGCGGCACCCCGGCCGGCCGGTCCCGGCGGGAAAGCGGCGCGGCGCGCCGGCAGGCCGGCGAGGCCTTCCCTGTCCGGCGGCGGCATGCGGGGCGGAAGCGGCGCCCGGTCGTCGCGGATCAGCTGCCGCGCCGTGGCGTCGGGCGGCGCCGGCGCGACAGGCTCCGGCCCCGGGCGGGCGAAGAACACCGCATAGACCGCGAGCGCCAGCACGGACGCCATGACATAGAGGAAATAGCCGCTTCCGATGAGAAGGAAGGGCGGCAACACGATCAGCGCCCCCAACGCGCGTACCCACGGGTGGCGGCGCGTCGCGGCCACCCAGGCGCGGTGGTCGCTCTCATAGGCGTTGAGCGCCTGGTAATAGGCCATCAGCGTCCGGCGGGTTTGCGCGTCTTCCCCCGGAAGGCCGTCGCGGTCGCTGCCGATTTCGCGCTCCAGCCGCTGGCGCGCGCCCTGCTCGCTGCGGTCCCAGCGGCTGCCCGCGACCAGCTCGTCGAGATGCACCAGCGGGATGCCGGCCTCGGACGAGAGGGTCCGGACCTGCGCCGCCACCTGTCCCTGGTGGACGATCAGGGCCGAGCCGGCGGCATGATAGTCCCTGACCGCGGCGGCATGGCGGACGTCGTCGATGCCCACCTGCTCGCCGGCGCAGCGGACCACGGCTTTCTCGTCCCGCGCGGTGCAGACGATGTCCGAACCGACGTGCCACGCGAAGGTTTCGCATGTCCAGCCCAGCGCATGGAGCCGCGCCGCCGCCAGTCGCGCGGACGCCTGGTCCGCCGGCACCGCGACTGCATCCGATCCTGGCACCGCCACTCTACCCTCGACAATTGCGCATCGCTTCCGGCGGCGCGCGGCGGCCGGCGCCACATTTAGACATGTTTCGACACAAAATCGCCATAAATCCCGGCTGGAAGAAACGCGATAACCGCGCGCCGCGTTGACGTGCCGCGGACGCGGCCGAACCGACCGGGCCGCCTCAGGCGTAGGATTCGGTCATCGCCGAATAGACCAGCGTGCGCAGGTCGCGGCGCAGCCCGATATGGTGCGGCGACTGGAGGACCTGGGTCATGAACACCACGGCCATGTCCTCCTTCGGGTCGATCCAGAACGCGGTCGCCGCGGCGCCGCCCCAGAAGAACTCGCCGACCGTGCCCGGCAGCCGCGTGCGCGCCAGGTCGATGGTCACCCCGCAGCCCAGCGAGAAGCCGACGCCCGCATAGCCCGCCTCGTTGAACTGCGCCGGGGCGAGGCCGATCTCGGTCATGTCCTTGCTGCCGGGCAGCAGGTTCAGGCTGAACAGGGCCACGGTCTTGGGGCCGAGGATGCGCACGCCGTCCAGTTCGCCGCCGCCGAGCAGCATGCGGCAAAAGCGCATGTAGTCCGCCGCCGTCGACACCAGCCCGCCGCCGCCCGATTCGAAGGCCGGCGGCGCGGCGTAGCTGCTGGCCCGCGCGTCGTCCTGCAAGGTGATGCCGCCCTCGGGCCTGGCCACGTAGCAGGAGGCGAACCGGTCGATCTTCCCCGGATCGACGTGGAACGCGGTATCCGCCATGCCCAGCGGCTCGAACAGGCGGGTCCGCAGGAATTCGCCGAACGTCATCCCGGAAATCTTCTCGACCAGATAGCCGAGCACGTCGATGGACACCGAGTAGTTCCAGGAGTCGCCGGGCGAGCATTCCAGCGGCAGCGCGGCCAGGTCGGCGATGAGACCGTCCATGCCGCCCTCGTTCGCCGGCTCGGCCACCTTGCGCTTGCGATAGGCCGCATCGACATTGGTCCGCGCCAGGAAACCATAGGTGAGGCCAGCCGTGTGGGTGAACAGGTCGAGCACCTTCATGGGACGGCGCACGGGCGTCGTCAGGAACGCGCCCGGCACGCCGCCGGCGAACACCGCCAGATCCTTCCAGGACGGGATGTGCAGGGCAACGTCGTCGTCGAGACCGATGCGGCCTTCCTCGACCAGCATCATCAGCGCGACGGCGGTGACCGGCTTGGTCATGGAATAGATGCGGAAGACGGCATCCTCGCGCATGGGCTTGCCGCGCTCCAGGTCCATCGAGCCCAGCATGCCCTGATAGGCGAGATCGCCGCGCCGCCAGATTTGCAGCAGCGTGCCGGGAAGCTCGCCCTTCCCGACATATTTCTCGCGCAGCACGCTGTCGATGCGGGCCAGCCGCTCGGCCGAAAAGCCGGCCTTCTTCGCCTTCGTCATCCTGTCCTCCCCGGAATGCAGCGGCAGTCTAGACCGCCGCCCGCGCCGGAAGGAACGGGAAAGTCGGCGCGCTCCGTCAGCCGGCGGGCTGGCCGGCCAGCACCCATTCCATGTAGCGGCGGATCACCGGGAACGGCGCGGGGCGCATCGCCATGTTGGGATCGGCGATCATGTCCTGGCCGCAGGGGGCGACGAAGGAGTCCATCTCCATCAGCCCCTTGATGACGCCGGTGCCGTCCTTGTCCGGGAACACGGCCGGCTGGGCGGGCGGATTCTCCAGCGTCAGGGCGGTGACCTCCTGCGTCTTGTCGCGCGGGATAAAGGCGATGTTGCACACGCCCATGCGCTGTCCCAGCAACGCGACCAGCCATCCCCTGTCCTTCACCAGCGCCACCTCCAGCTTGTAGTAGCGGGCGACGCACAGCGTCTCGGCGCCCACCGAGCCGCAGGTGAGGTTCCAGGCGCCGACCGGGTCGGTGCCCGGCGCGTTGAGCTGGAAGGTGCCCGAGCCGTCGTCGTAGAAGCGGTAATAGACGCCGTCGACCTTGCCTTCCTGATAGTCGCGCTTCTGTTCCTTGTCGGTGGCCGTCTTCGCGTCGGGCGTGAACTTCTTGCGCACGCTGACGAGGCCGGGCTGGGACGCGATGGTCGTTCCCTTGGCCGCGGCGGCGGGCTCCTCGATCTCGTAGACCACGCGGAACATGTGCTGGGCGGCGACCGGCTTGCCGTCCTCGGTCGCGGGCGTGAAGCGCCACTTGCCGCCGGCCTCGGCCACCGCCGCCTTGTCGAGCGAGGCCGAGCCGCTGCTTTCCGCCACGGTGACGCTCGCCGGGTCCACCGTCCCGTCGGCCCGCACGGTGAAGCTGAGCACCACGGCGCCCTCCTCGCCCTTCTGGAACGCATCCGACGGATAGGCGGGCTGGGTGACCGGGTGCGCCGGGTCCTGCCTGGGCGGCGTGGTCGCGGCATGGCCGGCCGACGGCGAAAGGAACGCAAATCCCGCGATCGCGACCAGCGCGACCAGTTCAATCCGGCGCATCAAGGGCAGCCTCCGTCCTGTTGACCCGTTTTCAGGCGGGAGGCTATCGGATGCTCGCGCCGCCCACAAGCGGCAGGCGCCCTTGGAAAGCGCCGCGATTTTGACCACACTGTGCCTTCGGCACGCAGGCCGCATGGGGAGACAGCGATGAACACCGGAACGACCGAGGACAGGCTTGCCATCCGCGAACTGATCGAAAGCTATTGCAACGCGGTCAACCAGCGCGACGCGGCGCTGTGGGGCGACAACTGGACCGAGGACAGCGAATGGAACCTGCCGGTCGTGCCCGGGATGGAATCGGTCAAGGGAAAGACCGCCATCGTCGCGGCCTGGGTCGAGTCCATGAAGCTGTTCCCGTTCGTGAACATGATGGCCATGCCCGGCACGATCCGCGTCGAGGGCGACACGGCGCATGTCCGTTCCTACACCTCGGAACTCGCGGTCATGCAGGACGGCACCGAGCTGCGCCCGCGCGGACAGTATGACGACGTGGTGGTGAAGCGCGGCGGCCGCTGGCTGTTCCAGCGCCGGTCGT
The DNA here is from genome assembly GCA_964630425.1 of uncultured Bifidobacterium sp. GTDB lineage: Bacteria > Pseudomonadota > Alphaproteobacteria > SMXS01 > SMXS01 > RI-34. Next base: position 7,266 of record CAZVVC010000006.1, on the reverse strand, counting down.
TCCAGGCGCTGCACGGCGAATAGGCGCGCCGGTCCTTCTTTTCCACCGGCGATTGCGATACCATAACGGCATCATCAGGGGCATTCCCTCTTGGGATGAAGACCATGACGAAGTCGAGCAGTTCCGAGGCTGACGGGGCCAAGGGGGGACCGACGAAGTGGTGGCAGTGGATCATCATCTATCCGACGCTGGCGGTTTCGATCCTGTCGGCGGCGCCGCAATGGGTGGACAAGGCCCAGGCCATGTTCAACGGCGTCGAGGACAGGAGCTGGGAACAGGCGAAGGCGCAGCAGGAAGCCTGGCGTGACAACCTGACCTGTTCCGCCGCGCCGTTCGACTGGTATTCCACGCCGGAGAACCTGAAGGTCGACGCGACCATCTGCAATTCGGGCGACATCTTCGTGCGGGTGGCGACGCCGCGGCAGGGCAATTTCTATCAGTGGGTGCTGCTGGATGCGATCGTCCAGGACAAGAAGACCGCCTCGCTGCCCTTCCTCTCCAGCGCCCATGCCGCCGGGCCCGCCACCTGGCGGACAGAGGGCATGACCCGCATCGCCGCCAGCGCCGCCGCCACGGTGGTCTGCCAGGCGTTCATGCCGGACGGCCGGACGCTGAAGCGGCATGTCAGCACGCCGCAGGGCTGTTTCGACGAATATGTCGACACCTATACGGGCCAGGTCACCCGGTCGGAGCCCGCGCCGTGCCGCACCACATGCTGAGCGCGCGGACGAAGCTGGCCCTGCTGGGCCTGTGCGCGGCGCTGGCGGCGCCGGGCATCGCCTGGGCGCAGGACGAGGACGCCAAGACGCCGCCGCCGGCGGATACCCGGCCCGCGCCGCCCAGGCCGCCGGCCGGGAACGAGGGGGTTGGCGTCCGGGAGGAGACGGGCAAGAAGGTCAAGACCGAGAGCGAGAAGTCCGAAGCGGAACGCGAGAAGGACAAGCCGAAGTCGCCGGACGCCGACACGGCCGCCCCGCCCGCGCGCCCCGCCGCGGCGCCCGTGCCCAAACCCGCGCGCCCCTGACGCCGCATCCCACTTCAACGGATTCCCGCTGTTCCCGGATGCGCGGGAACGACGATCGCAGGGGATCAAGCAAAAAATTTTCTCCCAGGCGTATGTAAAACCCCTGCCTCAGACGTCTTATGAATAGGCGCAACAGGCGAAGGATCGGGGATGTCCGCTCAACCATCGACCGCCCAGGGCAACGAACGCATCGAGCGCATGGAGAAGCTCTGCCGCTCGCGCGGCCTGCCCATGAGCCCGAAGCGGCGCGCCATCATCCGGGTGCTGACCGAGATGACGGACCATCCCGACTGCCGCGAGATCCACGCCCGCGCGGCGGCGCTCCAGCCGGGCCTGAGCATCGCGACGGTCTATCGGACGCTGGCCTTCTTCGAGGGCGTCGGCGCCCTGCGCCGGTCGGACTTCGGCGACGGCCGCTCGCGCTACGAGATGGCCGACAAGGCGCGGCATCACCACATCATCGACACCTCAACCGGCCAGGTGCTGGAATTCAGCAGCGAGCACCTGGAAGACCTGCTCACGCGGCTCGCCGACGAGATGGGCTACAACCTGGTCGACTACCGGCTCGACCTCTACGGCAACGCCCGCGACCGCTGACCGGATAGGCCCTTTCCGGCGGATGGGCGCCATGCCATTGTGCGCGGGGCCATGAGGGAGGGGCATGTGGGCGACCGTATCTGCCGCAAGATCGCGTGGCGGCTGCTGCCGCTGCTGGTGGCGTGCTACTTCCTGTCCTTCCTCGACCGCGTCAACATCGGCTTCGCCCGGCTGACCATGAACGCCGACCTGGGGATTTCCGACGCGGCCTACGGCCTGGGTGCGGGCATCTTCTTCATCGGCTACCTGCTGTTCGAGGTGCCCAGCAACATGCTGCTGAAGCGCTTCGGCGCGCGGGTCTGGATCGCGCGCATCATGATCTCGTGGGGCATCCTGTCGGCCTGCATGTCGCTGGTCAGCGGCCCGGTCAGCCTCTACGTCATGCGCTTCCTGCTGGGGTTCGCCGAGGCCGGCTTCTTCCCCGGCATCGTCTATTTCCTGTCGGTGTGGTTCCCCGCCGCCTGGCGCGCGCGGATCATGGGCGGCTTCCTGGTCGCCCTGCCGCTGTCGACCACGCTGGGCTCGCCGGTCTCGGGCCTGATCCTGGGGATGGACCATCTGGGCCTCGCCGGCTGGCAATGGCTGTTCATCCTGGAAGGGCTGCCGACGGTCGCGCTGGGGCTGGTGGTGCTGGCGCTGCTGCCCAACCGGCCGGACGAGGCGCGCTGGCTGGGCGACGACGAGAAACGGTGGCTGAACGCCAGGCTGGCCGAGGAGGATGCCCAGGCGGCCGTCACCGCGCACGGCTCGATCCGGCAGGCGCTGACCGTGCCCAAGCTCTGGGCCATGTCGTTCATCTACATGGGGATCGTCGTCGGCCTCTACGGCTTCACCTTCTGGATCCCGCAGATCACCCGGGACCTAGGCGACTTCAGCACCTTCGAGACCGGGCTGGTCGCGGCCGTGCCCAACCTGCTGGCGGCCGGCGTGCTGCTGTTCTGGGGCCGCCGCTCGGACGTCTCGGGCGAGCGCGTGCGCAACCTGGCGCTGCCGGCGCTGGCGGGCGGCGTCCTGTTCGCCCTCAGCGGCCAGCTCGCCGACAGGCCGGTGCTGTTCTACGGCCTGTTCTGCGCCGGCTTCCTCGCCACCTTCGCCGCCTTCCCCGTGTTCTGGACCCTGCCCATGGCGGTGCTGCGCGGCTCGGCCGCCGCGGCGGGCATCGCGCTCATCAACTCCATCAGCAATCTGGGCGGATTCCTCGGCCCCTACATCCTCGGGGCGGTGAAGGAGGCGACGGGCGGATATGGCGGAGGCGTCCTCGCGGTGGGCGCCTTCGTGCTGATGTCGGGCGTGCTCACGCTGCTGCTGGCCAGGTTCTCGCCGCAGACCCGGGACGCGCTGGATCAGGCCGCGCTGAATCAGGCCGCGCTGGATCGCCCGGCGCCCGCGCACTAACCTGTGGCGATGACACAGGAACCCTTCGAGACGCGCACGCCCGGGCAGGACGACGCCCAGCCCCCCCTCCTGCGGACTATCGGTCCCTTCCAACTCACGCTCTACGGCCTCGGCAGCATGCTCGGCGCCGGCATCTACGGCCTGGTCGGCAAGGCCGCGGGACAGCTGGGCAGCGCCATATGGATCGCCTTCGTGGTGAGCATGGTGGCCGCGCTGCTGACCGGCCTTTCCTATGCCTCGATCGCCTCGCGCTATCCCAAGGCCGCCGGCGCCGCCTACGTCACCCACCGGGCCTATGGCAAGCCGCTGCTCAGCTATCTGGTGGGCCTCGCCGTGGTCTGTTCCGGCCTGACCTCGATCGCCACCCAGTCCAACGTGGTCGCCGCGAACCTCAAGCAGCTGTTCGGCTGGCAGACGGTGCCCATCGAGGTGCTGGCGCTGGGCTTCCTGCTGCTGGTCGCCGGCGTGCTGGTGCGCGGCATCCGCGAATCCCTGTGGTTCAACCTGATCTGCACCGGCATCGAGGCGGCCGGCCTGCTGCTGGTGATCGCCGTGGGCGTCGACCACTGGGGCAGCGTCAGCCTGCTGGAGTTCCCCGCCGACACGGACGGGTCGCTGGCGCTCATCGTCATGCAGGGCGCGGTGCTGACCTTCTTCTCCTTCATCGGCTTCGAGGACATGCTCAACGTGTCCGAGGAGGTGAAGAGGCCCGAGCGCAACATGCCCATCGCGCTGATCTCGGCCATGCTGATCGCCACCGCCATCTACCTGGCGGTCGCCGTCACCGCCGTCTCGGTGGTGCCGTGGCAGGAGCTGGCCGCCGCCGCCGGCCCGCTGACCTCGGTGGTCGAGCGGGCGGCGCCCTGGTTCCCGGCGGTCGGCTTCACCTTCATCACCATCTTCGCGGTCGCCAACACCGCGCTCATCAACTACCTGATGGCCTCGCGCATGCTCTACGGCATGTCGAATCAAGGGCTGATGCCCAAGGCGTTCGGCAGGGTGCACGCCCGGCGGCAGACGCCGCATGTGGCCATCGCCGCCCTGTTCCTGGTGGTCGCCGCGCTGGCGCTGGTCGGCGACATCAAGGAGCTGGCCTCGGCCACCGTGCTGCTGCTGCTGTGCGTCTTCGTGGTGGTCAACATGGCGCTGGTCGTCCTGAAGCGGCGGCGGGGCGAGCCGCGCGGCCGCTTCGAGGTGCCGCTGGCGGTGCCGCTGCTGGGCGCGCTGGTCTGCCTGTCGCTGATCGTGGTGCGCGTCTCGGAAGGCGACATCCTCGCGCCCGCCATCGCCACCGGCCTGCTGGTGCTGATCGGCGTCCTCTATGTGGTGACCGGCGCCGGCAAGGGCGACAGACTCGCCCGCTTCACCCAGACCGAGAGCTGAGCCTAGAAGGCAAGCGCCTCGCCGCCGCGCAGCACGCGCTCGGCCTCGGCCGTATAACCGTCCTCCTCGTGCAGCACCAGGCCGGGCAGTATCCGCGACGGCGCCCGTCCGCCGCGGCGGGCGCGCAGGATCACGCGCTTCGCCTCGGCGCCCCGGCGCGGCCATAGCGGGAACAGGGTGATGCCCGAAAGGCGCGGCTCGAGCAGGGCGACGGCGCGCGCGGCCTCGCCCGCGGGCAGCACGAGGGCGAGGGTGCCGCCGCCGCGCACGCGGCTGGCGCAGAACGCCAGCCAGGCGGCGAAATCCCCGTCGCCGATGGCATGGGCCGCCGCCCGTTCCGGCAGCGGGCTGCGCTGCCCCCGCTCCACCGAGCGATAGGGCGGGTTGCTCATGACATGGTGGAACTGCCGCGCCAGCAGCGCTGCGGGCGGCGCGAGCACGTCGCCCTCGATCCAGTCGGCCGCCACGCCGTTATCCGTGCCGTTCCGCCGCGAGAGCGCCAGGGCGGCCGGGTCGCGCTCGATCCCCGTCAGCGCCAGGCCCGGGACGCGCGCGGCGAGGCACAGCGCCGCCGCGCCCGTGCCGGCGCCCACGTCGAGGACGGTCTGGCCGGGCTTCGCCGGCACCGCCGCCGCCAGCAGCACCGGATCGATGGCGACGCGGTAGCCGCCGCGCGGCTGGGCCAGCCGCACCCTTCCGCCCAGCAGCGCGTCCTCGGTCACGCCGCCGGCGGCGTCATTCATCGATCCTGGAGTCCACGATGATGGCGCGCGCCTCGGCCGCGTCGTCGTCGCCCACCATCAGGCGGCGCTGGATGGCGCCGATGCTGCCCTCCACGACGGCCGTATAGCCGTCGAAGACCAGGGTCTGGATTCCCGCCTCCTTGAGCAGGCTTTGCGCGACGGAGAGCAGCACCGGATCGTTGGTACGCAGGACTTCCTTCATGACGTGGCTCGACTTCCGATGGCAGGCAGTTTACTTGACCGTCGATCTTACGCCCTTCTATCTTGACCAGAATGCAGAAAAGCAAGGAAACCGCTCTTGGATAACGTCGTCCGGATCAGCAGGGAGAAGAGCGCGCAACCGTCGGCACTCGATGTGCTGACCGATCTGGTCAAGGACGACATGCGCCGGGTCAACGACGTCATCATGGCGCGGATGCAGAGCCCCGTGGCGCTGATCCCCCAGCTCGCCGGCCATCTGATCGCCTCGGGCGGCAAGCGGCTGCGGCCCATGCTGACCCTGGCGACCGCCAAGCTCTGCGGCTACGAGGGCGACCGGCACGTGCCGCTCGCCGCCTGCATCGAGTTCCTGCACAGCGCCACCCTGCTGCATGACGACGTGGTCGACGAAAGCCGCCTGCGCCGCGGCAACGACACGGCGAACGTGCTGTGGGGCAACCAGGCCAGCGTGCTGGTGGGCGACTTCCTGTTCAGCCGCGCCTTCCAGGTGATGACCGACGACGGCTCGCTGGACGTGCTGCGCCTGCTGTCCGGCACCTCGGCGGTGCTGGCCGAGGGCGAGGTGCTACAGCTCATCACCTCCAACGACGTGGACACCACCGAGGACAGCTATCTTCAGGTGATCAGCGCCAAGACCGCCGTGCTGTTCGCCGCCGCCTGCCAGATCGGCGCCATCGTCGCGGACCGGCCGGCCGCCGAGGAGGAGGCGCTGGAGAGCTTCGGCCGCAATCTGGGCATCGCCTTCCAGCTCGCCGACGACGCGCTCGACTATTCGGCCAAGCAGGCGACCCTGGGCAAGTCGGTCGGCGACGATTTCCGCGAGGGCAAGATCACCCTGCCGGTGATCCTGGCCTATCGCCGCTCCAGCGCCGAGGAGCGGAATTTCTGGCGCCGCACGCTGGAGCAGGTGGAGCGGCAGGAGGAAGGCGACCTGGACCGGGCACTCGACCTGATGACCCGGTACGACGCCCTCGCCGACACCCTGACCCGCGCCCGCCACTACGGCGCCATGGCCAAGGACGCGCTGCGCCTGTTCACCCCCTCGCCCACCCGCGAGGCGCTGAGCGGCATCGTCGATTTCTCCATCGACAGGGCTTTCTAGATTTTCGGGGCTTTTTGGGTTTTTCCTCGCTAAGGCCGCTTGCAGCCGGCGCAAGGGAACGCTATACACGCGCCCTGCCCCACCTAAGGGCCCGTCGGGGAGTAGCTCAGCCTGGTAGAGCACTGTGTTCGGGACGCAGGGGCCGGAGGTTCGAATCCTCTCTCCCCGACCAATTAATCCAACAACCTGGTAACCTCACCAACGGCCCGGAAACGGCGGCGGTGACGTTATGGCGCCATTTTCGCGCAGGGCGGGTCGATCCGAAAAGGTGACGTCCAGCAGGCCCCGGGACGATCTCCGCCGAGGCCGGGAACGAACGCCGGCCAGACCCTATCGCAACATGAAGTAATAACATTGTTGTAACATCATGTTTCCCCCACTATATTGGTGGCCTGACATGGAGTGATGATGATGCAAGCAGCGATCAGGCGCATGGGAAACTCGGCGGGTATTCTCCTGCCCAAGCCGGTGCTTGCCCACCTGCAGGTGCAGGCGGGCGACATGCTCGACCTCAACCTTGAGAACGGCCGGGTCATCCTGTCGGTCCTGAAGCCGCATCCCCGCGCCGGATGGGCGGAGGCCGCGAAGGAACTGGCCGAAGCCGGCGACGATGAAGCCGCATGGCCCGATTTCGCCAATGCGGACGACGCCACGCTTGAATGGTGAAGGACCGCAAACGACCAGCACGGGGTGAAGTCTGGCTTGTCGCGCTCGATCCCACGGTGGGCAGCGAAATCCAGAAAACGCGCCCTTGCGTGATCGTATCCCCGCCCGAGATCAACGATCATCTGCGCGTGTTTCTG
>CAZVVC010000005.1:31907-32124 GCA_964630425.1 uncultured Bifidobacterium sp. | reverse complement strand
CGCTCGGGGCCGCCGATGTTCATCCACGCGCCTTCCAGGTCCGGCCGGTCGATGGCCGCGATCATGAACTTCGCCACGTCGTCGAGGCTGATCCAGTTGGCCTGCAGGAACGGGTTGTGCGGATAGGTGTAGATGCCGTCGCGCACGATGGATTCGAACGCCCAGCTCGTCAGCAGGTTGTCCATGAACAGCACCGAGCCGAACACCGTGGCCGGGC
>CAZVVC010000005.1:23872-31897 GCA_964630425.1 uncultured Bifidobacterium sp. | reverse complement strand
GTGGATGGCGATGGTGTTGAGGCCGTAGCGGCCCGGATCGCCCGCGCGGTCCGGAATCCACATGGAGGTGTTCCAGACCATCCGCTTCACGCCGGCGCGCACGCAGGCCTGGCCCACGCGCTCGACCCAGGTGACGCGGTCGCCGTAGCGGACCGGATGGGTGTAGAACACGGCGTCGACGCCGTTCACCGCGTTCTGCAGCGACTCGTCGTCGGCGGTGTCGGCCGGCACGACGCTGACCTTGCCGGTGCCCTCGAACACCTCGCCATAGAACGGGTCCTTGCTGCGCGACAGGGCGCGCACGTCGTGGCCCGCCTTCACGAGCTGGCGCACCTGCGCCAGCCCCTGGCGCCCGCTCGCGCCGAATACCGCCACCAATGCCATGTCGTCCTCCTCCGGGAATGATGCGGCAGGATATGAGCATGGAACCAAAGACCGATCAAGCATGATCGGTCTTTGCCGTGGACAGCGGCGCGGGTCTGCCGCACTCTGGCGCCATGTCCGACGCACCCGCTTCCGGCGCACCTGCTTCCGAACGGCCGCCGCGCCGCTGGCTGACCCGCCGCGGCGAGAGCGCGCGCGAGACCATCCTGCGCGCCGCCGTGGACTGCTTCGTCGAGGTCGGCTACGTCCGCACCACCATGAGCGAGGTGGCCAAGCACGCCGGCGCGACAAGAGGGCAGGTGCAGCACCATTTCGCCACCACCGGCGACCTGCTGCTGGCGGCGGTGCGCTGGCTGCACGCCGAGATCGGCCGCGAGCTGGACGCGGGCCTGGCGGCGCGGCGCGGCGACGGCGGCAGCATCGCCGGGGCGGCGGTGTCGGTGCTGTGGCAGCATGCGTCGGGACCGTTGCAGACCGCCGCGCGCGAGCTGACGGCCGCCGCCCGCACCGACCCGGAGTTGCGCCGGGTGCTCGACGAGAGCCGCGCCGAGATCGAGGCCGAGCGCAACGGCCGCCTGCGCCACCTCTACCACGAGATCCTGGAGCTGGACCCGGCGGGCTTCGCCATGCTGGCCGACTACATGCAGGTGTTCCTGCACGGCCTGGCCGAAACCACCTTCGCCGGCGACGACGCGGCGCGCAAGGCCGCGCTGCTGGACTTCTTCGTCGGCAACATCCGCCGCTTCTGGACCGACCGCGGCAAGCCCCCCGACGCCGTGACCCCCGGCGAGGTAAGGGAAAGAGCGGCAGCGCCGCGCGTCCATCGGCAGGAGTAGTCCCGCCTCCCTTCAACCGTCATCCTGGCCAAAGGATGACTGCCAAGATGAAGCCCCGTCCACCAGCGCCAGCACCTCGTCCGCCGTCATGCCGGCCGCGCGCAGGTCCCGGAGCGCCGGGGCGCCCTTCGACTTGGCGAGGCGCACGCCCCGCGCGTCGCGGATCAGGCCGTGATGCCAGTAGTCCGGCACCGGCAGGCCCAGCAGCGCCTGCAGCAGGCGGTGGATGTGGGTGGCATGGAACAGGTCCTCGCCGCGCGTCACCAGGGTCACGCCCTGGAGGGCGTCGTCGACGGTCACCGCGAGATGGTACGAGGTGGGGATGTCCTTGCGGGCCAGCACCACGTCGCCCAGCGAGGCGGGATCGGCCTCGACCGTGCCCTTCAGCCGGTCATGCCAGCGCAGCGGCCCGGCCGCGGCCACGGCCCTGGCCACGTCGAGCCGGATGGCGAATTTCTCGCCGGCACCGAGCCGCCGGCGCCGTTCATCGTCGCCCAGATGCCGGCAGAGGCCCGGATAGAGCGCGCCTTCCGGGCCGTGCGGCGCGGCCGGGCTGCGGGCGATCTCGGCCTCGATGTCCTTGCGGGTGCAGAAGCACGGATAGGTCAGCCCGGCCTCCCACAGCCTGGCCAGCGCCGCGGCGTAATCGGCGAAGTGCCCGGACTGGCGGCGCACCGGCCGTTCCCACGAGAGGCCCAGCCACGCCAGGTCCTCGAGGATCGCCGCCTCGAATTCGGGCCGGGCGCGGGTGAGGTCGATGTCCTCGATGCGCAGCAGGAAGCGCCCGCCCGCCCGCCGCGCCGCCCGGAACCCGGTCAGCGCCGACAGGGCGTGGCCCAGATGCAGGTAGCCGTTGGGGCTGGGGGCGAAGCGGGTGACGACGCTCATCGCAGCATCAACACCCGGTATTCCTGGTCCACGTCCCGCCCGTCCAGCCGCAGGCTAGCCTTCTCCAGCCCGTAGGGCTCGAAGCCGAAGCGGTCATAGAGCCGTTTCGCCGGCTCGTTGGCGGCCGCCACCTTCAGCCAGATCAGGTCGACCAGCGGCCTTGCATGGTCGATGACGGCCTGCACCAGCGCGCCAGCCATGCCGGTGCCGCGCGCGGCGTCCCGCACATACATGGCATAGAGCACGCCCCGGTGCCGCTCCTTGACGCGCGGCATCACGTAGAAGCCGACGATGCCGTCCAGCGCGCCGTCCCGCCAGCCGCCCCAGAACCGGTGCTCGTCCAGCATCCGGGCGAAGTCGGCCACGGGCCGCTCCTTCTCCACCTCCCAGACGGTGCCGAAATTCTCGGGATGGAGCCGCAGGCATTCCAGCCGCGTCTCCCTGAAATCGGCCGCGTCTCTCGGGCCGAGCCGTCTGATCTCCATCGTTTCGCTCCCCTCGTCGGGCGGCTATCTTTCACACCAACCGTTCCCGACCGCAAGGAAGCACCATGTCCGACCTGCCGAAACTGTCCGGTCCCGCCCTGCCGCCCTTCGCCGGCGGGCGTCCCAGCAAGATCGTGGTGCTGTGCCACGGCTTCGGCGCCAGCGGGCAGGACCTGAACGGACTGGCGCTGGGCTGGCGCATGGCGTTCCCGCACACCGCCTTCTATTCGCCCGACGGGCCGGACCGGGTGCCGGGCATGGAGGACGGCTACCAGATCGGCTACCAGTGGTGGCCGATCCGCAATTTCTCGGTGGCCGAGAGCGAGGCGGGCCTCGCCTATGCGGCGCCGATCCTCAACCATTTCCTCGACCGCGTCCTCGACAAGGCGGGGCTGACCGAGGCGGACCTGGCGCTGCTGGGCTTTTCCCAGGGCACCATGCTGGCGCTGCATGTGGGCCTGACGCGCGAGCGGCCGGTGGCGGGCATCCTGGGCTATTCGGGCGCCGTCGCCGCGCCGAAGCTGCTGGAGCCGGCCATCCGCTCGCGCCCGCCGGTGCAGCTCGTGCACGGCGACCTCGACACCATGATCCCGCCCATGGCCATGGACTCCGCCGCCAACTTCCTGCGGCGCAACGGCGTGCCGGTCGAGACGCATCTGTCGCCGCATATGGGCCACGGCATCGGCCCGGACGGCATCGATCTGGGCGAACGCTTCCTGTCGCAGGTGCTGGGAGCGGAAAGGTAGCGGCCCGAAAATACTGGCGCGATGTTTTTGCTCGTGCAAAACTTGGTGGTGTCATCATGGCGTCATACCCCATCTGGTATGAACCGGATGACTAAGGAAGCGGAACGCCCGTGGAAACTGCCGTACCGACCCTGGAAAGCTGCCCCGCGCTGGTGCTGAACGCGGATTACCGGCCTCTCAGCTACTACCCGCTCTCGCTGTGGTGCTGGCAGGACGCGGTGAAGGCGGTGTTCATGGACCGGGTGGTGATCGTCGCCGAATACGACCGCGTCATCCGCTCGCCCAGCTTCGAGTTCAAGCTGCCCAGCGTCATCTGCCTGAAGCGCTACGTGAAGCCGGCGCCGCACCCCGCCTTCACCCGCTTCAACCTGTTCCTGCGCGACGAGTTCGCCTGCCAGTATTGCGGCAACCGGCACGACCTGACCTTCGACCATCTGGTGCCGCGCGCCTATGGCGGCATCACCACCTGGGAGAACGTCATCACCGCCTGCGCCCCCTGCAACCTGCGCAAGGGCGGCCGCACCCCGGGCGAGGCGGGCATGCACCCGCGCTCCATGCCTTTCCGGCCCAGCCAGTACGATCTCCAGGACCGCGGCCGGCGCTTCCCGCCCAACTACCTGCACGAAAGCTGGCGGGACTATCTGTACTGGGACGCGGTGCTGGAGCCCTAGGCGGCGCTTCGCAGCGGTTTCGCGGGTTCTCCCCCTATCGTCATCGGCTTGGCCGTCTACTTCGCCATATACCCGCCGTCCACCACCAGCGACGAGCCGGTGATGAAACCGGCCTTGTCGGACAACAGGAAGATCACCGCGTCGGCCACGTCCTGGCCGGTGCCGAAGCGGCCGATGGGGTGCAGTTCGAGCAGCATCTGCTGGAATTCCCGGGGCAGCGGGCCCGAGCCGAGCCGGCCGTCGGAGATCACGCCGGGCGAGACCGCGTTGATGCGGATGCCGTCCCCGGCATATTCCAGCGCCGCCATCTTGGTATAGCCCTCGACGGCGTGCTTGGTGGCCGGATAGTGGCCCGAGCCGGCGATGGCCACATGGCCCTGGAGCGAGCTGCAATTGACGATGGCGCCGCCGCTGCCCTGCTCCAGGAACCGGCGAATCTCGTGCTTCATGGACAGGAACACGCCGCGCACGTTGATGTTGAACATGTCGTCGAAACTGGCCGCGTCCATGTCGGCCAGCTTGCCGCCCGCCGCGCCGATGCCGGCGTTGTTGAAGGCGCCGTCCAGCCGGCCGAAGCGCGCGACGGTCTCGGCGACGGCACGCTCGACGTCGGCTTCGTCGGAGACGTCGCCGCGCACGAACAGCGCCTCGCCGCCCGCCTGCCCGATCAGCGCCACCGTCTCCTCGCCCTCCTCGGGCCGGCGGCCGGTGACGGCCACCCTGGCGCCGGCCTTCGCGATGGCCTGCGCGGCGATGCGGCCGATCCCGCTGGTGCCCCCGGTCACGAGCACCACCTTGCCGTCGAGCATTGCTGCCTCCCCCTTGGTTCAGGCGGGAGTGTAGGGCGAAAGGATGGGTTTGTGGAGCGGCGTTGTTTCAGCCTGCTCAGACCCGGCTGGACAGCCAGATGGCGAGCCTCGCGCCGGTCTTTATGGCGCCGGTCAGGACCGGATAGGCGACGGCCTCGCGGGCGCCGCGCTCCTCGGCTTCCTGCTTGTGCTCGATCTCCTCGGCGCGGCATTCCTCGATCAGCGCCTTCAGCTCGGGGTCGCTGTCCTCCAGCCGGTCGGCCTGCGCGGCATAGTGCTCGTCGATCACTTCCTCGACGGCGACGGTGCAGGCCATCGCCGCCTTCTCGCCGATCAGCGCCGTCGCCGCGCCCAGCGCGAAGCCGGCCGCATGCCATAGAGGCGACAGCAGGGTGGGCCGCACCCGGCGCTCGGTCATCAGCCGGTCGAACTTCTCCAGGTGCCGGGCCTCCTGGGCGGCCATGCGGCGGATGACGTTGCCGGACGCGCGCGCGCCCAGCACGGCGAGCTGGCCTTCATAGATGCGCACCGCGCCGTATTCACCGGCCTGGTCGACGCGGATCATCCGGGCCTTCTCGGCCTCGGGGCTGGGATCGCCGGGCAGGCGGCCAGGCATGTCGCTCATGGCTTTCCTTTCAGGGCGAGCCGGAAGGCCAGCAGCGCCAGCACGCCCGATATCAGGAAATTGTACCCCGCCATGGAGACGCCGAACAGGGACCAGGGCGTCTCGTTGCAGCGGATGAGGCCGGGGCCGATGTCCTGATGGAAGATGTCGCCCGTGGGCACGTTGCCCGAGCAGGTCGCGGGACCGGCCCACCAGCCATATTCGACGCCCGCGTGATAGCCCGCGACGCCCATGCCGGCGAGCAGCGCGAGCCCGGTCAGGACGAGCGGCACGCGCGCGCCCCGCACGCCGCGACTCATGGCCATCCACGCCGAGAAGCCGGACAGCGGGATGGCGGCGAAATAGGCGTAGCGCTGCCAGTAACAGAGCTCGCACGGCAGCAGGCCGCCGATATACTGGAAGGCGTAAGCGCCCGCCAGCATGGCGATGCAGGCGGCGAACAGGAAGACCGGTCCGGTGATGGGCGGCTTGGCTGCCGGGGTCATGATCGCCTCGCGGTGATGGGTGCGTGTCCGTCCTGTAACAGGCCGCTCCGGCCGCGGCAATCCCCGGCGCCGTTCCCGCGGCGGCGGAAGCGGCTCATATGAGAGGCGATCCGCCCGGGCGCCGAATTCGAGAGCAAGACCCGGAGTGTACGCAGGTGCGTCATTCCATAGATATGGGTTGCCGCCGGCCTTCCGGCGCGGCTCAATCGAAAGGAACTGGACATGGACATGACCGCGATCACCGCAAAGGACGCATCCCGCTGGCGGGCGGTGCTGGACCGCGACCCGGGGGCGCGTTTCGTCTATGCGGTCGTCACCACGGGCATCTATTGCCGGCCGGATTGCCCGTCGCGCCGCGCCAGGCGCGAGAACGTGCGCTTCTTCGACACGGGCGAGGCGGCCGAGGCGGCCGGTTTCCGGCCGTGCCTGCGCTGCCGCCCGGGCGGCGGCGACCGGCACGCCGCGCTGGTCGAGCAGGCCTGCCGGGCCATCGAGGCCGCCGAGGAGGCGCCCACGCTCTCCGCCCTCGCCGACGCGGCCGGGCTCAGCACCTTCCATTTCCACCGGGTGTTCAAGGCGCGCACCGGCCTGACGCCGCGCGACTACGCGCGGGCCCTGCGCGACCGCCGGGTGCGCGCCGCGCTGGGCGGCACGGGCACGGTGACCGAGGCGCTCTACGACGCCGGCTTCGGCTCGTCGGGCCGCTTCTATGCCGGCTCGACCGCCAGCCTGGGCATGACGCCCACCCGCTTCAGGGCCGGCGGCCCGGGCGAGACCATCCGCTACGCCTGGGGCGAAAGCTCGCTGGGCGGCGTGCTGGTCGCGGCCACGGACAAGGGCATCTGCGCCATCATGCTGGGCGACGACCGCGCGGCCGTGCTCGAGGCGCTGCGCGGCCAGTTCCGCCGGGCGACGCTGGCGCCGGGCGACGCCGCGTTCGACGGCCGGGTGGCCCGGGTGGTCGCCTATGTGGACGATCCGCGCCTGGGCTTCGACCTGCCGCTCGACATCCGCGGCACCGCGTTCCAGCAGCGGGTGTGGCAGGCGCTGCGCGCCATCCCCGTGGGCGAGACCCGGACCTATACGGAGATCGCGGAAAGCCTGGGCATGCCGAGAGCCGTGCGGGCCGTCGCCGGCGCCTGCGCGTCCAACCCGATCTCGGTCGCGATTCCCTGCCACCGCGTCCACCGCGTCGGCGGCGGCATGGCCGGCTATCGCTGGGGCATCGCGCGCAAGCGGGCGCTGCTGGACAAGGAGAAATGACCGGCGACCTGCTGGCGGGACTGGCCGCGCCGTCGTCCGAGACGCTGGCCGACGGCGCGGTGCTGCTGCGGGGCTTCGCGGCGGCGGACGCGCCCGCCCTGCTCGACGGGATCGCGCGGATCGCGGCGGCGGCGCCGTTCCGGCATCTGGTGACGCCCGGCGGCTTTCGCATGTCGGTCGCCATGACCAATTGCGGCGGGCTCGGCTGGGTCAGCGACCGGCGCGGCTATCGCTACGATCCCGCCGACCCGGAGACGGGCCGGCCCTGGCCCGCCATGCCCGCGCCGTTCGCCGCCCTCGCCGCGCGGGCGGCCGAGGCGGCGGGCTTTCCCGGCTTCGCGCCCGAGGCGTGCCTGGTGAACCGCTACGAGCCCGGCACGCGGTTGACGCTCCATCAGGACCGCGACGAGGGGAACCTCGCCCATCCCATCGTCTCGGTGTCGCTGGGCGTGCCCGCGACCTTCCTGTTCGGCGGCCCCGAACGCAAGGACAGGCCGCGCCGCATCCGCGTCGAGCACGGCGACGTGGCCGTGTGGGGCGGGCCGGCGCGCCTGGTTTTCCACGGCATCGACACGCTGAAGCAGGGCCATCACCCGCTGACCGGCGCGCTGCGCTACAACCTCACCTTCCGGCGCGCGCGGTGACCGGCCATCCCCAGCCCCGGCCATCCCGAGCCCCGGCCATCCTGAACGTTGACCGCGCCCGCACCCTCGCTATGATGCGCGCGTCCCCCGCGCGGGCGTGGCGGAATGGTAGACGCAGCGGATTCAAAATCCGCCGTCCTCACGGACATGTCGGTTCGAGTCCGACCGCCCGCACCAGCAATCCGCGGC
>CAZVVC010000005.1:0-23862 GCA_964630425.1 uncultured Bifidobacterium sp. | reverse complement strand
TCCGCGGCGACGGCGGGACGTTCGCGAAAGCCAGCGCGCATGGATATCACGGCCGCCATCCGCATCGACCAGCTCCTGACCGGCCCCGTCAGGCCGCTCGGGACGCGCGCCGCGCCGAGCGGGATCGACAAGCATGCGGCGGCGGGCCGCCTCTGGCTCGGCCGCGAAGGCCTCGCGGGCGACGCGCAGGGCGACCGCAAGCATCATGGCGGGCCTGAAAAGGCGGTCCACCACTATGCCTTCGAGCACTATGCCGCCTGGCGCGAGGCCATCGGCCCGCGCGAGGTGCTTACGAGGCCCGGCGCCTTCGGCGAGAACGTCTCGACCACCGGCCTGGTGGAGGCGCAGGTCGCCGTCGGCGACGTGTTCCGCGCGGGCGGCGCGCTGCTCCAGGTGAGCCAGGGCCGCCAGCCCTGCTGGAAGCTGAACCTGCGCTTCGGCGTGCCCGACATGGCGCTGCGCGTGCAGGAGAGCGGCCGCACGGGATGGTACTACCGGGTACTGGAGGAAGGGTTCGTGGCGGCGGGCGAGGAGCTGGTGCTCGTCGACCGTATCAGCCCCGAATGGACCATCGAGCGGCTGTGGCGCGTGCTCTATGTCGACACGCTCGATGCCGGCGAACTCGCGGCGATGGCCGCGCTCGCCCATCTGCCCGAGAGCTGGCGCGGCCACGCGGTCCGCCGGCTGGAGACCGCCCGGGTCGAGGACTGGTCGCGCCGGCTGACCGGCGAGGAGCCTCGAGCGGCGGGCGGCGCCTGACGCGGCGGGCGCGGATTTTGCAATCGGTCCGGGGCGGTGTAGGCTCCACCGACACCTGCCGGAGCCCGTCCATGACCAAAGCCGCACAACCCGCGATCCGCGTCGGCATCGGCGGCTGGACGTTCGAGCCGTGGCGCGGGACGTTCTATCCCGACGGGCTCGCCCGGAAGCGCGAGCTGGAATACGCCGCCGGCAAGCTCACCTCCATCGAGGTCAACGGCACCTTCTACGGCGCGCAGAAACCCGAGACCTTCGCCCGATGGCGCGACGAGACGCCGGACGGCTTCGTATTCTCGCTGAAGGGGCCGCGCTTCACCACCAACCGGCGCGTGCTGGCCGAGGCGGGAGAGTCCGTCGAGCGCTTCATCGGCGGCGGCCTGCTCGAGCTGAAGGACAAGCTGGGGCCGATCAACTGGCAGTTCGCCGCCACCAAGACATTCGATCCCGAGGATTTCGAGGCGTTCCTGACGCTCCTGCCCCGTGAGGCCGGCGGCCGCGCGCTCCGCCACGCGGTCGAGGTGCGGCACGGCAGCTTCCGCGCCCCCGAATTCGTCGACATGGCGCGCCGGCACGGTGTCGCGGTGGTGGTCGCGGGCGATTCCGATCATCCCCTGATCGCCGATCCCACCGCCGACTTCGTCTATCTCCGCATCATGGGCACCGGGGAAAGCCATCCGCTGGGCTATGCGCCCGCCGCGCTCGACGCCTGGGCCGGCCGCGCGAGGGCCTATGCGGCGGGCGGCGTGCCGGAGAATCTCGATCCGGTGGGCAAGGCCCCGCAAGCCGCGCCGCGCGACGTCTATCTCTACGTCATCAGCGGCCACAAGGTCCGCAACCCGGCGGCGGCCCTGGCGCTGACCGAGCGCCTGGGCTGACGGTTCAGATGCGTTCGAGGGCAGGATCGGCGTCACCGGCCCACGCCTTGCGATAAAGCTCGCGCGTCGCCGACGCGGCGAAGCGGTCGCCGGATTTGGCGTAGGCCTCCTTCAGGCCGTAGAGCGCCCAGCCATTGCCCGGCGTCCGCATCAGCGCCTCGCGGTACGCCTGCACCGCCTCGTCGGTTCTGCCCGCCTGCAACAGCACGGTCGCCAGTGTCTGGCGTATGGGATAGTACCAGTAGGGCGGCTCCATGTAGGGAATGGCGTCGTCCAGCGCGATGGCCTCGCGCAGCAGCCCGGCGCTCGCCGCGTAATCGCCTTTGGCCTGGGCCGCGCGGGCACGCACCACCAGCTCGGCGGTCTGGATGACCTGCGGCGCGGGGACCATATTGTCGGTCAGGTTCTTCAGGTCGGCGGTCTCCCGCAATCCGGCGATCGCCTCGGCCTCGCCGATCGCGCCGCCCGCGTCTCCCTTCAAGGCGAGGGCGACGCCCCGCGCGTAATGCCAATGGGCCACGACGAAGGGGAAGCGCGCATCGGGCCGCTCCAGTGCGAGGACGTCGTCCGGCGCGCCGAACCGCGCCCGCACCACATAGGGCGCCGACATCATGGGTTGCAGCAGGCCCGCCACCGCGAGCGCCATGTCGGGGTCGATGATCCGGGCGAGCTTGTCGGCCGCGGCGATCGCGTTCTTCCCGTCGCCGGCCATCAGCGCCGAGGTCAGCACGAAATGGACGTTGTGCGGATAGTAGGCGCTGGCATAGAGCGCCTCGCCCGTATTGGTCAGCGCGATATAGGCTTCGTCGGCCTGGACGGCGGCGATGTTGCTGGCGAGCGAGTCCTTGAAGCGTCCGATCCGGTAATAGGTGTGCGACGGCATGTGCACCAGATGCCCCTGTCCCGGCATCAGCGCCGCCAGTTTCCCGGCCGGCGCCTCCGCGCGCCACGGATCGGCCGACGCCTCGGTCAGGTGGATGTAGAGATGGATCGCGCCGGGATGCTCCGGCGCGGCGGCCAGCACCTTCTCGATGCGGCGACGGCCGGGCCGATCCGGCCCCTGGGCGTTACCCCATCGGCCTCCCAGTAGTCCCAGGGCTGGGTGTTCATGGCCGCCTCGGCGAAGAACACGGCGGCCTCGTGGTTGTCGGGAAACCGTTCGTGCACCGCCTTCATGGCGTCGGCATAGGCGGCCTCGAGCGCCGCGCGCTCGGATTTGGGATCGGCGGAATAGCGGCTTTCCAGCGCCCCGATCAGCGCCTTCTCCACCCCGGTTTCGTCGTCGGCCGCGGCAATGGCCTTCTGCAACGCGTCCCACGCCGGCGGCGAGGCCTCCGGGTCCATGGGCGCGTTGATGTTGACCCCCAACGACAGCGCCTCGCCCCAGAAGCACATGGCGCAGCCCGGATCGAGGCGCTGCGCCGCCTTGAAGGCGCGGATCGCCTCGGCGTGGTTGAAGCCGAACATCAGGCGGACGCCCTGATCGAAATAGGCCTGGGCTTGGGGCGAGTCCGTCGTCACCTTCATGGAGAAATCGCCCAGATTGTCGAACAGCGGCGGCGCCTCGCCGGCCTGGGTGGCCGCAACGGCGGCGCGGGCGCCGAACAGCGCGACAAGCCGCGACATGCCGCTCTCGGGCGCCTTCCCGCCGCCGCAGAGGCTGGCGCCCATCTGCTGCGGGTCGAACAGCCTTGCCGCGTCATGGGCGACGGTCCGCGGCCCCGAAGCATCGTGAACGCAGAGCGCGGCGACGGAGATGCATGCCGCCAAGGCCAGGCCACCGGTCAGAACGCGCGTCATGACACCCTCCGCGGTTCGGATAATGAAACTGTACTGGATGGCCTCTAGAATACCGCAACGCGCGCCGGGAACGAAGCGGCTTTACGAGTATGACCATACCCGACGGTCGCCGCCCCGGCTCGCCCGCGAAGGAATGCCCATGACGATTGCCCAGGCCGTCCGCCAGGTGACGGCGCCGCTGCTTCTTCTTTTCGTCGCCGCCTGCGGCCTGATCGGCCCGTCCGACGAGGACGTCACCGATTTCTGCGCCGAGGTGATCCCGGTGATCGCGGAATGGCGGCCGGCGGCGCTGGAGCCTTACGCGACCGACGGCTTCAACCAGCGCGTCGGCCAGCCGGAGCAGGCGCGCGTCTTCGCCGCCTTCTCCAGGCTGGGCGCGCTGACCAGCTTCGAGCAGCCCCGGAAGGTCGGCTATTTCACCTCGACCGGGGCAGGAACGCATGTCGTCGTCGAGGTGCCGGCCCGTTTCGCCAACGGCCCGGCCGTGCTGCGCATGACCTTGCAGAGCAAGGGCGGCGCGCTGAAGCTGCACGCCCTCGACGTGAGGGCCGCCACCCTGGGCAACCCGCCGGCGCCGCCCAATGTGGAGCACCAGATCTAGCCGGCGTGCGCCTCGGCCAGGTCGCGCTTCAGGCGGCGCGAGGCGAGGAAGTAGAACACCAGGCTGAGCAGGATCGGCACGGTCAGCGCCATCAGCGCATAGCGCAGCGATTCCCGGCCCAGGGATGGCTCCATCAGGTCGCTCATCAGCCCGACGAGGAACGGCCCCAGGCCGCCGCCGATGACGTTGAGGCAGAACAGCAGGAACGCCGCCGCCAGCGCGCGCAGGCGCAGCGGCACCAACTCCTGCACCAGCGCGAAGCTGGGACCGGCATGGAAGATGGCGACCGAGGCGGGAATGGCCATCAGGCCCAGGGTCAGCCACTGGTTCTGAACCAGGAACGCGGCCGTCGACAGGGGTGCGGCGACGGCCGCCGCGATGCAGATGATCCACAGCCGCCAGCGCACGTCGCGCCGGCCGAAGCGGTCGGCCAGCAGGCCGCCGGCGAAGGTGCCGACGGTGCCGCCCACGCCGACCAGGATGCCGATCAGCGGCCCGATCTCGCCCGGGCTCAGCCCGTAGCTGCGGTGGAAGAAGGCGGTGGCCCAGGCGATGGCGCCATAGCCGAACATGCCGGCGCAGGAGAAGCCGGCGATGATCAGCAGCAGCGTCGGCCGTGCCGCGATGGTGCGCAGCAGGTCGCCGAAGCCCAGCTTCTCGCCCGGCACCTCCTCGATGTGCTCGACCATGCCGCGGCGCGGCTCGCGCATGGCGGCCAGCAGGATCAGCGCCATGAGGATGCCGGGCACGCCCACGGCGATGAACGCCATGCGCCAGCCGAACATCTCGCTGAGGATGCTGCCGGCGATGAAGCCGAACAGGATGCCGAAATTGGGCCCGGCGGCGAGGATGGCCATGGGCGTCGCCCGTTCGCGGGGCGCGAACAGGTCCGAGACGATGGATTGCGAGGCCGGCCCCGCGCCCGCCTCGCCCACCGCGACGCCGATGCGCGCCAGGACGAGCTGGAACGCCGTCGCCGCCATGCCGCACAGCGCCGTCATGGCGCTCCACAGCGCCAGCGCGGCGGCGATCAGGTTGCGCCGGTTGGTGCGGTCCGCGAGCAGCGCCAGCGGCACGCCCAGCACCGCATAGAACACCGAGAACGCCGCGCCGGTCAGCAGGCCCATCACCTTGTCCGACAGGCCGAACTCGGCCTTCACCGGCTCGACGACCACGTTCAGGATCTGCCGGTCGATATTGGCGAAAATCTGCACCGCCAGCAGCAGCAGGACGATGGTCCAGCGTCCGGCGGCATGGTGGGACGTGGCGGTCCGCTCAGGCGTATCCAATCGGGGCTCCCCTCGGTGAGCGGCAACCTTAACCTTCGCGCCCGCCGCGCGCTACGGCCCTCGCGGGAAACCGTTCGGCCACGGCCGGGGATTCTGTAAGCTGCCGGCGGTGCATCATCGGGGAGCGGGATTTGCGGCGGATCGAGAAGCGTTTGTGGCCGGACGGGTTCCAGCGCGTGCTGGACGGGCGGAAGACATACGAGCTTCGCCTGGGGGATTTCGAGATCGAGGAGGGCGACGTCCTGGTCCTGCGGGAATGGGACCCGGACTCGTCGGCCTATACGGGCCGGGTGCTCGAGCGCCGGGTGGGGCATGTGGGCCGCTGGACGGACGGCGATCTCGAAATGTACTGGACACCCGAGGAGATCAGGCGGCACGGCCTCCAGGCCATCTCGCTACTGCCCCGGGAGGACGAAGCCGGGTGATCGTCCGGCTCCCTACATGGCGCTGATGCCGCCGTCGAGCACCAGCTCGGCCCCGGTCATGAACTTGGACTCGTCGGACGCCAGGTAGACCACGCCCCAGGCGACGTCGTCCGGCTCGCCCACCTTGCCCAGCGGGATCTGGCGGCCCAGCTTGCCCAGCGCCTCCTCGCGCGGCATGTTGACGGCGATGTCGTCGAGGATCGGCGTGTCGACGAAGGCCGGGTGCACCGAGTTGCAGCGCACGCCCGGCGCCTTCCGGGCGCAATGCAGCGCCACCGACTTGGTCAGATGGCGCACGGCGGCCTTGGCCGAGTTGTAGGCCGGCACGTTGTGCCCGGCGACGATGCCGGCGATGGACGAAATGTTGACGATGGCGCAGCCGCGCTCGGGGGTCGCCGCCTCGCGCAGATAGGGCACCGCGTATTTGCAGCCCAGGAACACGCTGTCCAAATCGATGGCGTGCACCCGTTTCCATTCGGCGAAGTCCGCCTGCTCGATGGTGCCCACCGAGCCGATGCCGGCGTTGTTGACCAGCACGTGGATGGCGCCGAACTTTTCCTTCGCCGCCTTCAGCACCTCCTGCCAGCGCGCCTCGTCGGTCACGTCGTGCTGGAGGGCGAGGCTCCCGGGAATGCCGGCGGCGACCTTTTCCACCGCGGCCAGGTCGATATCGGTCAGCACCAGACTCGCGCCTTCCTGCGCCAGCCGCCGCGCGATAGCCGACCCCAGCCCGCCGGCCGCACCGGTCACCACCGCCACCTTGCCGGCGACCCGGCCCGTCTTCCCGTTGCTCATGCTGCTTCCTTAGTGGGCTTCGTCCCAGTTGCCGCCGACGCCGATGCCGACCGTGAGCGGCACCGACAGGTTCACCGCCGGCACGGCGGCGCCTTCCATCACCGTGCGGATCACGTCGCCGGCCCGGTCCAGCTCGCCGTCCGGCACCTCGAACACCAGCTCGTCATGCACCTGGAGCAGCATCTTGAGGCCGAGGCCGGCCTTCTCCAGCGCCGCGGGCATGCGCACCATGGCGCGGCGGATGATGTCGGCGGCCGAGCCCTGGATCGGCGCGTTGATCGAGGCGCGCTCGCCGAACTGGCGCAGCGCCGGGTTCTTGTCGTTGATGGTCTTCACATGGACGCGCCGGCCGAACAGGGTCGTCACGTAGCCCTTGTCGCGCGCCTCGGCGATCGCGTCGTCCATATAGGTGCGGATGCCGGGGAACCGCTCGAAATAGCGGGCGATATAGGCCTTGGCCTCGCCCTGGGTGATGCCGAGCTGGCGGGCCAGGCCGAAGGGCGAGATGCCGTAGATGATGCCGAAATTGATCGCCTTGGCACGGCGGCGCTGCTCGGGCGGCATGCCTTCCATCGGGATGCCCAGCACCTCCGAGGCGGTCATGGCGTGGATGTCGAGGCCGTCGGCGAAGGCCTGCTTCAGGGCGGCGATGTCGGCCATGTGCGCCAGCACACGCAGCTCGATCTGGCTGTAGTCGGCCGACATCAGCCTGTGGCCGTCCCGGGGGATGAACGCCTGGCGGATCTTGCGGCCTTCCGCCGTGCGGATCGGGATGTTCTGCAGGTTGGGTTCGGTGGAGGACAGCCGGCCCGTCGTCGTCGAGGCCATGGCGTAGCAGGTGTGGATGCGCTGGGTGACCGGGTCGATCTGCTGCTGCAACGCGTCGGTATAGGTGCTCTTCAGCTTGGAGAGCTGGCGCCAGTCCAGCACCCGCGCGGGCAGGTCGTGGCCCTGGGCCGCCAGGTCCTCCAGCACGTCGGCACTGGTCGAGCGGGCGCCCGACTTGCCGGTGCGCGTGCTGATGCCCAGGTTCAGCTCGTCGAACAGCAGCTCGCCCAGCTGCTTGGGCGAGCCGATGTTGAACTCGCGCCCGGCCAGCCGATAGATCTCCTTCTCCAGCGCCGTCATGCCCTCGGCGAATTCGCGCGACAGCGCCGCCAGCCTGTCCCGGTCCACCTTGATGCCCTCGCGTTCCATGCCGCCCAGCACCGGCGACAGCGGCCGCTCCAGCGTTTCGTAGACCGCGACCAGATGCTCCTGCACCAGCCGGGGCTTCAGCACCTGGTGCAGCCGCAAGGTGACGTCGGCGTCTTCGGCGGCATAGGCCGTCGCCCTGCCGATGGGCACCCGGTCGAAGGTCACCTGGTTCTTGCCGCTGCCCGCCACCTCGGCGAAGGTGATGGGCTTGTGGCCCAGGTGCAGCTCGGACAGTTCGTCCATGCCGTGGCCGTGCAGGCCGCCTTCCAGCACGTAGGAGATCAGCATGGTGTCGTCGATGGGCGCGACGGCGATCCCCTCCTTGGCGAACATCACCGCGTCGTATTTGATGTTCTGGCCGATCTTCAGCACGCCCGGGTCCTCGAGCAGCGGCTTCAGCCGCGCCAGCACCGCCTGTTTGGGAAGCTGCTGCGGTCGGTCGCCGTCCAGGTCGAGGGTGCCGGCGCCGCCCGAGCCGCCGTGGCCGATGGGGATGTAGCACGCCTTGCCCGGCTCGATGGCCAGCGAGATGCCGACGAGGCTCGCCAGCATGGGCTGTACCGAGGTGGTCTCGGTGTCGACGGCGACGAAACCCTGGGCGGCCGCCGTCTCGATCCACATGTCGAGCGCCTCCAGCGACAGGATGGTGTCGTAGCCGGCGGTCTCGATCTTCTGGGGCGCGGCGGGCTCGGTCGACCTTGCCGCGGCCCCGCCGGCGCCGGCGCGCGCCGCCAGCTTCACGGCCAGGCTCTTGAAGCCGTTCTGCTCGACGAACTCGATGGCGCGCGGATAGTCGATGGGGCGCACTTTGATGTCGTCGATGGTCTCGGGCACCGGCGTCCGGTCGTTCAGGGTCACCAGGTCGCGGCTGACGCGCGCCTGCTCGGCGAATTCGATCAGGGATTCGCGGCGCTTGGGCTGCTTGATCTCGCCGGCGCGCGCCAGCAGCGTATCGAGATCGCCATATTCGGTGATGAGCTGGGCGGCGGTCTTGACGCCGATGCCGGGAACGCCGGGCACGTTGTCGACGGAATCGCCCGCCAGCGATTGCACGTCGATCACCTTGTCGGGGCTGACGCCGAACTTCTCGAACACCTCGGGGATGCCCAGCTTCCTGTTCTTCACGGTGTCGAGCAGCAGCACGTTGTCGTCGACGAGCTGCATCAGGTCCTTGTCCGACGAGACGATGATCACCGTGGCGCCGCGCTCGCGCGCCTGGCGCACATAGGTGGCGATGATGTCGTCGGCCTCGTAGTTCTCCAGCTCGATGCAGGGCACGTCGAAGGCGCGCACCGCGTCGCGGATCAGGCCGAATTGCGGGATCAGGTCCTCGGGCGGCTCGGGCCGGTTGGCCTTGTAGGCGGGATACATCTCGTTGCGGAACGTCATCTTGCCGGCGTCGAAGATGACGGCCAGATGGGTCGGCGCCTCCGAGCCGCTGTCCTCCAGCAGCTTGTACAGCATGTTGCAGAAGCCGTAGACGGCGCCGACGGGCGTGCCGTCCGAGGGCCGCGACAGCGGCGGCAGGGCATGATAGGCCCGGAAGATGTAGCCGGAGCCGTCGACCAGGAAGATGTGCTCGCGTTCGCTCATGGCCCGCATCATGCCCAGCCGGGCCGGGCGATGCCAGTGCTTCCTTGAGCATGGCGGCATTCGGGCGCGTCCGGACGGTGGCGGCCGCACAGGCAGTTGTATATGTTATACGTACATCGTATAAACCAGTTGTTCCCGATACTTGCCCGTGGAGCCGCGTTGTCCAGACCGCCCGTTCATCCCGGCCAGCATCTCGCCGACGAACTGAAGGACATCGGCGTCAGCCCGACCGAGCTGGCACGGCAGATCGGCGTGCCGCCCAACCGCATCTCCGAGATCGTCCGCGGCCGCCGGTCGATCACCGGCGACACGGCGCTGCGTCTCAGCCACTGGTTCGGGACGACGCCGCAGTTCTGGATGAACCTGCAATCGGCCTACGACCTGCGCGTGGCCGCGCTGCGCGCGGGCGAGGCCATCGGCAGGCTGCCGAAACGGGGCGAGCGGCCCATCGGATAGGCCGCGAGGCGTTCAGGGGGTTGGCCGGAACAGCGGCGCGGCAACCCAGTCCCGGCGCCGGCCAATCGCGTGCCGGAGAGACTGGATCGCCGCGCCGCGCTCGCGATGACGGCAGGGAGGGGGTGAACGGCTGCCGGTCGAGAGGGGAAGGGAATCCGCGTATCGCCGATCCCGGTCCCGCGTCGCGGCCCCTCCACCCGGCGGGCCGGGTGGAGGGAGACCGGATGTGTCAGGGAACCAGGATCAGGTCGCCGCGGCCCATCTTGGGGTCCGCGTCCTCGGAGAACATCAGCACGGCGATGGCGCCGCTATGAGCCGCCCTGAGGGAGTGGTTGACGATGGCGTTCGCCCCCTCGACGGGAGAGATCAGGTCGAACGTCGCCCCGTCGCCCGGGCCCACCACGAAGCTCTGCATGCCGTCCAGGCTGTTCTTGGGATTGCCGCTCATATAGACCTTGTCCCAGATGCCGGCGATCGGGTGGAACGACGAGTACTCGTTGGGACCCGCGTTGATGAAATAGATCCGCACCCGCTCGTTCGGCTTGGCGACCAGCGTCCGCGTGGCTTCCGGATCGTGCACCGGATCGTATTTGAAGGCCATGCCGTTGAAGGCGACATACTTCCAGTCGGCCTTCATCAGCGAGCCGTGATCGTCCGGATTGGCGTAGATCTCGGACTGGACCAGGACGTATTCGCGGTCCGCCTTGGGCATGGCCGCGCTGTCCTTGGGATCGACCAGGATGACGCCGAACATGCCCTTGGCGACATGCTGGATCATGGGATCGGCGCCGCAGTGATAGAAGAAGGCGCCCGGATAATCCGCCGTGAAGGTGAAGGTCTTCGTTTCACCCGGCTTGATGGGACCGAACTCGTCGATCACGTTCACCCGGGCGGCGTGGAAGTCGATGGAGTGGGACGTCTTGTTGCTGGCGTCGTTGGTCAGGGTGAAGGTGACACGGTCGCCTTCGGTGACCCGCAGCACCGGGCCGGGCACCTGTCCCTCATAGGTCCAGGAATGCTGCATCGTCCCCTTGTTGTCGATCGGCAGATCGACTTCCTTCGCCGTCAGATGCAGTGTCACGTCCTTGGCGTAGGCCGTCGAGGCGAACAGCGCGAACGCGGACGCCGCCACGAGATAGCGAATGCGCATGGATAGTCTCCCTTATGTTGAGATTATTATTCGTCGCAGTGACAGACTTTGCGGAGATAGGTCACCAGATCCGCGATCTGTTCGTCGGTCAGCACCGAGCCCCACGGTGGCATCAGCGCCGATTTGTTGACCGATGCCCCACCCTCCTTGATCGCCTTGGTCATTTCGTCGAGGGGGATGGACGACATGCTCACCTTGTCGGAATGATCCCGGGGCTGAACGGACAGTCCGACCGTGTTCACGCCCTTGCCGTTCCGGTCCACGCCGTGGCATTGCGTGCAGTAGGTGTTGTAGAGCCGGACGGTCTGATCCTCGTCGGCGCTCGCCGGCCGCGGCGCGAACAACGCCGCCGCCAGCAATGTTCCCATCACCAGAAGGCCGGAGCGAAACATCACTTTTTCTCCTTGCCGAGGGACATGACGTAACCGGTCAGCCGCTGCAGATCGGTGTCGGAAAGCGTCAATCGCGGCATCCAGATGAACCGGTCGAACGCCTGCGGGTCCTTGGTGTAGGCGTAGACGAAATCGGCCTGGAGCCGGCGCCCGGCTTCGGCCAGCGACGGGCCGGAGGGACCGCCCTCTCCCGGCTTGTCCTGATGGCAGGCCACGCAGCCCCGCAATTTGCCGAACGCCATCTTGCCCATCATCATGTTGACGCCTTCCGGGTTGAAGGCGCCCGGCGTCACCAGGCCGTCGGGCTTCAGCGTCATCAGGGCATCGGCCAGCTCCGATGCCTCGGCCGCGCTCACCGCCGGATGGGCGGGGACCGAGGCGGTGTCGATGGTATCGCGCGGCTCTCCCGGCTTGGCGTGGTTGAACCACATCACGCCGCCGGGCCGGATCGGCGTCGGCGACTGCAACCACTGCTCCAGCCAGTCGCGTTCGAACTTGAGGCCGGCATACCAGAGGTCGGGTCCCTTGCGCTCCCACAGCCTGTCGACGGTCGGGTTGGCCGGCTTGGAGAGGGCATGGCAGGACGAACACTGCGCCTCGAGCTTTTCCATGCCGGCGGCCTGCGCCGGTGACGCGGCCGACATCCAGAGCGGGACGGTCACGCCCGCCAGGACTGCGCCAATGGATTTCCATGCCGGCATGGTGCGTCTCCCTAGAGAATCGGCTCGCCCTTGAAGTTGGGGTTGGGGTAGATCCCGTGCGGCTGCTTCAGGCTCTCCTCGTAGTAGAAGTTCGGCACGAACTCCTTGTGGGCCCAGTGGTAGTAGGACTGGTCCCGGGGTATCCCCTCGTATTCGATCACGGTCATCACGCCGCCATGCGGCTTGTGGCCGTTCATGGTGTGCGAATCGATGTGGTCGTGGATCATCCAGCGGCCGGGATTGTCGGCCCGCAGGATGATGTCGTAGCGCTCGCCGGGCCCGACGAGGACCGTGTCCGCGTTGATCGGGGCCGGAAGCTGGTGCCCGTCCTTGTACGCGATCTGGAAGACGTGGCCGTGGATGTGGATGGAGTGGAAGCCGCCGCCGGCGCCGAACATCCTGAGGCGGATGACGTCGCCTTCCTTCACCCGGATGGGCTGGGTCTCGGGGAACGACTTCCCGTTGATGGTGAAATAGTCGAAGACGTCGCCCGGCACGCCGCCCTGGCCCGGCTTGTCGGCCCAGGCCGTGGCCCATTCCGAGAACATCATGATGTAGTCGCCCGTGATCTCACGCTCGATCGCGGAGGGCTTCTTGGGGTCGATGATGAAGGGACCCCACATGCCGCGCGTGGCGACATGCTCGTTCACGTTGACGTGGCAGTGGTACCACATGGTGCCGGCCGGCTCGGCGACGAACTTGTAGGTGAAGCTCTCGCCGGGCTGGATGCTGAGCTGGGTCATGTCGGGAACCCCGTCCATCTCCCAGGTCCCGCGCTGCAGCAGCCCGTGCCAGTGGATGCTGTGCGGCAGGGTGGTCAGGTTGTTGACGATCACCTCGACATGATCGCCCTCGCCCACATGGAACAGCGGCGCCGGCACCTGACCCGCGAAGGCGAAGGTATGGTAGGTCTGCTTCTCGACGAGCGTGATCCGCGTGTCCTCGATGTTCATCTCGAACCGGTGCTCCTTGGCCCCGGCCGCCGCCCCCGCCGCCTTGCGGACGGATTCGGCCGCGGCGGTTTCGGTCAGCAGCGGGACCGCGGCCATGCCGAGGCCCCCGAGCACAGCCGCCCTGCGCGTGATATCCATCATGCATTCCTTTTAGATGTATTTTCTATAAATGATTTTGTGAGAGGCACGGGGGCGTAACAAGCGAAATAAATTCATCGTTTGCAGAAGAAATTTTGATGGATGAGCCCGGCGAGGGCAGCGTCGGAGCGAGGGGAGCGCCTATCGCTCGCTCTTTCGTCATGCGGACGAGGCGCGGTGACAGAGTGCACGCGGCTGTCCAGCGGCGGCATCGCCACGCCGCTGTCGCAATGATGGGGATGTCAGGTGCCGGCCCTTCCCCTCCGGAACGGACGGGGCTTTCCAGCTACGCCGCTAGACGTCGGCGTCGAGGAGAAACAGCCGGTCGCAATAGGGACATTCGACCCGGCCGGTCTCGTCCATGTGCAGGTAGACGCGGGGATGGCCCAGGGCGCCTTCGCCGCCGTCACAGGCGACCTCGACCGAATGGGTGCGGATGGTTTCGGGCGGCTGCGGCGCGGTTGCGGTGGAATTCGGCACGGGAATTGTTCGCTTTTTGTGACGCCAGGGTCGTTGAGGTTTGCGTGGCCGGATGATACGGATTGCCGCCGGCACTTCAACCGGTAGTGCACGGCACAGAACAGGCATGCAGGAATCTTCCGCTCCATGAACGCCCCCGACAACGCCATCGAGATCCGTGGCTTGCGGAAAAAGTATCGGGGCGGCAAGGGTTTCAAGCCGCACGAGGCGCTGAAGGGCATCGACCTCGACATTCCCCGCGGCTCGTTCTTCGGCCTGCTCGGCCCCAACGGCGCGGGCAAGTCGACGCTCATCAACATCCTCGCCGGGCTGGTGAACAAGACCGAGGGCGACGTGCGAATCTGGGGATTCGACATCGACCGCGAGCCGCGCAACGCCCGTTCGGCCATCGGCGTGGTGCCGCAGGAGATCAGCTTCGACGCGTTCTTCACGCCGCGCGAGGCGCTGGAGCTGCAAGCCGGCCTCTACGGCGTGCCCCGGGAAGAGCGCCGGACCGACGAGATCCTGGCCGCCATGCACCTGACCGACAAGGCCAACGCCTATGCCCGCGCGCTGTCGGGCGGCATGAAGCGCCGGCTGCTGGTGGCCAAGGCCATGGTCCACAGCCCGCCCATCCTGGTGCTCGACGAACCGACGGCCGGCGTCGACATCGAGCTGCGCCAGCAATTGTGGGAGCATATCCGCGCCCTCAAGCGCGGCGGCGTGACCATCATGCTGACGACCCATTACCTGGAAGAGGCCGAGCAGCTCTGCGACCGCATCGCCATCGTCAACGAGGGGCAGGTGGTCGCCAACGAGCCGACCCAGACGCTGCTGCAACGGATCGACGAGCGCGAGCTGGTGCTGCGCCTCGACCGCCCGATGGACCGGATTCCCGAATCGCTGCGCGGCTTCCACACCAGGACGCAGGAAGGGAACGCGTTCTGCGTGCGCTATTCGGCCAGCCTCCACAGCGCGGGCGAAGTGCTCGACGCGGTCCGGGGCGCGGGCTATGCCATCCTCGACCTGGCCATGCGCGAGGCCGACCTGGAAGATATCTTCATCAGCCTCACGAGCCGGAAGCACTAATGGCGAACGATGCGGTCTTCGACATCCTGGTGATCGGCAGCGGCGCGGCCGGCCTGACCCTGGCGCTGTGCGCCGCCGACCATTGCAAGGTGGGCGTCGTCTCCAAGGCCAGGATCGACTCGGGCAGCACCAACTGGGCGCAGGGCGGCATCGCCGCCGTGCTCGACGCCACCGACAGCTTCGATTCCCATGTGGAGGACACGCTGATCGCCGGCGCGGGCCTGTGCGACGCGGACGCCGTGCGCTTCACCGTCGAGGAAGGCCCGGCGGCGATCCAGTGGCTGATCGACCAGGGCATGCTGTTCGACACCACCAAGGCCGGCCCCTGGCACCTGACCCGCGAGGGCGGCCACAGCCACCGCCGCGTCATCCACAACAAGGACGCCACCGGCAAGGCGGTGCAGCGGACGCTGGACGAGCAGGCCAAGGCGCATCCCAACATCACCGTGCTGGAAAACTACATGGCGGTCGACCTGATCAACCGCGACGCCGACGGGGTTCGGGGACGCTGCCGCGGCGCCTATCTCTACGACCTCGAGGAAGCGCGGGTGAAGACCTGCGGCGCCAAGGCGGTCGTCATCGCCAGCGGCGGCGCCAGCCGGGTCTACCTCTACACCTCGAATCCCGACGGCTCGACCGGCGACGGCATCGCCATGGCCTGGCGCGCGGGCTGCCGGGTGGCCAACATGGAATTCAACCAGTTCCATCCCACCTGCCTCTATCACCCCGAGGCGCGCACCTTCCTGATCACCGAGGCGGTGCGCGGCGAGGGCGGCAAGCTGCTACTGCCCGACGGCGAGCGGTTCATGAAGCGGTTCGACCCGCGCGGCGAGCTGGCGCCCCGCGACGTGGTGGCGCGCGCCATCGACCACGAGATGAAGCGGCTGGGCCTGGAATGCGTCTATCTGGACATCAGCCACAAGAAGAAGAGCTTCATCAAGGAGCACTTCCCCAACATCTACAAGCAGTGCAAGAAATTCGGCATCGACATCTCCAGGGAGCCGATCCCGGTGGTGCCGGCGGCGCACCACACCTGCGGCGGCGTCATGGTCGACTCGCACGGCCGGACCGACGTGGCCGGCCTCTACTGCATTGGCGAGGCATCCTACACCGGCCTGCACGGCGCCAACCGCCTGGCCAGCAATTCGCTGCTCGAATGCATCGTCTATGCGACCAGCGCCGCCGAGGACATCCTGGCGACGCTGGACGACCTGCCCGCGCCGCCCGACCTGAAGCCCTGGGACGAAAGCCGGGTGACCAATTCGGACGAGGAGGTCGTGGTCTCGCACAACTGGGACGAGCTGCGCCGCACCATGTGGAACTATGTGGGCATCGTGCGCACCGACAAGCGCCTGCGCCGGGCGCAGGCCCGCATCGACCTGCTGCGCGCCGAGGCGCAGGAGTATTACGGCAACTTCCACGTCACGCCCGACCTGCTCGAGCTGCGCAACCTGGTGACCGTCGCCGACCTGATCGTGCGCTCGGCCGCCTCCCGCAAGGAAAGCCGCGGCCTGCACTACACGCTGGACTATCCCGACATGCTGCCCGAGGCCGTTCCCACCATCCTGTCGCCGGAGTGAGCCGTGTCGCGGATCGCCTATGTCAACGGCCGCTACGTCCCCTATGCCCATGCCGCCATCCATGTGGACGACAGGGCCGTGGTGTTCGCCGACGCCGCCTATGAGGTGATCGCGGTGATCGCCGGCCGCATCGCCGACCTGGGACCGCATCTGGACCGGCTGGACCGCTCGCTGGCCGAACTGCGCATCGCCGGCCATCCGGGCCGGGCGGCGCTGACGGTGATCGCCGGCCAGATGCTGCGCCGGAACCGGCTGCGATACGGGCTGCTCTACATCCAGATCGGACGCGGCGCCACCAGCCTGCGCCATTCGGCGCGGGACAGCGCCTTCCCGAAGGACGTGACGCCGTCGGTGATCATGACCTGCCGGCCCATCGACTTCTCGAAGGTGGCGGCGCGGGCCGCATCGGGCGTCGCCGTCGCCACCGTGCCCGACCTGCGCTGGCGGCGGGTGGATATCAAGTCGGTATCGCTGCTGCCCAATGCGCTGGCCAAGCAGCAGGCGCGCGAGCAGGGCGCGTTCGAGGCCTGGATGGTCGACCGGGACGGCAAGGTGACCGAGGGCGCGTCCACCAACGCCTGGATCGTCACCGGCGACGGCGCCGTCGTCACCCGGCCGCTGTCCAGCGACATCCTGGCCGGCATCACCCGGCAGGTGGTGATCGCGCTGGCGCGCGGCGCGGGCCTGACGGTCGAGGAACGCACCTTCACCGTGGACGAGGCACTGGCCGCCAAGGAGGCCTTCTTCACCAGCACCACGGGCGGCCCCATCCCGGTCGTCGCCATCGACGGCAGGACCGTCGCCAACGGCGCGCCGGGCGCGGTGACCGAACGGCTGGTCGGGCTCTACCGCCGCCATCTCGCCTCCTTCGCGGCCGATCCGGAGGCGGCGCTCCAGGCGCTGGGCGGCTGATGGCGCACGACCTCTACGGCAAGGGCACCTGGATCTTCGACCTGGACAACACGCTCTATCCGGCGGTGTGCGACCTGTTCGCCCAGATCGACGTGAAGATGGGCGCCTATATCTCCGATCTGCTCAGCGTGGACCTGATCGAGGCCCGGCGCGTGCAGAAGGACTATTTCATGAAATACGGCACCACCCTTGCCGGGCTGATGCGCCACTACCATGTCGATCCGCACGACTACCTGGACTATGTGCACGACATCGACGTCAGCGTGGTCATGCCCGACGCGCGCATGGCCCGGGCGCTCGAGGCCCTGCCGGGGCGCAAGATCGTCTACACCAACGGTTCGGCCGGCCACGCCGCGCGGGTGATGGAACGGCTGGGCGTCACCCCTCTGTTCGAGGGCGTGTTCGACGTGCTGGCGTCCGACTTCATCCCCAAGCCCGATCCCGGCGCGTTCGGCGCGCTCGTCGAGGCCTATGCCATCGACCCAGGCGACGCGGTGATGGTCGAGGACCTGGCCAAGAACCTGATCCCGGCCAAGGACCTGGGCATCACCACGGTATGGGTGCCCACCGCCTCGGAATGGTCGCGGGCCGGCGCCGACGGCGGTTTCATCGACCACGTGGCCGAGGACCTGTCGGCCTGGCTGGCCGAGGTCGCCGGCCTGGACCGGACGGGCCTTGCCGATTGACACGCCGCCCGGCGCGGCTATGGTCTGCCGCGCCTCGAAACACAAGGGAACAGCCATGAGCCTGACGAGCCTGGAGCCGATCATCGAACGCGCCTGGGAAGAGCGCGACGGGATCTCGATCACCACCACCGGCGAGGTGCGCGACGCGGTCGACGCGGCGCTCGATGCCCTCGACGCCGGCAAGGCGCGCGTGGCCGAGAAGAAGGACGGCGCGTGGGTCGTCAACCAGTGGCTGAAGAAGGCGGTGCTGCTGTCGTTCCGCCTCAACGACATGGAGCCGATCCTGGGCGGCCCGGGCAACGCCGCCCGCTGGTTCGACAAGGTGCCGTCCAAGTTCGAGGGCTGGACCGGCGAGCACTTCCGCGCCGCCGGCTTCCGCGCCGTGCCGGGCTG
Organism: uncultured Bifidobacterium sp.; assembly: GCA_964630425.1. Taxonomy (GTDB): domain Bacteria; phylum Pseudomonadota; class Alphaproteobacteria; order SMXS01; family SMXS01; genus RI-34. The sequence goes on along the minus strand of CAZVVC010000005.1, from coordinate 5,619 downwards.
CTTCGTGCGCCGCTCGGCCTATATCGCGCCGGGCGCGGTGCTGATGCCCAGCTTCGTCAACCTGGGCGCCCATGTAGGCGAAGGCACCATGGTCGACACCTGGGCGACGGTCGGCTCCTGCGCCCAGATCGGCAGGAACTGCCACATCTCGGGCGGCGCCGGCATCGGCGGCGTGCTCGAGCCGTTGCAGGCCGATCCGGTCCGCATCGAGGACAACGTGTTCGTCGGCGCCCGCTCGGAAGTGGCCGAGGGCGTCATCGTCGAGGAAGGCGCGGTGCTGTCCATGGGCGTTTATATCGGCGCCAGCACCAAGATCGTCGACCGCGAGACCGGCGAGGTGTTCTACGGCCGCGTCCCCGCCTATTCGGTGGTGGTCCCCGGCGCGCTCCCGGGCAAGCCCCTGCCCGACGGCACGCCCGGCCCCAGCCTCTATTGCGCCGTGATCGTGAAGCGGGTCGACGAGAAGACCCGCTCCAAGACCTCCATCAACGAGCTGCTGCGGACCTGAACCTCCTCCTCCCAGCCGTCATGCCGCCGAAGGGCGGCATCCAGGCAACGGATGGGACTGGACATAGGGCGCCGCTTCGGCAAAGGCTGTCTGGATGCCGCCCTTCGGCGGCATGACGGCTGAAGAGAGCACAGACACCGGCGCCGACGCCGCCTGTCGGCCCGGCGTGAACATCCAAATGTTGAGCTGGACATGATCGACCCTGTTACCCTCACCCAGGCGCTGATCCGCCGGCCGAGCGTGACGCCGGCGGATGCGGGGGCGCTCGACGTGCTGCAGGCGGCGCTGGAGGCGGTCGGCTTCGCGTGCCGGCGCTACGTGTTCTCCGAGGAGGGGACGCCGGACATCGACAACCTCTATGCCCGGCTCGGCACCGCCCAGCCCAATTTCTGCTTCGCCGGCCACACCGACGTGGTGCCGGTGGGCGACCTCGCCGGCTGGACCGTCGATCCGTTCGGCGCCGAGATCATCGACGGCAATCTGTTCGGGCGCGGCGCGGCCGACATGAAGGCCGCGATCGCCTGCTTCGCCGCCGCCGCGGGGAATTTCGCCGCCGGCCATCCGGGCTTTCCCGGCTCCATCAGCCTGCTGATCACCGGCGACGAGGAAGGCCCGTCGATCAACGGCACCAGGAAGCTGCTGGAGGCGATCCGCGCCGAGGGCGAGCAGATCGCCCACTGCCTCGTCGGCGAGCCCACCAACCCGGTCCGCCTGGGCGACATGGCCAAGATCGGCCGGCGCGGCAGCCTCAACGGGCTGGTCACGGTCACCGGCGTGCAGGGGCACGTCGCCTATCCGCACCTCGCGGACAATCCCGCGCCCAAGCTGGCGCGGCTGATGAACCGGCTGGTCGAACTGGAGCTGGACCGGGGGAACGATCATTTCCAGGCGTCGAACCTGGAGATCACCGCCATGGAGACCAGCCCGGGCGCCGAGAACGTCATCCCGGCGTGGGCGCGCTGCCGCTTCAACGTGCGGTTCAACAGCGACCATACCTCCGAGGACGTGGAGCGGCTGGTGCGCCACGCGCTCGACCGGGAACTGATCCCCTACGACCTGACGATCAAGATCAGCGGCGAGTCCTTCCTGACGCCGCCCGGCAAGCTGAGCGGGCTGATCGTCGATGCGTGCAGGGCGGTGCTGGGCGTGGAGCCCGAGCTGAGCACCACGGGCGGCACGTCGGACGCGCGCTTCATCAAGGACTACTGCCCGGTGATCGAGTTCGGCATGGCCAGCGGCACCATGCACAAGGTCGACGAGCGGGTCGCCGTCGCCGACATCCACGGCCTGACCAGGATCTACGAGGAAGTGCTGCGGCGCTACTTCGCCGGATAGAGGACCCTGGTCAGGTACAGCCCGTCCGGCGGCGCGTTCAGTCCCAGCCGCTGACGGTCCCTGGCCTCCAGCGCCTCCGTCACGTGGTCGGCCGTCCACTTGCCTTCGCCCACCAGCTTGAGCGTGCCCACCATGGAGCGCACCTGGTGGTGCAGGAACGAGCGCGCCTCGGCGATCACGGTGATCTCGTCGCCGTGGCGCATGACGTCCAGCCGGTCGAGGGTCTTCAGCGCCGATTGCGCCTGGCAGTGCACCGAGCGGAAGGTGGTGAAGTCGTGCCGGCCCACCAGCCGCTGGGCCGCCGCGTGCATGGCGTCCGCGTCGAGCGGCACCGGCACCTGCCAGGCGAGGCCCCGGTCGAAGGTCAGCGGCGGGCGCCGGTTGACGATGCGGAAGCGGTAGGCGCGGCCGACGGCGTCGAACCGGGCGTGGAACTCAGGCGCGGCGACGGCGGCGTCCAGCACCGCGACCGGATCGGGCTTCAGGTGGTGGTTCAGCGCGTTCCGCACCTCGTTGGCGCTCTTTCCGGCCGCCAGGTCGAAATGCACCACCTGGCCTTCCGCGTGCACGCCCGCGTCGGTGCGGCCGGCGCCGGTGACGGTGACCGTCTCGCCGCAGAACTTCGCGATGGCCGTCTCCAGCGCCTCCTGCACCGACGGCCCGTTGGACTGGCGCTGGAAGCCCACGAACGGCCCGCCGTCATATTCGATGGTGAGGCGATAGCGCGGCATCAGCCCAGCACCTCGCCCCTGGCGACCGGGAAGCCGCGCAGCAATGCGGCGGCGTCCATGACGCCCTTGCCGGCGCGCTGGAGCTGGGTCAGCGCCACGGCGCGCTCGCCGCAGGCGATGGTCAGGGTGTCGTCGAGCGCCGTTCCCGGCGCGCCTTCGCCGGAGGCGACGCGGCTGCGCAGCGCCTTGACGCGCTCGCCGCGCAGCTCGAACCACGCGCCGGGGAACGGGCTGAGACCCCTGATCCGGCGGTCCACCTCGGCGGCGGGGCGCGACCAGTCGATGCGCGCCTCGGCCTTGTCGATCTTCCTCGCATAGGTGACGCCGTCCTCGGGCTGCGGCTCGGGAACGGCGCCCGCCGCGGCGTCGCCGATGGCCTCGAACAGCGGCGCGGCGCCCAGCGCGGCCAGCGCGTCGTGCAGTTCGCCCGTGGTCGTCTCCGGGCCGATGGGGATTTCCCGGCGGCGGTAGACCGGGCCGGTGTCGAGCCCTTCCTCCATGCGCATGATGCACACGCCGGTCCTCGCGTCGCCCGCCATGATCGCCCGGTGGATGGGCGCCGCGCCGCGCCAGCGCGGCAGCAGCGAGGCGTGGACGTTGAGGCAGCCGAGACGCGGCGCGTCGAGCACCGCCTTCGGCAGGATCAGCCCATAGGCCGCGACCACCGCCACGTCGAGATCCAGCGCCGCGAAGGCCTGCTGCTCCCCGGCGGATTTCAGCCGCTCGGGCGTGAAGACCGGGATGCCCAGCTCATCCGCCAGCCGGTGCACCGGTGACGGCTGCGGCTTCTTGCCGCGGCCCGCCTCGCGCGGCGGCTGGCTGTAGACGGCGACGATCCGGTGGCCCTGCGCCCGCGACCACGCGGCAAGGTCGCGCAGGATGCGCGCCGCGAAATCGGGCGTGCCCATGAAGGCGATGCGCATGGCGATCGTCCGGCTATTCGGCGGCGGCCCGGCGCGCCTTGGTCAGCCGGCGCACGATCATGTCGCGCTTCATGCGCGACAGATGGTCGATGAACAGCACGCCGTTCAGGTGGTCCATCTCGTGCTGGATGCAGGTGGCGAGCAGGCCGGTCGCGTGGATCTCCCGCGCCTCGCCGTCATAGTCCAGATAGCGCACCTTCACCTCGGCGGGCCGGTCCACGTCGCCGAAGGATTCCGGCACCGACAGGCAGCCTTCCTGATAGGAGCTCAGTTCCTCGGACGCCCAGACGATCTCCGGGTTGACGAAATAGAGCGGGCTGCGCCCCTCTTCCTCGGTGGCGATGTCCATCACCAGCACGCGCTTGGGCTCGCCCACCTGGATGGCCGCGAGGCCGATGCCGGGCGCGTCGTACATGGTCTCGAGCATGTCGTCCATCAGCGCGCGCAGTTCGTCGTCGACCTTTTCGACAGGCCTGGAGACCTGCTTCAGGATCGGATCGGGAACGGTGACGATGGGGCGGATGGCCATGACTGCTCGCTGGTCTGTTTGCCGGTAGGTAGTACGGGCCGCCCGAAGCGTCAAGCGGCGCTGGGCACGGCGAATCCGGGCATGATACCCTATGCGCCGGCCCTGTCGTCAAAGCGAGACCCCATGGAAGACTCCGCAGCCCCGCTCGTGTTCGCCGTGATCGCCGTCGGCCTGCTGGTCGCGGGCGGCTTCTGGCTGGTGCTGGGCCGCCTTTCCCGGCCGCGCCAGGACCCGATGGCGCAGTGGCAGGCCGAGCAGCTCGCCAGCCTGACCGCGCGGCTCCAGGCGCTCGCCGAAAGCCAGGTCAGCCTGCAGACGGCCATCAACCAGCGGCTCGACAGCGTCACCCACCGGCTGGGCGAGGGCTTCAGCCAGAACGCCGAGAAGACCGCCAAGTCCCTGGGCGAGATCCAGGAGCGGCTCAACGTCATCGACAAGGCGCAGGACAACCTGATCAAGCTGTCGAGCGACGTGATGGGCCTGCAGGATATCCTCTCCAACAAGCAGGCGCGCGGCGCGTTCGGCGAGATCCAGCTCAACGACCTGGTCTCGGCGGTGCTGCCGCCCACCGCCTATGCGTTCCAGGCGACGCTCGCCAACGGCAAGCGGGCCGACTGCCTGATCCACCTGCCCCAGCCGCCCGGCTCCATCGCCATCGACGCCAAGTTCCCGCTGGAAAGCTACCGGCTGCTGCTGGCCGCCGAACGGGGCGAGGACCGCAAGGCGGCCGAGCGCGCCTTCCGCATCGACGTGCTCAAGCACGTGGCCGACATCGCCGAGCGCTACGTGGCGATCGACGGCACCGCCGATTCGGCGCTGATGTTCCTGCCCTCGGAAGCGGTTTATGCCGAGCTGCACGCCAATTTCCGCGACGTGGTGGAAAAATCGTTTTCGGCCAAGGTGTGGATCGTCTCGCCCACCACCATGATGGCGACGCTGAACACGGTGCGCGCCATCCTGCGCGACGTGCGGATGCGCGAGCAGGCCGGGCTGATCCAGAAGGAGGTGGCCGCGCTGATGACCGACATCGGCCGCCTCGACACCCGCGTGGACAATTTGCAGCGCCACTTCGTCCAGGCCAGCCGCGACATCGACGAGATCGTCATCTCCAGCAAGAAGATCACCAGCCGCGCCGGCAAGATCGAGGAGCTGGAACTGGACAAAGCGGAGCCGGTGGTGAAACTGGTCGCCGAGAACTAGATACTGCTGGCTACAGGCAGCCGTCATCCCGCTGAAGAGCGGGATCCAGACTTGGCGAGTTGCGCGCTTCGCGCCGGTTTGTTCGCAGGGACTGGATACCGCCCTCCGGCGGTATGACGAATACAGGGCTAAAACGGCCTTCTGGCCCTCAGCGCCGTGGTGAGCGTGCCGTCGTCCAGATAGTCCAGTTCGCCGCCCATGGGCACGCCGTGGGCGAGGCTGGTGACGGTGACGGCGGCGTCCTTCAGGCGGTCGGTGATGTAGTGGGCGGTGGTCTGGCCGTCGACGGTGGCGTTCATGGCCAGGATCACCTCGGTCACCTCGGGCCGCGATGCCCGGTCGATCAGGCCCGCGATATGGAGATCGTCGGGGCCGATGCCGTCCAGCGCCGAC
>CAZVVC010000004.1:29483-33757 GCA_964630425.1 uncultured Bifidobacterium sp. | reverse complement strand
CCAGCGAACTGGGCATCGGCGCCTGGTCGGGGCCGGTGGCACGGACGCTGATCGAGGGCGCCGCGCGGCCGATCCACACCGGCGACATCGACGGCCGCCGCTTCCTGATGATGGCGGGCGTCGGCTACGACGCGCGGGTCACCGCGCGGGTCGACCCACGGATCAAGTACCGCTGGGGCAAGGCGGCCTACGGCCTGGCCGGACTGATGGAATGGCTGGATCGGCCGCCGGCGCCGTTCGAGGCGGTGATCGACGGCACGCCCCACGAGGCCGCCTGGATGATCGTCGCCAACGGGCGGCGCTATGCGGGCCGCTACGTGGTCGCGCCCACGGCCCGGCTGGATGCCCCGTCGCTGACCGTGTGCCTGATGCCCGGCACGGGGCGCGGCGACATGTTCCGCTACCTTGCGGCCATCGGCCGCGACCGGCTGGACCGGGAAAAGGACGTGCGCTTCATCGAGGCGCGCGAAATCCTGGTCCCCGACGCACCGGGCGCCCTGATCGAGATCGACGGCGACTATCACGGCCCCGGCCCGGCCCGCATCGCCCTGGCCCCGGAAACGCTGAATTTGCTGCGGCCCCGCTAGCCTGACTGGATCCGGTCTTCGCGACGGGCCTGACGGCCCTCCTCAGACCTCTCGGTCAGGAGGTTGCCGTCATACCACCGAGAGTGCTGAGGAGCGGCGAAGCCGCGTCGCCAAGCGCGGCTCCAGTATGCTCAGCCTTCCGGCGTGGTCAGCGGCACGCCCAGCAGGGCGCGGCGCTTCAGCCAGGCGCTGGCGCGGTAGCGCGGGTCGCCGTAGAACGCGTACATGGCGTCGAGGATGGCCAGCACGGTCTTCGCCCCCAGCGCGTCGCCGAATTCCAGCGGGCCCTTGGGATAGCCGAGGCCGAGGCGCACGGCGGCGTTGATGTCGTCGGGCGTGGCGATGCGCTGCTGGGCGATCTCGCAGCCGACGTTGACGATGCAGGCGATGACGCGCTGGGCGATGAAGCCGGGGCTGTCGTGGATCACCGTCACCGCCTCGGCCGCCTTCGCCAGCAGCGCATGGGCGCCGTCGCGGATGTCCGGCCGGGTGACCGGCGTGGTCATCAGCGTGCGGTGGGTCGCGAGGCCGAACAGCGGGTCGATGGCGACCGTGCTCGCCGGGTCGATGCCCAGCTCCAGCGCCGTGGTGGTGGCGTCCTTGCCGATGGGCGAGATCACGTTCACCACGCCCTCGCCCGGCTCGGACGCGACGGCGACGCCGTTGGCCTTGGCCAGCGCGGTGAGGAGCTCCTGCACCTCGGCGGTGGCCCTGGCGACCCAGACCGCCTTCGGCAGCGCGGTCGGCGCGGCGGCGCGCGGGAAGGTGCTGCGCTTGCCGTCCGAATATTCGTAGAAGCCGCGGCCGGTCTTGCGGCCGTAGAGGCCGGCGGCGACACGCTGCGGCGCCAGCGGGTTCGGCACATAACGCGGCTCGTTGAAGAACTGCTGCCAGATGCTGACCATCACCGGGAACGACACGTCGAGGCCGGTGAGGTCCAGCAGCTCGAAGCAGCCCATGCGGAAACCGCAGGCGTCGCGCAGCACGTCGTCGATCACCGGATAGTCGGCGACGCCTTCCGACAGGATGCGGAAGCCTTCGGTGTAATAGGCGCGGCCGGCGTGGTTGACGAGGAAGCCGGGCGTGTCCTTGGCGCCGACCGGGCGGTGGCCCATGGCGCGGGCCAGGCCGTTGAGGCGCTCGACCACCGCGTCCTCGGTCATCAGCGCCTTCACCACCTCGACCACCTTCATCAGCGGCACGGGATTGAAGAAATGGAAGCCGGCGACGCGGCCCGGCTTCTTGCAGGCGGCGGCGATGGCGGTGACGCTGAGCGAGGAGGTGTTCGTCGTCAGGATGCAGTCGTCCGACACCACCGCTTCCAGGTCCTGGAACACCTGCTTCTTCACGTCCAGGTTCTCGAGGATCGCCTCGACCACCACGGTGCAGTCGGCGAAGCCGTCGAGCCCGTCGGCCAGCTTCAGATTGGCCTTGGCGGCATCGGCGGCGGCCTGGTCCATCTGGCCCTTCTCGGCGGCGCGGTCCAGCATCTTGCCGATGAAGCCGGCGGCCTCTTCCATGGCCGCGCGGTTCATGTCGAACAGCCGCACCGGGCAGCCTGCCTGAAGCGCGATCTGGACGATGCCGCGGCCCATGGCGCCCGCGCCGAGGACGCCGACGATTTCGTTCTGCTTGCTCACGAGATCCCCCGTTCTGCTGGTCGGTAAGGTCGCGCGGTTCATAGCACACCGAATTCGGCGGCTCCAAGCGCCGAGGGTGGGATTCTACCGCCCATCTTCGCTATGCTGGCCGCAGGAAACAGGAGAACGAGCATGAGCTTCGCACCCGGCGGCCTCGTCGAAACCGGCTGGCTGGCCGACCACCTGGACGATCCGGACCTGCGCGTCTACGACTGCACCGTGTTCCTGACGCCCAAAGGCGACGGCACGGTGACCATCGAAAGCGGCCGCGCCCATTGGGAGGGCGGCCACATCCCGCGTTCGGGATTCCTCGACCTGGTCTCGGACCTGTCGGACACCGGGCAGGCGCTGCGCTTCATGATGCCGTCCGCCGGGCAGTTCGCCCACGCGGTCGGCCGCGCCGGGATGGGCGACGGCAGCCGCGTCGTCATCTATTGCGCCGGCCCGCCCATGTGGGCGACGCGGGTCTGGTGGATGCTGCGCGCCTTCGGCTTCGACGACGCCGCGGTGCTGAACGGCGGCTGGAGCCGGTGGAAGGCCGAGGGCCGCGAGATCTCCACCGAGCCGCCCGCCTATCCGCCCGCCCGGTTCACCGCGACGCCGCGGCCGGGCCTGTTCGTGGGCAAGGACGAGGTCGCCGCCGCCGTCGCGGAGGGCGAGACCTGCGTGCTGAACAGCCTGTCGCGCGAGATGCATGCGGGCAAGGTGGCGCTGGGGCCGCGCCCCGGCCGCATCGCCGGCAGCGTCAACCTGCCCGCCATGGACCTGCTGGGCGAGGACCTGCGCCTGCTGGACGACGGCGTGCTGCGCGAGCGGCTGGGCGGCGTGGGCGCCGATCCCGACCACCGGGTGATCACCTATTGCGGCGGCGGCATCGCCGCCACGCTGACCGCCTTCGCGCTCGCCCGGCTGGGCCACCGCAACGTGGCGGTCTATGACGGCTCCATGTCCGAATGGTCCGCCGATCCCGACGCGCCGATGGAAGTGGGATAGGGTTCGCGCCGTTCCTCCGGCCGTCATTCCGCCGGGGATGACGGCCGGGGGATTGCGGCACGGGCGGTCGGACACGACACCATGAGTCCCATCCCGCGGCACGGCGTTCTTCCCGCTCCGTAATATTTGCGCGCGGCCCGGCTCGTCGATGCTACCATTCGCGGCAAGCTGAAGGACGTCGACCGATGGAGTGGATCGACCACGTCATACTGCTCTCATCCGGCCTGATCGTGCTCAGCATCCTGGTCGGACTGGTGTCGACGCGCTTCGGCGCTCCCCTGCTGCTGGTGTTCCTGATCCTGGGGATGCTGGCCGGCGCGGACGGGCCGGGCGGGATCGAGTTCCACAACTATTATGCCGCCTACACGGTCGGCTCGCTGGCCCTGGCCATCATCCTGTTCGACGGCGGATTGCGCACCGAGCGCAAGGATTTCCGCGAGGTGCTGACGCCGGCCGCCACCCTTTCCAGCGCCGGGGTGGTGATCACCGCCCTCATCGCCGGCCTGGCGGCGAAATGGTTCATGGGCGTCGGCTGGGCCGAGGGGCTGATGGTCGGCTCCATCGTGGCCTCGACCGACGCCGCCGCCGTGTTCTTCCTGCTGAACGTGCGCGGCATCCGCCTGCGCGGCCGCCTGCGCGCCACCCTGGAAGTGGAGGCCGGCCTCAACGATCCCATGGCCGTGTTCCTCACGCTGACCTTCCTGACCATCCTGCAGGCCAAGGCCAGCACGCCGGTCGAGGCGACGGCGATGATGCTGGCGGGCCACGCCATCGTCCAGCTGCTGGGCGGCATCGTGTTCGGCGTGCTGGGCGGCACGGTGCTGCTGGCCCTGGTCAACCGGCTGAACCTGTCCGCGGGCCTCTATCCCGTGCTCGCGGTGGCGGGCGGGCTGTTCGTCTTCGCCACGGCCCAGACCCTCGGCGCCAGCGGCTTCCTCGCCGTCTATCTGGCGGGCTATGTGTTCGGGCGCCGGCGCCACAAGGCCACCCAGGTCATCGAGCGCTTCACCGACGGCATGGCGACCGAGCTGCCCCCTGATGCCGAAGCCATGTG
>CAZVVC010000004.1:0-29473 GCA_964630425.1 uncultured Bifidobacterium sp. | reverse complement strand
GATCGCCATGTTCCTGATCCTGGGCCTGCTGATCGCGCCGTCCCGGATGCTGCCCATGCTGGCCGCCGCCATCGGCATCGCCGCCGTGCTGATCTTCGTGGCGCGGCCCCTGGCCGGCTTCCTGTGCCTCTGGCCGTTCGGCTACAGCCGGCGCGAGATGGCCTTCATCTCGTGGGTCGGCCTGCGCGGCGCGGTGCCCATCTATCTGGGCACCATCCCGGTGCTGGCCGGCATCCCCGGCTCGCACACCTGGTTCACGGTGGTCTACATGGTGGTGATCACCTCGCTGATCGTGCAGGGCTGGACCATCGGCCTGTCCGGACGGTGGCTGAACGTGGTGCTGCCGCCGCGCCCGGCGGCGCCGCCGCGGGTCGACATCGACCTGCCGCACGACATCGGCAAGGGGATGATGGCCTATTCGGTCCAGCCCGGAAGCCTCGCCATGCGGCGGTCCATGACGCGGCTGCCGCTGCCCGAGGAGGTCACGGTCGTCTCGGTCGTGCGCGACGGCGCGATCCGCGCCGCCGGCGACCTGGAGCGGCTGGCGCCGGGCGACGACGTCCTGCTGCTGAGCCCGCCCGAGCACCTCGCGCTGCTGGACCGGGTGTTCGGCACCAAGGGCGGCGCGGGCGACACGGCGGTGGAGCTGCTGGGCGAATTCACCTTCGCCGCCGACACGCCCACCGGCGCGGTCACCGACATCTACGAAGCGAGGATTCCCCGGAACCAGCGCGACGTGCCGCTGGGCACGTTCATGGAGACCCACATGCTCATGCGGCCCAGGGCCGGTCGGCGGCTGCGGCTGGGCGCGATCGAGCTGATCGTCGCGCAGACCCGGCGCGGCCGGATCACCCGCGTCGCCATCGAGCTGGAGCCGATGGAAGGCTCGATCCGCCGCCTCGATCCCGGGCTGATCTGGGCGCGCTCGGTGCTGTGGCTGCCCGCGGAACGGCGTCTGCTGGCCCTCCTGCCCAGGGTGCCCCGGCCGGCATGGTGGCGGCGATAGGGCAAGGGCCGGCAATGCGCCCCCGCGCTGCCGGCCTGAACGGCTTTTGCGCTAGAGTTTCGCCACGCCGTCGATCTCGACGATCAGGTCGCGGTGCGCCAGTTCGCGGACGCCGATCGCCGTCCAGGTGGGATAGGGGTCGTTGACGTAGCGGTCCTTCACCTCGGCGAACAGCGCGATGCTGTGCTGGAGCTCGATATGATAGCTCTTCATCTCGATGAGGTTGTCGAAAGTGGCGCCCACCGCGTCGAGGATCGCCTTCATGTTCTCGAAGCACAGCTCGAACTGGGCTTCGTGGTTCCGCGGAATCTGGCCTTCGGGCATGACGCCGACGGCGCCCGAGATGTAGAGCGTGTCACCCACCAGGAGACCCGGCGAATAATGCCAGTTGTCGTGCAGGCTTTTCAGCCGGTCGGGTACGATCATCTTCTTCTGCATGGCTCGCTCCTGTTTCCCGTTTCGAAGTTCAGCACCGAACGGCCCTAGAGGCCTCCGGTCACCGGCCAGATCTGTCCCGTCACCCAGCCGGCCGCGGGCGCGCTGAGATAGACGACGGCGGCGCCGATATCCAAGGGCGTGCCGAACCGGCCCGCCGGTATCCTCGCCTGCTCGAGCAGGTCCGGCAGGCCCGACTCGTCGATGCCGAGGGCATTCATCACCACCTCGGTGGGAATCCAGGCCGGCTCGATGGCGTTGACGCGGATGCGCGGCGCCAGTTCCCGGGCGAAGGTCTCGGTCAGGCTGTTCACCGCCGCCTTGGCCGCGCCGTAATGGCCACTGCCGGGCACCGGCCCGCGCGCGGCGCGCGACGAGATGTTGACCACCGAGCCGCCGTCCTCCATGCGCTTCACGGCGGCGACCGTCCCCGCCCAGACGGCGGTGAGGTTGACGTCCATGCAGTGCCGCCAGGCGTCGGGCGCGGCGCCGGTCAGCGGCCCCATATAGGTCGAGCCGCCGGCGTTGTTCACCCAGATGCCCAGGCTGCCGAAGGTGTCGACCGCGGCCTCGGCCAGCGCCTCCAGCGACCGCGCATCGGTGACGTCCGTCGGCACGGCGACGGCGCGGCCGCCCTTCGCGGCGATGTCCGCCGCCACCTTCTCCACGTCCTCCCTGCGCCGCGCGGCCAGCACCACCGCGGCACCGGCCTCGGACAGCGCGTGGGCGATGCCCTCGCCGATGCCCCGGCCGCCGCCGGTGACGACCGCGACCTTCCCGTCCAGCCGGTATGCCTCGAGGATACCCATCAATGGCCTCCCGTCACCGGGAGCATCTGCCCCGTCACCCACTGGGCGGCGGGCGAGCACAGATAGACCACCGCCGCGCCGATGTCCCGCGGGCGGCCGAACTTGCCCATGGGGATCGCGAGTTGCCGGGCCAGCGCGGGCAGACCCGCCTCGTCGACGCCCAGCGCGGTCATCATCACCTCGGTCGGGATGTAGCCGGGCATGATCGCGTTGACCCGGATCTTGGGCGCCAGCTCGCGGGCGAAGGTCTCGGTGAGGCTGTTGACGGCGGCCTTGGCCGCGCCGTAATGGCCGCTGCCCGGGATCGGGCCGCGCGCCACCAGGGACGAGATGTTGACGATGGCGCCGCTGTCCATACACTTGACGGCGGCCAGGGTCGCCGCCCAGACGGCGGTGATGTTGAGGTCGACGCAGTCCTGCCAGTCCTGCGGCGACAGGTCGGTCAGCGGCCCCATCGCCGTCGAGCCGCCCGCGTTGTTCACCCAGATGCCGAGGCTGCCGAACGTGTCCACCGCCGCCTGCGCGAGCGCCTCCAGCGCCTGCGAATTGGTGACGTCCGTCGGCACGGCGAGCGCCCTGCCGCCCTTGGCCGCGATATCGGCGGCCACCTTCTCGACCTCGGCGGCGCGCCGCGCGGCCAGCACCACCGCCGCGCCGGCATCCGACAGGGCATGGGCGATGCCTTCGCCCAGGCCGCGGCCGCCGCCGGTGACGACGGCGACCTGCCCGTCCAGCCGATACTGGTCCAGAACGCTCATTCGCCTCTCCCCGTGCTTCCCGCATCGAGCTTAACACAACGCCGCGGACGAAAAGGGGAAAAGGCGGTGGATTGGGAAACCGGGAACCAGCACCACATATCTTCCGTATGTGACCTTGGGGGCCATGATGTCGGAGGAAGGCATGGCTAAACGCTCGATTCTTCTGCTGTCGACGGCGATCGCGCTGAGCTTGTCGCTGCCCACCCTGGCGGCGCCCGGCGAGCCCGAGGCGGACCCGGCCAAACCCGCGCCCGTCACCCGGTCGAAAACCGTCGAAGGGACCGCCACCGTGGGCTTCACGCCCGCCATGAAGGAGGCCATCCGCGCCTATTACAAGGGAAAGGGCTGCGCCCGGGACGCGCCCGCGCCGGCCGCGGGCTGCATTCCCCGCCGCGACCAGTCCACGCCGCCGCCCTACGGCGTGGGCAAGCCGCTGCCGTCCGGCACCGAGGCGAGGCCGCTTCCCAAGGCGCTGGCCGACGCGGTCGTCGCGCCCGAAGGCTACAGCTTCGCCCTGGTGGGGAGCGACGTGCTGCTGCTGGCGCAGGACAACAACCGGGTGGCCGACACCTATCCGGCCATCGATCCGGCCGCGCCCTGAGCGGCTATTGCGGCGCCGTCTTCCTGCGGGGCTCGGCCTCGGCCGGCGCCGACATGGGCTTCTTGAGATATTTGTCGAAGGCGGCCTTCAGCGTGCCGTCGGCCTCGACCCGGCCGAGCCACGCATCCACGTAGCGCAGCAGCGCGTCGTCCTGGGGCATGACATAGGCCTTCTCGGTCACGTTCAGCGTGCCCTTCATCGCCGCGCAGAGCGTCGGGCTGCGCGCGGCCTGCCACTGCACCTCGATCCGGTCGGTGACCATCACGTCGGCGCGGCCGGCGGCGATCTCGTCGAAGATCCTGGTGTTGTCCGGGAACACCTGGACGTCCGCGTCGACCAGCTTGGCCTGGGCGAAGCGCTCGTTGGTGCCGCCGGGATTGACGATCACGCGGACGCCCTTGCGGTTGATCTCCTCCAGCGTGTCGTATTTTTCCTCGTCGCCGCAGCGGACGATGGGCGTCTTGCCGTCCGACAGATAGCTGCGGGACTGGAAGGCCTCGCGGCCGCGTTCCTGGGTCCGGCTGATGCCGCCGACGGCGATGTCGAAGCGGCCGGCCTTGAGGTCCTGCATCAGCGTGGACCAGGTGGTCTGCACGAACACCGGCTCCACGCCCATGCTGTCGGCCAGGTTGCGCACCAGATCGACGTCGATGCCCGACCACGCATCGCCGGTCTTGACGGTGAACGGGGCATAGTCGCCGGTCGTGCCGATGCGGAGCTGCTTGCGCGTCCTGATGCGGTCGAGCAGCGAGGCGTTCTGCGCGGTCCGGGCGACCGCTCCCGCCTGGCGGGCGATTTCCGTCAGCGTCTCGGGCGGCAGGCCGCGCTGCCTGGCCGCGGTGCCCAGGATGGACATGAGATGATCGCGCTGGTCGGGCGCGTCGAGCATCGGCCGCACCACCACGAGCTGGGTCAGGATGGCGTCGCCCGCGCGGACGATGGACGGCCGCAGCACCGTGACCAGGTCGAGGTCCGGCTGGGTCGCCGGCAGGCCGTTCTTGCGCCATTCGGCGAACCACCGGCGCTGCACCGCCTTCGAGGCTTCCATCTGGGCCGCGAGGAACGGCCTGATGGTCGGGAAATCGAGCCCGGCGGCCTCGGCCTGGGCCGCCGAGGTATCGAGCACGCGCGCTTCCTGCGCGAGATCCTCGATGGGGCGCTCGTGGCGCCACTTCCAGGCGGCCACGTGCTCTCCCAGATCGAGGCGATAGAGGATCAGGTCGGCGAACCGGGTGATCTCTGGCGAGGGAGGCTGGTCCGCCACGGCCGCACGCACCCCCGGAACGAGGGCGAGCACGATCACGGCAACGCCGAAAAGCGACCTCATCTGATCTCCAGAAAGTGATTCACCGGGCCAGGATCATATACGCGCCCGCCCCTGCTTCGCCACAATCTCGGTGAAGCCGGACGGTTTCTACGGCCTTGGCAGATATGCTTCCAGCTCGGATCGAAACAGCGCCGAGAGATGCTCGCTTCTGCGGCTCTCGCGGTTGATATGGACCATGGTGAGCCAGGCGGTGACCATGCACTGGTCGCCCTGGAAGATGCCCTGCCCCATGACGAACGAGCTGTTGCCGACCCGGTCGACCCGCGTGCCGACGGTCAGCTCGCCCGTCTCGGTGATCTCGCGCAGATAGCGGATCGTCTGCTCGGCGACCACGAATCCGCCGACGGCGCCCTCGGGAACGGCCTTGCGCAGGCCGAAGTTCAGCAGACGGTAGCGGCCTTCCTCCAGATAGGCGGCGATGACGCTGTTGTTCACATGCGCCTGCATGTCCAGGTCGCGGATGCGCACCAGGATCGGCGTCAGCACCCGGTAGCTGCCCTTGCGCGCAAGGGCGTCCCAGTCGATGGCGGTCATCGCGGCCTCAGAAGATGGTGTAGCCGCCGTCGATCAGCAGGGAGTCGCCGGTGTGGAACCGCGAGGCGGGCGAGGCCAGGTAGACCGCGATGGCCGCGAAATCCTCGCCGTCGGCCCAGCCGCCCGTGGGGACGCGGCTGATGACGTTCTCGTTGAACTTGTCCCAGGCCTGCGCGCCCGCCGTCATTTCCGAGCGCACCCAGCCGGGGCAGATGCTGTTGACCGTGATCTTGTGGCGCGCCAGCTCGACGGCCATGGCGCGGCACATGGTGACGACCGCGCCCTTGGTCGCGGCGTAATGCTCGTTGCGCGCGGCGCCGTGCACCGCCGCCGTGGACGCGATGCCGACGAGCGACCCGCCCGCGTCGCCGGCCCTGGCGCGCTCGATCATGTGCCGCGCGGCCTCGCGCAGGGTGAACAGCACGCCGTGCAGGTTGACGCCCTCCATGCGCTGGAAGTCCTCCAGCGAGATGTCGAACAGGTCCTTGCGGCGGATCGAGATGCCGGCATTGGCGATCGCCTGGTCGAGCCGGCCGAACTCCTTCAGGATGTCGCCGACCCCGGCCTTCACGGCGCTTTCGTCCGAGACGTCGATCACGGCCGAGCGCACCTCGCCGCCCTGCTGGCGCAGCCGCTCGACCGCCCGGGCGTTCTTCTCCTCGTTGGTGCCCCAGATCACCACGCTGGCGCCGTGCATCGCCAGCCCCTCGGCCATGCCGATGCCGATGCCGCCATTGCCGCCGGTGACCAGCGCCACCTTGCCCTTCAGATCGAACAGATTCTTCAATGTCGTCTCCCGCGTTCGGATGGCGGCACGCTAGACCGATGACGGCGTGGAGAAAACCCCAATCAGTGTTCGGCGGGCCGCGGCGTCGCCTGGAGGGCGAGACGGAAGGTGAGGAAGTCGCCCGGCCGGATCGGCGCGAAGCCGACCATCAGGTTCACCAGCCCCTGCTGGACCTCCGCGTCGGCGGTGGTGTGCCTGCCGCACTGGACGAACCAGGCGTCGCGCGGCTGCGCGCCCATCAGCGCCCCCGAGCGCCACAGCTCGCGCAGGAAGCCGTCGGCGCTGGCGCGCACCGCCTCCCACAGCGGCTCGTCATTGGGCTCGCGCACGGTCCAGTCCAGGCCCTGGCGGAGCGAGCGTTCGAGATAGAGGCCCAGGCGCCGCACCGAGACGAACTTCCATTCCGCCTGTCCGCTGAGCGTCCGCGAGCCCCAGACGAGCGGGCCGGCCGACCCCATCGACCGGATGACGTTGATGCCCTGCGGATTGAGGTCTTCCTGGCGGCGGGCGGTGACGAGAACGTCGAGCCCCGCGCCGGCGACCGTCGCGCCGGGGCCGGCCGGCGCCTTCCACACGCCGCGTTCCCGGTCGAAGCGCGAGAGGATGCCGGCGACGCTCCCGCTCGGCCCCGCGTCCGCGCCGTTCTCGAGCCGCAGCCTGGGATAGTAGAGCGCCGCGTCGGGCGCGCGCAGCGTCTCGGCCTGACGCAACCACTGGACCATGTCCATGTCGTCGCCCAGCCCCGGCGGCGGATCGACCAGCAGCATGGCCCGGTGCATGGCGCAGACCGCCAGCGCCCGGGTGTAGAGCGGCACCGTCCGGTCGGCCACATGCACCGCATCGGGGATGCAGAGCAGGTCGAACCCGTCCGCGCGCGAGGCCGCCAGCACGTTCAGGCCCTCCTCGAGCGAGGCCAGCGAATTGCTCGCGGTCCGCACCAGCAGCGCCTTCGAGCCGCCATTCAGGAAGAACTGGGCAACCGCCTGGGGCGCTTCGCCCAGGCCCTGCGGGCCGCCGAAATCCCGTTCGAACTCCAGGGCGCTGGAGACGCTGACCGCCTTGCCGGAAGGGCCGTGGGAGAACGCGCCGACGATGGCGCAAACGCCCGTCTCCGCCCCCGGTATGAGCCGCGGCGGCACCCTGATCTCATCGATTTCGATACTGGTCGCACCCGGCATGGGCCGGGCCATGGAACGCATCCAGCGGACAACCTGCTTCAAGGCCATGCCGAAGAATTATGCGTCAACGTGGCGAATTTATGAGTCGCCTGCCCTCGAAACGCCCCAGGATTCCGCACGCGAGGATTCCGCACTCAGGGGCGGATGAAGGCGAACTCGGTGTCCGGGTCCAGGTTCTCGGCGGTGAACTGGAGTTCGGCGGCGATGTCGTCCCAGCTCCGCGTCGTCGCATAGAGCCGGATCACCCGCGCCAGCAGCGCCCGCACCAGCACGTCGGACGACACGCCCAGCGCCTGGGCCTCGTCGAGCATGGCGTCGACGTGGCGGTCCACGAGTTCGTTGAGCGGCGACATGGCGGTTCCTCCTGCGGCAAAGGTCCGGAAGATGGCAGGCGCGGACGCCGCGACCATTGACCCGGATCAACGGCGCCGCCCGACCCGGCACGGGAAGGCCCCCGAACGCAGGAAGGCCCGCCGCGCGGGGCGGCGGGCCTTCAAAAGCGTGAGCGCCCGAACGGTCAGGCGCGGCCGGTCACCGGCACTTGATGTCGCCGCGGTCCAGTTCGCGGCCGACCAGCGCGCCCGCGCCGGCGCCGACGATGGTGCCCAGCGTCTTGTCGCCGCGGCCCGCGACCGCGTTGCCGACCAAGCCACCGCCGATCGCGCCGGCGATCGCGCCGCCGGTGCCCTTGTCGCGCTTGCAGTGGCGATAGTAATCGTCGTGGCGGTGATGATGACGGTCACCGTAATACCGGTCGTGCCTGTGATGATCACGATAGTACCGATCGCCCGCGGCCGCCGGGGTCGAAACGACGGCCGGAGCCGCGACAACCAACGCCAGGGCAGCGGTCAGAATGGCCTTTTTCATGACGTTTCACTCCTTTTCTCAGTCCGGCGCGCCACTTCCCGGCGGCGCCAAATCGCTCAACAAACGTCCAACACACGGCAATGTTGCATTCCGGTGCCTGAACGGCAGATGAAAAGCCGGAAAATAATGGCCGCATGAGGGCCAACCCGTTGAATATCCGATGTTTCCGCATTTTCCGCCGATCGGGCGGCGCGCACCGGCACAGGAAGCATTTGACCCGCGCGCCCGCGCCTGCAACATAGGGGCGGGTTCGGTTCTCCATGCCGGAAGGCTGGAGCTAAGAGGGAACCCGGTGCGCCCCGGATCGCGGGGCAAGGCCGGGGCTGCCCCCGCAACTGTAAGCGGCGAGCCATCCTGTCGATCCGTGCCACTGGCCTCCGCGCCGGGAAGGCGGACGGGATGGCGGCGACCCGCGAGCCAGGAGACCTGCCGATATCCGTTGAACGTCTACGGGCGGGGTGTCCCGGTGGGTTGCGTTCTGGCCGCCGGCC
Organism: uncultured Bifidobacterium sp.; assembly: GCA_964630425.1. Classification (GTDB taxonomy): domain Bacteria; phylum Pseudomonadota; class Alphaproteobacteria; order SMXS01; family SMXS01; genus RI-34. The sequence continues at coordinate 20,680 of CAZVVC010000004.1, read as the reverse complement.
CGCGCCGTCCGTTCCAGTCGAGCATCCTCGCCGCCGCTCCGCCGCAACCGGAGTGATCCAATGAACGATACCAATCCGCATTCGAACGAAGATGCCAGGCGGTGGGCCTGGCTCGGCCTGCTGACCGCCGCCAGCGTGGTCCTCAGCCTGCCCTTCTCCTGCGTCGCCCCGTTCGCGGCGCTGGTGGCGCTGGGCGGCCTCAACATGGAGCGGCGCGACGCCTTCCTCCTCGCCGCCGGCGTGTTCATCGCCAATCAGGCCGTCGGCTTCGGCATCCTGGGCTACAGCTTCAAGACCAGCACGATCCTCTGGGGGATCGCCATGGGCATCGGCGCGCTGATCGCGGCCTGGGCCGCGCTGGAGGCCGCCCATCTCACGCGGGCGAAGGCCCCCGCCCTGCGGATCGCCTTCACCTTCGCCTCGGCGTTCATCGCCTGGGAAGCGGTCATGGCCGTCACCCGCCTGTTCCTGTCGGAAAGCGGCCACGTGATCGACCCCAACCTGACGGGCAGGATACTGGCCATCAACGCGGGCTGCTTCGTGCTGCTGCTCGGCTTGCAGTTCCTGACCGAACGGGCGGGCATCGCGCCCCACCGCAAGCCGGCGCCGCACGCGTGACGGCGCCGCTGTTCCGGACGGCGGCGGCGCTGGGCGAGGCCCTGCGCCGCCTTCCCGCCGCCGGTCCTGCCGCCCGGCGGGCCGCCGCCGAGCGGCAGGACCGGCTGACCAAGCCGGCCGGCGCGCTGGGCCGGCTGGAGGAACTGGCGGTGTTCCTCGCCGGCTGGCACGGCACGCCGCGCGCCGGTCCTGTGCAGGCCATCGTGTTCGCCGGCAATCACGGCGTCACCGCCAGAGGCGTGTCGCCCTATCCGGCCGACGTGACCGGGCAGATGGTCGCCAATTTCCGGCGCGGCGGCGCGGCGGTGAACGCGCTCGCGGCGGTGGCCGGCGCATCGCTCCACGTGGCGCCGCTCGACCTCGACCGCCCGACCGCCGACATTTCCGTGTCCCCGGCCATGACCGAGGACGAGGCGCTGGCCGCGCTCAACGCCGGGGCGGCGGCGGTCGACAGGGCGGCCGACATCCTGGTGGTGGGCGAGATGGGCATCGGCAACACCACCGCGGCATCGGCGCTCTGCGCCGCCTGCCTGGGCGGCACGGGCGCCGACTGGGCCGGGCCGGGCACGGGACTCGACGGCGAGGGCGTCGCGCGCAAGGCCTGGGTCATCGACCAGGCGCTGGCACGCCACCCGGCCGGGGACGCGCTCCACACCCTCGCCAGCCTGGGCGGGCGGGAGCTGTGCGCCATCGCCGGGGCCGTCGTCGCCGCGCGGCTGAACCGCATCCCCGTGCTGCTGGACGGCTTCGTCGCCTGCGCGGCGATCGCGCCGCTGGCCGCCGATGCGCCCGCCATCCTCGACCATTGCCTGGCCGGGCACCTGTCCGCCGAGCCGGGACACCGGAAGCTGCTGTCGGCCTTCGGCCTGTCGCCGCTGTTGCAGATGGGGATGCGCCTGGGCGAGGGCACCGGGGCGCTGCTCGCCGTGCCGATCCTCAAGGCGGCGGTGGCGGCGCACAACGGCATGGCCACCTTCGCCGAGGCCGGCGTGTCCACGGAAACCTCCCATGTGGATTAGGGACCGCGCCGACGAGGTGGCGGCGGCGCTGATGCTGCTGACCCGGCTGCCCGCCTGGCCGGTCCGCGCCCATGCCGAGGACCTGGTGGGCCGCGCGGTCTGGGCCTATCCGGCGGTCGGCGCGCTGGTCGGCGCCATCGGCGGCGGCGTCTGCCTGCTCGCGGGCTGGGCCGGCCTGCCGCCCTTCGCAGGCGCGCTGCTGGGCCTTGCCGCCACGGTGCTGGCCACCGGCTGCTTCCACGAGGACGGCCTGGCGGATTTCTGCGACGGCGTGGGCGGCGGGCGCACCCGCGAGCGCAAGCTGGAGATCATGCGGGACAGCCGCATCGGCTCCTATGGCGCCGCGGCGCTGGTCCTGTCCCTGGGCCTGCGCGCCTCGGCGCTGGCCGCCATCGCCGATCCGGTCATGGTCCTGTGCGTCTGGACCGCGTCGGCGGCGGGCGGGCGCGGCGCGGCGCTGTTGCTGCTGGGGGCGCTGCGGCCCGCGCGCACCGACGGCCTCGCCTCGGCCGCCGCGACGCCGCCGGCGCTCGCGCTGGCCGCGGGCGGTTTGGTGAGCGTCGCCGCCGCGCTGCTCGCGCTCGGCGCGCCCGGCCTCGCCCTCTGGGCGGCGGCGATGGGTGGCGGCGCCGTCATCCTGGCGCTCTCCCGCCGGCATCTGGGCGGATACACCGGCGACGCGCTGGGCGCGGCCGCCCAGGCCGGAGAGACGGCGGCCCTGCTGACCGCCGCCGTGCTGTGGGGCGTGCCGTGACCGCGCGCTCGTTCCTGATCCTGGGCGGCGCCCGTTCCGGCAAGACGCGCCGGGCGCTGGCGCTGGCCGAGGAGATGCCGCGCCCGGTCTATCTGGCCACGGCGGAAGGCCGCGACGACGAGATGCGCGACCGCATCGCCCGCCACCGCGCCGAGCGTGGCCCGCGCTGGCGCACGGTGGAGGAGCCCGTCGAGCTGGCCGCCGCCATCGCGCGGCAGGCCGACGCCGGGACCGGATTGCTGGTGGACTGCCTGACCCTGTGGCTCTCCAATCTGATGGAGCATGGCCGCGACGTCGCGGCCGAGACCGGGGCGCTGTGCGCCGCCGCCGCCGCGTTCCCCGGCCGGCTGATCCTCGTGTCGAACGAGGTGGGGATGGGCCTCGTGCCCGAGACGCCGCTGGGCCGCGCCTTCCGCGACGCGCAGGGGCGGCTGAACCAGGCCGTCGCGGCCCGTGTCGACGCGGTCGAGTTCGTCGCCGCCGGCCTGCCGCTCAGGCTGAAAGGCTGACGGCCAGCCCGCCGACGACCGCCAGCAGCAGGACGAAGACGCGCACGGTGATCGACAGGGCGCGCCCCATGTCGGGGCCGCCCGGATCGCGGCCCTCGCCGCCCAGCCACGGCTCGGGCGACAGGGCGTCGCCATAGCGGCGCGGGCCGGAAAGGCGGACGCCGAGCGCCCCGGCCATGGCCGCCTCGGGCCAGCCGGCGTTGGGCGAGCGATGGGCGCGGGCGTCACGGAACATCACGCGCAACGCGCGCGCCGACAGGGCGCAGACGCCGATCAGCAGGCCGGTCAGCCGGGCGGGTATCAGGTTCAGCGCGTCGTCCAGCCGGGCGGCGGCCCAACCGAACGCCTCATGCCGGGGCGTCCGGTGCCCGATCATGGAATCGGCGGTGTTCACCAGCTTGTAGACGGCGATGCCGGGCAGGCCGAACAGACAGCCCCAAAACAGGGGCGCGACCACCCCGTCGGACAGGTTCTCGGCCAGGCTCTCGATGGCCGCGCGGCGTACCGCCGGCTCGTCCAGGGCCGACGTGTCGCGCCCGACGATCATGCCAACCGCCTCCCGTCCGGCGTCCAGCCCGCCGTCCGACAGCGCCCGTTCGACGGCGGCGACATGCTGGTGAAGGCTGGCCTGCGCCAGCAGGGTGCTGGCCAGCGCGCCCTCGGCGATCCAGCCCCAGCGGAGGCCATCCAGCACGGCGTGGAGGCCCGCGCCGATGCCGGCCGTCAGGACGGCGAGGGTGGCGACGGCGATGGCGCCCGCCGCCCGCCGCCGCCCGAAGCCCAGCCTGGGACGGTTGAGGCGCCGGTCCGCCGCGCCGATGGCCCGCCCCATCAGCGTGACCGGATGCGGGATGCGGCGATAGAGCCAGCGCGGATCGCCCAGCACGGCGTCCAGCAGCAGCGCCACCGCCATGACGCTCAGCGCGGCGGCGACCATCCGGGCGGCTCCGCGAGGTCCAGCAGGGCGTCCATGTCCAGATGGGCTTCGAGCCCGTCCGCCAGTTCGTCGAGCGCCGCGTCGACCGCGCCCTCGAAATCCGTCAGCGCGGCCGTGCCCGGCTTCAAACCGTCGAGCCAGGCGGCGCGGAACCGGTCGGCGGCGAACAGGCCGTGCAGATAGGTGCCCTCGATCCGCCCGTCGGCCGACCGGGCGCCATCGGGCCTGCCGCCGAGCAGCAGCATGGGCCGGGCGCAGTCCGGGCCGCCCGTCCTGCCCATATGGATTTCATAGCCGTGCACCGGCGCGCCGTAGTCCGGCGCTTCGCCGGCGGCGAGGCGCACCGCCTTGTCGCCGGCCATCTCGGTGGCCACGTCGAGCAGGCCCAGCGCCGCCGCCTCGCCGGGCGGACCGTCCACGCCGGCCGCGTCGGCGATGGTCCGGCCCAGGAGCTGGAAACCGCCGCAGATGCCCAGCACGCGGCGGCCGGCGCGGGCGAGCGCGGCGATGTCCGTGTCCCATCCCTGCGCGCGCAGCATGGCCAGGTCCGCCAGCGTCGACTTGGTGCCGGGCAGGATCACCGCATCCGCGTCGAGCGGCAGCGGCGTACCCGGCTTCACGAACACCACCCGCACGCCCGGCTCGGCGCGCAGCGGATCGAGATCGTCGAAATTGGCGATGCGCGACAGCATGGGCACGGCGATGGTCACGCCGCCGTCCCCGGCCGCCGCGCCGCGCTCCAGCGGCACCGCGTCCTCGGCCGGAAGCCGGCCGACCGCGGGCAGCCAGGGCAGGATGCCGAGCGGCGCCCAGCCGGTCCGCCGGGCCACCGACGCCATGCCGTCCGCGAAAAGCGACGGATCGCCCCTGAACTTGTTGACCAGGAAGGCGCGGATATACGCGCGGTCCCCATCGTCCAGCACCGACCAGGTGCCGACCAGGCTGGCGATGACGCCGCCCCGGTCGATGTCGCCGATCAGCACCACGGGAACGCCGGCGGCCTGCGCGAAGCCCATATTGGCCACGTCGCCGCGCCGCAAATTGGTCTCGGCCGGGCTGCCCGCGCCCTCGATCACGACGATGTCGGCCCCGGCCGCCAGCCGCGCGAAACTGTCCAGGATCGGCGGCAGGAACCGCGCGCGCCGAGTGCGCCAGTCGCGCGACGAGAGGGTGCCGTCCACCTGCCCGCGGATGACCACCCGCGAGCCGGTGTCGCCCTCGGGCTTCAGCAGCACCGGGTTCATGTGCACGCTGGGCGGCAGGCCGGCGGCGCGGGCCTGGAGCGCCTGCGCCCGGCCGATCTCGCCGCCGTCGGCGGTGACGGCGGCGTTGTTCGACATGTTCTGCGGCTTGAACGGCACGGCGCGCAGCCCGCGCCGGCGCAGCGCCCGGCACACCCCGGCGACGACGATGGACTTGCCCACGTCCGAGCCGGTGCCCTGGAACATCAGCGCGCGGGCGCTCATGGCCCCGTCCACGAGGCGAGCAGCGCCCGCAGCCGCGCGGCGGCGTCCACGTCCGGCGGAAGGCCGAAGCGGAGCCAGCGCGGATTCCGCCGGAACCGCCGGACATGGACGCCGCCCCGCGCCAGGTGCTCGAACAGGGACGCCGCGCCGTCGCACGCGCCCATGACGAAAAGGTCGGTGCCGCCGAGGATCGTCATCGCCGGCGCCAGTTCGGCCCGCAGCCGCGCCATCTCGGCCGCGAGGACGGCGCGCGTCCGCCGCTGCCAGCCGATATCCGCGTAAGCCCGCGCCCCGATGGCCAGGGCCGGCCCCGAAACCGCCCACGGGCCGATGGCCGAGGCCAGACCGTCGCGCAGGCCGGGCGGCGCGACCGCCGCGCCCAGCCGAAGGCCCGCGAGGCCGAAGAACTTCCCGAACGAGCGCAGCACGACCAGATTGAGCCCCTCGCACGCATCGGCCACCGAAAGCGCCGGCACCAGATCGGCGAACGCCTCGTCGACGACCAGCCAGCGCCCGGCGGCGGTCCGCTCGCGCGCAATGGCCAGCACCCTCTCCCTGGCCACCACGGCGCCGTCCGGGTTGTTGGGGTTGGTGAGCACCAGGACGTCCGCCGTGCTGGCCTCGGCCTCCGTGGCGGTGATCGGGGAGACCGCATGGCCCGCCAGCCGCCATGACGCGGCATGTTCGTTGTAGGTCGGCTCGGCCACATGGACGGTGCCGCGCGGGAGTCGCGACGGAAGCAGCGAGATGGCCGCCTGCGATCCGGGAAGCAGCAGGACGTGGTCGGGCACCGCCCCCAGACAGGCGGCCAGCGCCGCGCGGCAGGCGGCCTCGGCGGCGGGAGACGGCAGGGCCGTCCAGTCGGCCGGGGCGAGCCCGTCGCACGGATAGGGGAAGGGATTGATGCCGGTCGACAGATCGATCCACGGGCGCGGCGCATGGGGATGGCGGCGGGCGAGATAGTCCAGGCCCGCGCCCCCATGCGACCGGCTGCCGGCGTCCGTCATACTCAATCCGTCACGAAACCGCCGGGCGGCACCCGTACAAGGAAATGGCCCTTCACACCTTCCGGCCAGTCCTTGTACGGGACGATCCCCTCCGCGGATTCCAGGTAGAATCGGAAATAGTCGACCACGGCGCGGGCCGCCTCGCCGGTCGGCTCGAACCTGCCGAGCACGTAGCCGATCTTGCCCTCGGCGCGCAAATGGACGACGCATCGCTGCGAGCAGGCGAACAGGCACGCCATCTCCTGCACCTCGAACCCGTCCTCGGCCGCCGCACGGCGCACGGCCTCGGCGAACACGGCGCCGCCGCGCCTGCCGTCGGGGCCGTCGCGCTCGTCCGCCGTGAAACGGCAGGTGGAGCACACGACGATGGCGGGACGTCCATCCACCGGCTTCAGCATCAGACCGGCCTCGCATCGCCGCCGGGCACCCGACGCCAAGGCAGCACATAGTGCTCGCCCTGTTCGGCCCCGTAGACGCCCTCGATGGCATAGGCGTCGCGCAGATGGGTCTGGGCCAGGACGTCGCGCGGCGCGCCGTCGATCACCAGCCGCCCGTTCTCCATCAGCAGAAGCCGCGAGCAGAACCGCGCGGCGAGCGGCAGGTCGTGCAGCACCGCGATCACCAGCCGCCCTTCCTCGGCGATGCCGCGCAGCAGTTCCATGACCTGCAACTGGTGGAACGGATCGAGCGAGGCGACGGGCTCGTCGACCAGCAGGATCGGCGTCTCGACCGCCAGGGCGCGCGCCAGCATCACCCGAGCCCTTTCGCCGCCCGACAGGGTGGTGACCGTCCGGTCGGCGAAGCGCACCACGTCGGCGCGCTCCAGGGCGCGCAGGATCGCGTCTTCGTCCTGCGGGGATATCTTCGACATGGGCGACAGGTGCGGCAGCCGGCCCAGCGCCACGAGGTGGCGCACGTCGAGCGGCCAGTGGACCACGTGACCCTGCGGCAGATAGGCGATGCGCCTGGCCAGGTCCTTGCGGGGCATGGCCGCGATGTCGTGTCCGTCGATGGCGACGCGCCCGCCCATGGGACGCTGGAGATGCGCCACCGCGCGGATCAGGGTCGACTTGCCCGCGCCGTTGGGGCCGATCAGGCCCACGAGGCCGCCGCCTTCGATGTCGAAGTCGATCCCGTGCAGGATCTGCCTGCCGTTGATCGCGACGGTGACGCCTTCTGCCGACAAACGGGTCATTTCACGATCTTCCGGGTCTTGAGGATGAGATAGAGGAAGAAGGGCGCGCCGATCAGCGAGGTGACGATGCCCAGATGCAGCTCTGGCCCCACCGTGATCAGCCGGACCACCACGTCCGCCGCCGCGAGGAGCGCCGCGCCGCCCAGCGCGCTGGGCAGCAGCAGGCGGCTGGGCATCTGCCCGACCAGCGGCCGCAGCAGGTGCGGCACGACGAGGCCGACGAAGCCGATGGTGCCTGCCACGGCGACCGAGGCGCCGACGGCGAGGCTGGTGCCGATGATCGCCACGACGCGCACCCGCACCATGTCGACGCCCAGGCTCTCGGCCGCCTCCTCGCCCAGGCTGAGCGCGTCGAGCGGCCGCCCCAGCGTCATCATCAGGGCCATGCCGGCGAGGATGAAGGGCGCGGCGAGCCGCACATCGGCGAAGCTCCGGTCGCGCACCGAGCCCAGCAGCCAGAAGATGATCTCGCTGACCGCCCAGGGATTGGGCGACAGGTTCATGGCCAGCGAGATCAGCGACAGCGAGATGCCGCCGATGGCCATGCCGACGAGGATCAGGGTCAGCGTGCTGGGATCGCGCGCCGCCACCACATAGAGAATGAGGGTCGCGATCCCCGCGCCCGCCAGCGCCGACAGCGGCAGCGCGTAGGGGAACACGGCGGACAAGCCGAAATAGAGCGCGATCACGGCGCCCAGGCTGGCGCCGCCGGTGATGCCCAGCACGCTCGGCTCGGCCAGCGGGTTGCGCAGCAGGCTTTGCAGTACCGCGCCGGCAAGCCCGGTCGCCGCGCCGATCAGCAGCGCCAGCAGGCTGCGCGGCAGGCGAAGCTCGCGGACGATGGTGACGGTCTTCTCGTCGGCGCTGCCCACGAGGCCGCCGAGCACGTCGCCCGAGGCCAGCGGGATGTAGCCGAAGCGGATCGAGACCAGCGCCATGACGCAGGCGACGAGCGCCAGCGCCACGTTCAGCGGCAGGGTGCTCTTCAGCAGGGGCGCGCCGCTCATGGGGACGCCCCAAGCCGGGCCCGCTCGGCCGCGAGCAGTTCGGCGGCGTCGACCACCATGGGCCCGGCGCAGGGCCAGAGCTTGCCCGGCACGCCGATCACCGGCTTTTCCGCCATCAGCCGCTTCAGATAGGGCTGGGTGATGAAGGTGCCCTTGATCGAGGCTTGCGACGTGTCGATGAAGCTGACGATCAGCCCGTCCGGCGGGTCCTGCACCAGCACCTCGACCGGCAGCGACCCCCAGCCGTGCTGCCCGCGCGATGCCTGGAGATTGTCGAAACCGGCCGCGTTCATGGCCGTGTTCACGAAGGTCCCGGCGCCGGCGCTGCCGCCGTCGGGACGGTAATAGGCGAAGCGCGGCCGGGGACCGGCCGGCCGCGACGCCGCCAACGCCGCGATGCGCCGGCGCATGTCCGCCACCATCCGTTCGCCGCGCGCCGGCTGGCCGATGGCGGCGGCCACCGCCAGCGCGGTCGCCTCGATGTCGGCGAAGCTGTCGCTGAGCGGCATGGTGACGACGCGAACGCCCACGCGCGCCAGCATCTCCATCAGCTTGGGCTCGCCATAGGCGTCCATCAGCACCACGTCGGCGCCCGCGCCCAGCAGCTCCTCGGCCGACTTGCGGTTCTTGGGCAGCCCCTTCGCCCGGTCGGCGAGGCGGGACAGCGGCCCGTCGGCTTCCATGCTGACCGAGACGATCTGCTCCCGGTCGGCCAGCGCCAGCAGGAACTGGTCGCCGCAGGTGCTGGTGGACGCCGCGCGCGACAGCGCGTCCGCGGCGGCGGCACCCGCGCCGAGAAGGCAGAACGCCAGGGCTGCGGCGCGCAGGTCAGGCACCGCGGAAACCCTTGCCCAGCCGGTCGAGTCCATCGGGCTGGTGGCCGGCATATTCGGCCATGACCGTGTCCCAGGTCACCAGGCGCGACCAGTCGGGCGCATCGGCGATCTGGTCGAAGTCGGTCAGGAACGGGTTGGCGAAGAAGATGGTGATCTGCGGCTCGCCCTTCCCGTTGAACATGCGGTAGCCCCAGGAAACCGGATGACCGTGCTTGTCGAGCCGGCGGAAGAACTCGGCCCGGCTGGGGCGGCGATGGGCGATCAGCTCGGGCGGGTTGGGATTGCCGGCCGGGCCGCGATTGGTCCCGATGCACAGGTGGAAATGGCCTTTCTCGCCCCAGTGCACGGTCAGGTAGCCGCCCTGGCAGCTCACCCGCTCCGGTGCACCCGGCGCCTTCATCTCATAGGCGGCGCCGGGGATCAGCGGACCGAAGATCAGCTTGTCGTAGTGGTTCTCGAACAGGTCCCTGAGCAGCCTTTCCAGGAAGGCCTCGTCGAGGGGCAACGGCCAGACATGCTCGGTCGAGGTGCCGTCGAGGATGGAGACCAGGGGGATCGGCGTGCTCATGGGAGTGTCCTTTCTGCTTCGGGCTACAGCACGTTGAGCGTCGCGCGGACGCCGACGAAGCCACTCAGGCCGTAGGTGCTGTTGCCCCAGTTGAGCATGTAGTCCTCGTCGAACAGGTTCACGATCCGCCCGTACAGCTCGAGCGTCTCGTTGATCCGGTAGTTCACCAGCAGGTCGACGGTGACGAAGCCGTCCACCGGCCGCGCCGGACCGCTGGACAGGTTCTCGCTCTTGAACCGGGCGCGGGCGGTGATCGACAGGTCCTCCCAGGGATAGACGGTCACCGACGTGGTGCCCGAATGCCGGGGACGGCCTTTCCAGCGGTCCGCCGGCAGGGCGCGCGAGCTGAGATAGGTGTAGCTCTGGCTGACGCTCAGCCAGTCGGTGATCCGCGCCGTGGCCCCGACCTCGATGCCGCGGTACTTGGCCTCGCCGCCCATCTGATAGCCGTTGAGGATGAACTCGATCTCGTCCTCGACGTGGTTCTGGAAATAGGTGACGGTCAGGTTGATGGCGGGATCGGCCCAGTTCAGGTCGAAGCCCACGTCCCAGCCGCGGCTCTCCTCGACGGTCAGGTTCGGATTGCCGTAGGTCGGGTCGTAGAGCTGATAGAGGCCGGGCGCCTTGGCGCCGGTGCCGTAGCTGGCGCGCAGCTTCAGGTCGCCGCCCGCGAGCGCCGCCGGCATCACATAGGCGATGGTGCCGCGATAGGTGTCGAAACCGCCGAACTGGCTGTTGTCGTCGTAGCGGAAGGCGCCGGTGATGGTGAGGTTCTCGACGGGCTTGAGCGCCACCTCGCCGAACACCGATCTGGTGTCGATCTTGGCCAGGAAATCGCCCGAGAAGGACGTGATCTGATCGGTGCTTTCCTCTTCCAGGTTACCGCCCACCACGACGCTGACCCAGTCGGCCGGATCGACGGCGCTGGTGAAGGTGAGGTTCTTCTTCGTGCCCAGATACTGGTCGCCCTCGGGACGGGTGAAATCGCCGTAATAGAGGCGGCGCGCTTCGTAGATGCCGGCCAGCAGGCTGTTGCGCCACTTGCCCTCGAAGGCGCTGTGGCTGACCTGGATGGCGGCGGCGTTCTCGTCCTTGTCCACCTTGCGGTTGCTCGAGACGTCCGTGCCGGTGCCGTCCAGATCGGACTCGGTGCGGCTGAGGAAGCCGGTGGCGGCGATCTCCAGGTCCTCGGTCACCTGCACGCCGATCCGCCCGCTGAAGCCGTAGCGGCTGTAGGCGTCGGGCTCCACCGAAGGGCCGGCGGTCGGCGCCGCCAGCGAGGGTCCGTCATTGTGATGGCCCGACGCGGTCAGGCGCACATCGACCGGGCCGGTCTTGCCGTAGAGCGACATGCCGCCGCTGATGGTGCCGAACGAGCCGCCCTCCAGTTCGCCGTTCAGGATAAGACCATCCTCGGTGGCGCGCTTGGTGATGATGTTGACCACGCCGCCGATGGCGTCGCTGCCGTAGAGCGAGCTCTGGTTGCCGCGCAGCACCTCAATGCGCGCCACGTCGAGCGACGTCAGGTGGTCCATCTGGAACTGGGTGCTGGTGCTGCTGGGGTCGCCCAGCTCGATGCCGTCGACCAGCACGAGCACCTGGTCGTTGTCCGAGCCCCGGATGGACAGGTTCGAGAAGCCGCCGGGGCGATTGTTGCTGATCTGGATGCCGGGCAGGTCCTGGAGCGAGTCGCGCAGGACGCTGATCTGGCCCGTCTGCAAATCATCGGCGGTGATGACGCTGAAGGCGCTGCCGATCTCGCGCGGCTTCAGGTTGGCGCGGCTCGCGCTCACCACCACCTCCTCGACGGCCGCCGGATCGATCGTCTGTGCAAAACCAGTCCCCGGTACGATCAGGGCGATCAGGGCGCACGAATACCGTGCCGCCCGCGCCCCTGTGGAACGCGCAGTCATGTTTCCTCCATCAGGGGCGACGCCCCGTTATCGGTCGCAGGAGGAACCGAGCCGGCGATGGTTCATGGAAGGTGTACGAAACGGCCTTTCACAGCCTGGCGTCCGCACGGCCCACCCGCAGTTACACAAGGTGTCGCCTCTACGGAGGACCGCTCTTCCGGTTCTTCCCGACCGAAAGACGAGCGACGCAGGTGGCAGGTCTCCTGGCTCTCGGATCCTCGCTTCCTCACACCTTCCCAGGACGGACGTCCCAGTGGCATTTCGTGAGGAAAGCTCCCCGATCACAGTTGCGGGTACAGCCCCAGCTTCGATTGCCGGCGAGCGGCGTTCGTTCTGAGTTCCCTTTTGACCTCCTTTCGGAGGACCACCGGGATAAAGGGTATAAATCTTTGCATGTGTGGACAATGTGCATTTTTGCAGGGCCTGCTCGCGCAAAACGGCTCGCTCAGGGCACAAACGCCCGGTCAACCCAGGCGCTTCGTGCCCGCGAGCAGGTGCAGGAAGAACGGCACGCCGAGCAGTGCCGTCACGACGCCGAGCCGCAGCTCCGCCGAGGCGGGCACCACGCGCACCAGCACGTCGGCCGTCGTCAGCAGCACCGCGCCCGCCAGCGCCGACGGCAGCAGGACCCGCGACGGCGCGGCGACGCCGGTCATGCGCACGATATGCGGCACCACCAGCCCGACGAAGCCGATGGCGCCAGAGACCGCGACCGCGCCGCCCACGGCGAGCGCCACCCCCGCCAGGATACGGATCCGCAGATGCCCCAGATCGAAGCCTAGGCCCTGCGCCGCTTCCTCGCCCAGGGTGAGCGCATCGAGCGCGCGGCCGTTCCACAGCAGCAGGACCGCGCCGGCCAGCATCACCGGCAGCGCCATGAGCACGTGGGTCATGCCGCGGTCCTCGAGCGAGCCGAGCAGCCAGAAGGTGATCTCCATGCCCGCGAACGGATTGGACGACAGGTTGAGCGCGAGCGAGATGGCCGCGCCCGACAGGGTGCCGACGGCGATGCCCGCCAGGATCAGGTTGAGCGGGCTCTCGGCCCGACGCGACAGGGCGAGCACGGCGACGAAGCCCAGCAGCGCGCCGGCGACGGCCATGGCCGGCAGCGCGGCGGGCACCGCCGCCGCCAGGCCGAAATAGAGCGCGATCACCGCGCCGAGCGCGGCCATGCCCGAGGTGCCGAGCACGGACGGATCGGCCAGCGGATTGCGCAGATAGCCTTGCAGCGCCGCGCCGCTGAGCGCCAGCACCGCGCCCACGGCCAGCGACAGGATCAGGCGCGGCAGGCGTATCTGGAGCACGACCGAGCGGATCACCTCGTCGCCCTTGCCCAGCAGCGCCGCGAGCGCGTCGCCGGCGCCGACCGGGGCCGGACCGACGGTGAGCGAGGCGACGGCCGCCGCCGCGCACAGGATCGCCAGCACCGGCATGGTCAACCGGCTTGAACCGCGGGACCTGCGCGCGCTATCAGGATCGGCCATGAGCCTGCGCCTTCTGGCGGCCATCGCCGCGAGCTTCCTGCTGCTGTGCACGACGACCCATGCCGGCCCGCGGCGGATCGTGTCGCTGAACCTCTGCGCCGACCAGTATCTGATCGCCCTCGCCGATCCGGAACAGGTCGCGTCGCTGTCCGAATATGCCCGCGATCCGTCCATGTCCTATTACGCCGAACGGGCCAGGGCCTATCCGGTGGCGGCCAACGCGGCCGAAGCGGTCATCACCCTCAGGCCCGACCTGGTCATCGTCAACCGCCTGCGCAAGCAGGAGACCCAGGCGATCCTGAAGCCCCGTGGATATCCGACCGTGGAGCTGCGCCCGGCCAGGACCTTCGAGGACATCGTCGAACAGACCCGCCAGATCGCCGCCGCGATCGGCCATCCGGACCGGGGCGAGGCCCTGATCGCCCGGATGCGCGCCGCGCTCGCCGCCATTCCGCCCGCCGGCGAGACGCGCCCCGTCGCCGCCCACTACCAGCGGCGCGGCTTCATCACCGGCACCGGGACGCTGCTCGACGAGATCATGACGCGGGCCGGGCTGGAGAACCTCGCCGGCCGGCTCGGCAAGAAAGCCGTGTCGCGCGTCTCGCTGGAGGAGATCGTCGCGGCGCGGCCGGACTACCTGCTCTACAGCGACCGGCCCGCGCCAGGCACGGACCTGGGCACCGACCTGCTGCTGCATCCGGTGCTGGCGGCCCGCTACGGCGCGGGCCGCCAGCTTCATCTGCCCGGCGCGCTCACCGTCTGCGGCGGCCCGTCGTTCCCCGAGGCGGTGGCCGAGCTGTACCGGCAGGCGCACCCCTGAAGCGCCTTCAGGCAAGCCGGAATCGCCTTGCCGTCCGAACGCGGCGTCGAAAAACCTGGAGCAGTTCGGTCTCACCCGACCGCTCTAGAACTCGATGCCCGCCTGCGCCTTCACGCCGGCGCGGAACGGATGCTTGACCAGCGTCATCTCGGTGACCAGGTCGGCGGCCTCGATCAGCTCGTCGCGTGCGTTGCGGCCGGTGACGATGACGTGCTTGTCCAGGGACTTGTCCCGCAGGAAGGCGACCACCTCGTCCAGCGGCAGGTAGTCGTAGCGCAGCACGATGTTGAGCTCGTCGCACAGCACCATCCTGATGGACGGATCGAGGATCATGGCCTTGGCCTCCTCCCAGGCGCGGCGGGCCGAGGCGATGTCCCTGGCGCGGTCCTGGGTGTCCCAGGTGAAGCCCTCGCCCAGCACCTTGACGGTGACCTGATCGGGAAAGGCGTTCAGCACCGCCATCTCGCCGGTGTCCCACGCGCCCTTGACGAACTGCACCACGCCCACCTTGAAGCCGTGGCCGATGGCGCGGCAGACCATGCCCAGCGCGGCCGTGGTCTTGCCCTTGCCGGTGCCGGTATGGACCATCAGCAGGCCCTTCTCGATGGTCTTGCCGGCGACCAGCTTGTCGTGGGCGGCCTTGAACTTCTGCATCTTCGCGTTGTGCCGCGCGTTGGCGGCGGTGTCATCCAGATCGGTCATGATCTCCTCCGGTCAGTTGGTCGAGCAGGTATCGGATGTCGTTCCGGCGCGGCTGCCACAGCCGGCGCTCCAGGGCCTCGGTGAAGCGGTCCGCCATCTCGCGCAGCGCGGCGGGGTTCGCCTCGCGCAGGAAGCCGGCCACCGCCGGATCGGCCATGTAGGCGTCGAACAGCTGGTCGAAATGGTGGTTCTCGACGGCCGAGGTGGTGGCGGCGAAGGCGAACAGGTAATCGAGGGTCGCGGCCATCTCGAAGCCGCCCTTGTAGCCGTGGCGCATGACGCCGGCGATCCATTTGGGATTGGCGGCGCGGGCGCGGACGATGCGGCCCAGCTCGTCGGCCAGGGTGCGCACGCGCGGCGTCTCGGGCCGGGAATGGTCGTTGTGATAGATCACCGGCTCCTCGCCGCGCCGCCTGGCGACGGCCGCGGCGATGCCGCCCTCGAACTGGTAGTAGTCGTCGGAATCCAGCAGGTCGTGCTCGCGGTTGTCCTGGTTCTGGACCACCGCGTCGGCGGCCGCGAGCCGCGTCTCCAGGCCGGCGCGCTCGGCGACGCCCTCGCCGCCCGAACCATAGGCCCAGCCGCCCCAGGCCAGATAGGCCTCGGCCAGGTCGTCCTTCGTGGTCCAGAGGCGCTCGTCGATCAGCGCCTGGAGGCCCGCGCCATAGGCGCCCGGCTTGGAGCCGAAGACCCGGTAGCCGGCGCGCCGCTCGGCCTCGGCCGCATCGGCGCCGCCATCGACCAGCATCCGGCGCTCGCGGCGGAAGCGGGCGGCGAGCGGGTTCGCGTCTTCCGGCTCGTCCAGCCGCATCACCGCGCGCGCGGCGGAATCGAGCAGGTCGATCTGGGCGGCGAAGGCGTCGCGGAAGAACCCGGAGACCCGGAACGTCACGTCGACCCGCGGCCGGCCCAGCACCGTATGGGGCATGATCTCGAAGCCGGTCAGCTTGCGCGTCGCGTCGTCCCAGGTGGGCCGCACGCCCATCAGCGCCAGCGCCTGGGCGATGTCGTCGCCGCCCGTGCGCATGTTCGACGTGCCCCAGGCCGAGATCGCCAGGGCGCGCGGCCAGGCGCCCTCGCGCTGGCGGAAATCCTCGACCAGCATCTGGGCCGACTTCCAGCCCAGCGCCCAGGCCGCCTGGGTCGGCACCGCGCGCGTGTCGACCGAATAGAAGTTGCGGCCCGTGGGCAGCACGTCCGGCCGCCCGCGCGTCGGCGCGCCCGACGGCCCCGGCGGCACGAACCGGCCCGCGAGGCCGCGCAGCAGCCCGTCCATCTCGGCCTCGCCGCAGGCATCGAGGGTCGGCCCCAGCTCGGCATGGAGCCAGCCGAGGACGGCGGTGGTGGCATCCCAGCCGGGCGGGATGGGCATCTCGCCCGCCACCAGGGCTGCGGCCAGCAGCTCCAGCCGCTCGACGGTGTCGCCGCGGCTTCGCCAGGGATCGTCTGACCGGCGCGCGAGGATGTCCGGGCGCGGCCCGGTCCACGGCGCGCCCATGTCGCCATCGAGCGGATCGAACCCGGCAAGGCCCGCATCCCGCGCCAGGGCGCGGGTGAGCGACATGGCCGCCCCCTCGCCCGCGCCGCGCGGCGTGCGCAGCAGCGCGACGGCCAGGTCGGTCCGCTGGCGCCCCTCGGGCGAGGCGCCGAACACATGCAGCCCGTCGCGGATCTGCAGCTCCTTCAGCTCGCACAGATAATTGTCGAGCGTGGCGAGGGCCTCGTCCTCGTTCCCGCCGAAACCCGAATCCCTGTCGAGGCCCAGGCGCGAGGCGAGGTCGAGGATGTCCTTGCGCAGCACCGTCAGGCGGCGCGGGTCGACGCCCGCCGCCTCGTAATATTCGTCGACCAGCGCCTCCAGGTCCTTGAGCGCGCCATAGGTTTCGGCCCGCGTCAGCGGCGGGGTGAGGTGATCGACGATGACCGCCGCGGCCCGGCGCTTGGCCTGGGTGCCCTCGCCCGGATCGTTGACGATGAACGGATAGAGGTTGGGCACCGGCCCCAGCGCGATCTCGGGCCAGCAGGCGTCCGACAGCGCGACGGCCTTGCCCGGCAGCCATTCCAGGTTGCCGTGCTTGCCCAGATGGACCAGGGCGTGGGCGCCGTGCACGCCGCGCATCCAGGCGTGGAAGGCCAGGTAGTTGTGCGGCGGCACCAGGTCCGGATCGTGATAGGTGGCGGCCGGGTCGATGTTGTATCCCCGCGCCGGCTGGATGCCGACGGCGACGTTGCCGAACCGCAGGACCGACAGCACGAAACCGCGCCGGCCCTCCCGTTCCGCCACGAACGGATCGTCGCCGGGCGCGCCCCAGCGCGCCATGATGTCGGCGCGCGCCGCGGCGGGCAGCGCCTCGAGGACGCGGTCATAGTCCTCCAGCGGGAAGAACACGCCGCCCGCCTTCGCCGCCCGGTCCGGCAGCGCGTTGGTCGGGCCGGCGGTGAAGCGGGCCATGAGCGCCGTGCCGTCCGCCGGCGCCGGGCCGACGACATAGCCTTCCGCATGGAGGCGGCGCAGGATGCGGACCGCGCTTTCCGGCGTATCGAGGCCGACCCCGTTGCCCAGCCGCCCGTCCCGGTTGGGATAGTTGGCCATGACGAGGCCGATGCGCCGCCCGGCCCGGCCGGTCCGCCGCAGCCGCACCCAGCTGGCGGCGAGGTCGGCGACGAAACCAATCCGCCCCGCAAGCGGCCGGTGGGTGACGACCGGGCACTGGGTCGCCGCGTCGAACCGCGCCTCGGCCTTGAACGCGACCGCGCGGGTGACGAGCCGCCCGTCGACCTCGGGCAGCGCCACGTTCATGGACATGTCGCGCGCCGACAGGCCCTGCTTTCCCGCCGCCCACGCGGCCTCCGGACTGCCGGCCAGCACCACCTGGAGCACCGGGCAATCGGTGCCGTCGAGCGGCGAGCCCGCCCGCGCCACTCCGGGCGCGGACACGGCGAAGGCCGTGCAGTTCAGCACGACCTCGGGCGGATGCAGGGCGAGCAGCGCCGAAAGGGTGGCGGCCGATTCCGGGTCGCGCAGGCTCTGCACGAACATCGGCAGCGGCGCCATCCCGCGTGCCCGCAGCGCGGCGATCAGCGCGTCGACGGCCTCGGTGTTTCCCGCCTGCACCAGCGCCCGGTAGAAGATCACCGGCGCGGCCGGCCCGCCGCCGCCCAGGGCGGCGATGCGCCGGCGGTCGGGCCGGGCCTCGCCCGGCCAGTAGAGGCCGGCATTGGGCAGGGGCACGGGCTCGCGCCACGGGCCGGCGGGCCGCCCGATCAGCTCGGCGCCGTAGCGCAGGAACGCGCCGGCGTTGCGCACGCCGCCATGCCGCAGATAGAGCCAGAGCCGGGCATAGGCCTCGCCCCCGACCGTCGAGAGCGCCTCGAATTCGGGCTCGGGCTTGTCGTCGCCGGGGATCACCGCGAGCAGCGCGCCCGAGCGCCGGCACGATTCGGCGATCTGCTCCAGCCCGTAGGGCCAGTAGGACCGGCCGCCCAGCAGATGCACGCAGACCAGCCGCGCCCCGGCGATCACGCTGTCCACATAGAGATCGACCGAGAAATTGTGCCGCAATCGCAGCAGGTTGGCGAGCCGCACGGGCGGGAAGCCGTCGCCCAGTTCGCCGGCGGCGCGGGCGAAGCAGGCAAGCTCGGTGTCCGCCGCCGACAGCAGGACGATGTCGCCCGGCGTCTGGCCGAGATCGACGGCCTCCGAGCCGTCGTCGATCGCCCCCGGCTGTGCGGCGAGAAGGTGCATCAGCTCATGGCCGCCCGCAGCGCCGCCGAGACGGCGTCCTGGCCGAGGCCGGTCTGGCCGATCACCACCAGCCGCGTCGCCCGCGCCTCGCCCGGCGCCCAGGGCCGGTCGTAATGGTGCTGGATGCGCGGGCCGACCGCCTGGATCACCAGCCGCATGTCGCGGCCGGCGACGGCGACGAAGCCCTTGAGGCGCAGGATGTCGTGCGCCTCGATGACCGCCTGCATGGCGCCGATCAGCGCCGAGGGATCGGCCACCGCGCCGCCCTCCACCACGAAGGAGGCGAAATCGTCGTGGTCGTGCTCGTCCTCGGTGTCGTGATGGGATGGCCGCGCCTCCAGGTCGTCCTCGGCGCCCGCGCCGATGCCCAGCAGCACGGCCGCGTCCAGCCGGCCCTGGCTGACCGGCAGGAGCTTGACCGAGGGGCGCAGCATGCCGCGCACGGTCGCCTGGGTCCGCGCCAGCGCCTGAGCATCGAGCAGGTCGGTCTTGTTGAGCAGGACCAGATCGGCGCAGGCGAGCTGGTCCTCGAACAGTTCCTCCAGCGGGTTGTCGTGGTCGAGCGAGGCATCGGCCGCGCGCTGGGCGGCCAGCGCCTCCTCGTCGTCGGCGAAGCGCCCGGCCGCCACCGCCGAGGCGTCGACCAGCGTCACCACGCCGTCGACGGTCACCCGGGTGCGGATCTCCGGCCAGTTGAAGGCGCGCACCAGCGGCTTGGGCAGGGCGAGGCCCGATGTCTCGATGAGGATGTGGTCGGGCGGCGCCTCGCGCTCCAGCAGCATCTGGATGGTGGGCAGGAAGTCGTCGGCGACGGTGCAGCAGATGCAGCCGTTCGCCAGCTCGACGATGTCCTCCTCGCGGCAGGTCTCGTCGCCGCAGCCCTTCAGCAGTTCGCCGTCGATGCCCACGTCGCCGAATTCGTTGACGATCAGCGCGAGGCGCCGGCCGCCGGCGTTCTGCAGCAGGTTGCGGATCAGCGTGGTCTTGCCGGCGCCGAGAAAGCCGGTGACGACGGTGGCGGGAATCTTCGTGCTCATGCGTCCTGTCCTGGCAAGAGGCCGGAGAGGACGGACACATGCGCCTTGCGCCTGGCGGACGGCCCGGCGGACACAACGTGCCCCGGTGCACCCCGCCCGAGCCTGCGTTTCATTCCGTTCGGGCGGGTCTCCTGGCTCGCGGGTCACGGCCGGGAACGCCGCCTTCCCGGCGCGCTCGCGCCAGTGGCATCAGTGGCATTCCGGCTCGCCGCCTACAGTTGCGGGGGCAGCCGCGGATTTGCGGAAATCTCCCGCGCACCGCGTTCCCGGTGGACGTCGCCGTCCGCCCGAACGCTCCAGTCATACGCCCGACGGCCACGGCCGGTCAATCCGGATGCCGTCATGGCCCGCGCATGCCGTGTCCCGGTCTACGGCGCGCAGGCTGGCCGGTTGACGTAGTCCACCCGCCAGCCCTGGCCGCCGAACGAGGTCATGGCGGTGGCCGACAGATGATCGACGGCGAAGCCCAGCGCCCGCGCCGCCGGGATGTCCAGCGCCACGGCCAGCGCCGCGCGGATGACGCCCGCATGGGCGACCAGCCACAGCCTCCCGCCGGCATGCTCGGCCTCGATGGCGCGCACGGCCTCCCGCACCCGCGCCACCACGTCGGCGAAGCTCTCGCCGCCGGGCGGCCGGAAGGCGGCGATGCCCTCGAGATCCTCGGGCATGAGGCCCTGGGCGACGGCATGGTCCCGCCCCTCCCATTCGCCGAAGGACTGCTCGACCAGCCCGCCCTGGACCTGCGCGCGCAGCCCGTGCGCCGCGAAGAGCGCATCGGCCGTCGACCGGGCGCGCCTGAGCGGGCTGACCAGCAGGACATCGTCGCGCGAGGCCGGCATGTCCTGGGAAAGTCGGACGCTGAACGGCAGCACGTCCGGGTCCAGCCGCCCGCAGAAACCAGCGCCCTGCGCCGCCTTCGCGTGCCGCAGCCATATCCAGTTCGTGGTCGACACCGGCTGGCTCTTTCGTGAGGCTGGAGGCGTTCCCGGCCAGACCTTCCCGGAAGGCTGGCGCTCCCTAGGGGACTCGAACCCCTGTTTTCGCCGTGAGAGGGCGACGTCCT
>CAZVVC010000003.1:29469-35567 GCA_964630425.1 uncultured Bifidobacterium sp. | reverse complement strand
GAGCCGAGGGGGATCGAACCCCTGACCTTCGCATTGCGAACGCGACGCTCTCCCAACTGAGCTACGGCCCCGACCGGCGAAACGGCGCGCACCTTGTGACGGCCGGGGCGCAAAGTCAAGCGCCTAGCACGCATTCCGCGCCGGCGCGGGCGCCGGGGGCACTCTGCCCCCTTGCGCCGGCCGGGCGGCCCATATTAAACCTGCGCCACAACAGGCAGGAAACACATGCACGCGCTCGCGACGCTCATCTATCTGGTCGGCCAGGTCCTGATCTGGATGCTCATCATCTGGGCGGTCATGGGCTGGCTCATCACCTTCAACGTGATCAACCCCCACAACCAGTTCGTCTCCAGCGTCATGCGCTCGCTGGAGGGGCTGTTCACCCCCATGCTGCGGCCGATCAGGCGGTTCCTGCCCAATTTCGGCGGCATCGACTTCTCGCCGATCGTGCTGATCATCATCATCTACGTGATCCAGGCCTTGCTCCTGCAGGACATCCTGCCGCGGCTGATGTGACCGTGATCGGCCGCACGGCGCCGGACGGGCTGGTCGTGCCGGTGCGGCTGACGCCGAAGGCCTCGCGCGATTCGGTCGAGGGACTGCGCGAGGACGCGGCGGGCGGCCGGGTGCTGGCGGTGAAGGTCACCGCCGTGCCGGAAAAGGGCAAGGCGAACGCGGCGCTGGAGAAGGTCCTGGCCAAGGCGCTGGGCGTGGCGCCCACGCGGGTGCAGGTGGTGGGCGGCGCCGCGTCGCGGAACAAGGAGGTGCTGGTGCGCGGCGATCCGGACGAGATCGCCGGGGCGCTGGCGAAGCTGACGGGAGAACAGGGTGTCTGAAGCGGCGATCATCGACGGCAAGGCGTTCGCGGCCGGCCTCAGGGCGAAGGTGGCGCGGCAGGTGGCGGCGCTGAAGGCGGATCACGGCCTGACGCCCGGCCTGGCCGTGGTGCTGGTGGGCGCCGATCCGGCCAGCGAGATCTATGTGCGCGGCAAGCGCACCCAGACCATCGAGGCCGGCATGAACTCGTTCGAGTTCAACCGCCCCGCCAACATCACCCAGGACGAACTGCTGGGCCTGGTGCGCGAGCTGAACCAGGACGCGCGCGTCCACGGCATCCTGGTGCAGCTGCCGCTGCCCAGGCCGCTGGTCGAGCAGCCGGTCACCCAGGCCATCGACCCGGACAAGGACGTGGACGGCCTGCACGTCATCAACGCCGGCCGGCTGGCGAGCGGCCTGCCCGGCCTGTTCCCGTGCACGCCGTCGGGCTGCATGATGCTGATCGAGGACCGGCTGGGCCCGGACCTGGCCGGCAAGCGCGCCATCGTCATCGGCCGCTCGAACCTGGTGGGCAAGCCCATCGCCCAGATGCTGCTGAAGGCCAACGCCACCGTCACCATGGCCCATTCGCGCACCGACGACCTGCCCGCCGAATGCCGCCGGGCCGACATCGTCGTCGCCGCCGTCGGCCGGCCCGAGATGGTGCGCGGCGGCTGGATCAAGCACGGCGCCGTGGTGATCGACGTGGGCATCAACCGCATCCCCAAGGACGGCGGCGGCACCCGCGTGGTGGGCGACGTGCACTTCGCCGAGGCGAAGGAGCGCGCGGCGGCCATCACCCCCGTGCCCGGCGGCGTCGGCCCCATGACCATCGCCACCCTGCTGCACAACACGGTGATCGCCGCCTGCCGGCAGGCAGGCGTGGAGGAGCCGAAGGTTTAGGGGATGGCAGTCACGCCATAGATCATCCACAGAGCCCGCAAAGCCCCGGTGTCACCGCCTCTTCAGCCGTCATCCCGCTGAAGAGCGGGATCCAGACTGGGAATTTCGCGCCTCATCCTCAACCGCTTGATCTGGGTTGCACAGTCTGGGTCCCGGCCTCCGCCGGGATGACGATCAAGCGAAATCCGTGAGAGCCTACTCCTGGTCCCGCTGGCCCAGCAGCCGCAGCCTGAGCGCGTTCAGCTTGATGAAGCCGGCGGCGTCGCGCTGGTCGTAGACGGCGTCTTCCTCGAAGGTCACGTGCTGCAGCGAGTAGAGCGTGTTGGGCGACTTGCGGCCCACCACCGTGGCGCTGCCCTTGTAGAGCTTGAGCCGCACGGTGCCCGAGACCTTCTCCTGGCTCTGGTCGATCAGCGCCTGGAGCATCCGGCGCTCGGGGCTGAACCAGAAGCCGTTGTAGATCAGCTCGGCATAGCGCGGCATCAGCTCGTCCTTCAGATGCGCCGCGCCGCGGTCGAGGGTGATGCTCTCGATGCCCCGGTGCGCCGCGTGCAGCACGGTGCCGCCGGGCGTCTCGTAGACGCCGCGGCTCTTCATGCCGACGAAACGGTTCTCGACCAGGTCGAGGCGGCCGATGCCGTTGGCGCCGCCCAGCTCGTTGAGCTTCGTCAGCAGCGCGGCCGGACCCATCCTGACGCCGTCGACGGCGATGGGGTCGCCCTTCTCGAAATCGATCTCCACATAGGTCGGCTTGTCGGGCGCGTCCTCGGGCGCGACGGTGCGCGAGAACACGAATTCCTCGGGCTCGGACCACGGATCCTCGAGCGCCTTGCCCTCGGCCGAGATGTGCAGCAGGTTGGCGTCGGTCGAGAACGGCGCCTCGCCGCGCTTGTCCTTGGGAACCGGGATCTGGTGCTCCTCGGCGAACTTGATCAGCGCGGTGCGCGAGGTGAGGTCCCATTCGCGCCACGGCGCAATCACCTTGATGTCGGGCTGCAAGGCGTAATAGCCCAGCTCGAAACGCACCTGGTCGTTGCCCTTGCCGGTGGCGCCGTGGCACACGGCGTCGGCGCCCACTTCGCGGGCGATCTCGATCTGGCGCTTGGCGATCAGCGGCCGGGCGATCGAGGTGCCGAGCAGGTAGACGCCCTCATAGGCGGCGTTGGCGCGGAACATGGGGAACACGTAGTCGCGCACGAACTCGTCGCGCAGGTCCTCGATGAAGATTTCCTTCACGCCCAGCAGCTCGGCCTTGCGCCGCGCCGGCTCCAGCTCGTCGCCCTGGCCCAGGTCGGCAGTGAAGGTCACCACCTCGCACTGGTAGGTGTCCTGCAGCCACTTCAGGATGACCGAGGTGTCCAGCCCGCCCGAATAGGCGAGCACGACCTTGTTGATTTTCTTGCTCATGATGCTGTGTTCCCGGGGATCCGATCGCGGCGGGAGTATAGGGAAAAGGCGCGGTCGGGCAACCGCGCTTTTCGCGGCGGCGCCTTCAGCCCGGATAGAGGTAGTCCCGGGTCGGCGGCACCGAATCCACCCGCTTGCCCAGCTGCATCTGGAACACGGCGAGGCCGGCCCAGTCGAAGCTGCCGACGCAGCCGGCCAGGAAGAACTCGAACATGCGGCAGAAGCGTTCGTCGTACATCTGGCGGATGCGGTCGCGATTCTGCTGGAAGCGGCGGTACCAGTGCTCGGCGGTGCGCGCATAGTGGCCGCGCCAGACCTCTACGTCGCTGATGAACAGGCCCGAGCGTTCCACCGCGGGCATGATCTCGGAGAGCGCCGGCGAATAGCCGCCGGGGAAGATGTATTTCTCGGTCCAGTCGTTGGTGACGCCGGGGCCGTCGGTGCGGCCGATGGTGTGCACCATCGCAAGGCCGTCCGGGGTCAGCAGGTCGCGGATGCGGCGGAAATAGGTGCCGTAATTGGGCAGGCCCACATGCTCGAACATGCCCACCGAGACGATGCGGTCGAACGGCCCCTCGACCTTGCGGTAATCCTCCAGCCGGAACCGCACCGCGCCGGCGATCCCCTCGGCCTCGGCCATGGCGTTCGCCGCGTCGCACTGCTCCCGCGACAGGGTGATGCCGGTCACGCTGGCGCCGGTCGCCCTGTGGATGTGCCGCGCCAGCGTTCCCCAGCCGCAGCCGATGTCCAGCACCCGCTGGCCCGGCTGGATCAGCAGCTTGCGGGTGATGTGCTCCAGCTTGTTGCGCTGGGCCTGGTCCAGGCTGTCGTCGGGGCCGCGGAAATAGCCGCAGGAATATTGCCGGTTCCCGTCCAGGAACAGGTCGTAGAACTCGGTGCGGAATTCATAGTGATGCGCCACGTTGCGCCGCGAGCGTGCCTCGGAATTGGCCTGGTGGATTCGCCGCATCAGCTCGCGGAGGCGGTTGCGCAGCCCGGATTCGTAGTCGGTGGTGCCGGCGTTGCGCGCCACCAGGTTGAGGAAGTCGAGGATGTCGCCGTCCTCGATGGTCAGCCGGCCGTCCATATAGGCCTCGCCGACCGCCAGCGACGGCCGGCGCAGCATGCGGCGGGGCAGGGACGCATCGTGCAGCCGCAGGGTCACGGCGGGCGCGCCGCCGCCATAGACGTGCGCCTTTCCCCTGGTGTCGACCACCTTCAGCGTCCCTTCCCGGATCAGCCCGCCCAGCAGGAGGTCGAGTGAACGCATCGGCGATGGACTCCCTCAGGCGGCCGCGGGGCCGTCTTGTCGGATCAGGTCCGCCTTGCGGAGCTTCTCGGACGCGGATTTGAGCTGGCCGCACGCCGCCATGATGTCGCGCCCGCGCGGCATGCGGATGGGCGCCGAGATGCCGGCGTTGAACACGTATTCGGAGAAGGCGTGGATGGTGTCCCAGTCCGAGCACTCGAACGCGGTGCCGGGCCACGGATTGAACGGGATCAGGTTCACCTTGGCCGGGATGTCGTATTTGCGCAGCAGCCGCACCAGCTCCTTCGCGTCGTCCAGGCTGTCGTTGACGCCCTTCAGCATGGCGTATTCGAAGGTGATGCGCCGCGCGTTCGAGGCGCCGGGATAGGTGGCGCAGGCGCCCAGCAGTTCCTCGAGCGGGTATTTGTTGTTGATCGGCATGATGGCGTCGCGCGTCTCGTTGCGCACCGCGTGGAGCGAGACCGCCAGGTTGACGCCGATCTCGTCGCCGCAGCGCTGCATCATCGGCACCACGCCCGAGGTCGACAGGGTGATGCGCCGCTTGGACAGCGAGATGCCTTCCGGGTCCATGACGATCTTCATGGCCTGCTTGACGTTGTCGAAATTGTAGAGCGGCTCGCCCATGCCCATCAGCACGATGTTGGACAGGAGGCGGCCGTCCGCCGGGCTGGGCCATTCGCCCAGCGCGTCGCGGGCGATCAGCACCTGGCCGACGATCTCGGCGGCGGTCAGGTTGCGCACCAGCTTCTGGGTGCCGGTATGGCAGAACCGGCAGGTGAGCGTGCAGCCGACCTGGGACGAGACGCACAGCGTGCCGCGGTCGTCCTCGGGGATGAACACGGCCTCGACCTCGTTGCCGTCACCCAGCCGGATCAGCCATTTGCGCGTACCGTCCTCGGACAGCAGCGAGACGGATACCTCGGGCCGGCGGATCTCGCAGGCCTCGGCCAGCAGGGCGCGCATGTCCTTCGACACGTTGGTCATCAGCTCGAAATCGGTGACGCCCCGGTTGTAGATCCAGTGCCAGAGCTGCTGGACACGCATGCGCGCCTGCTTCTCGGGCACGCCCAGCTCCAGCAGCACGCCGCGCAGCTCGTCGCGCGACAGGCCGGCGAGGTTGGTCTTGCCCGAGGTTTCGGCGGGCTGGAGCGTACGGTGCATGTTCATCACCGGCACGCCTTCGTCGCCGCGTCGAGGGCGGCCGAGAATCCCGACAGCGAGAAATCGTATTCGGTGTTGTCGCCGTTGGCGGCCATGGACTTGACCGTCAGGAGCTGGGCGCCCTTCATCCTGTCGACGATGCGCTTGTCCGAGGCCGCGTCATAGGCCCAGGCGTCCTTGCCCGAATTGAACATCGGCTCCTTGAAGCCGCCCATGATCGCCGTGCTGTCGCGCGAGGCCTTGAGCGGGTAGGGCACGCCCAGGCGCACCTCGTCGGCCACCTTCTTGCCCGGCTTCTGCGACACCATGAAATAGGCGCCCTTGTGCTCGATCTCCTTGGGCTTGGTGCGCTTGGGGACGGTGATCGCCCAGCAGGCGCGCGCGTTGCCGCTGCCGTTGGAGAAGGCGTCCCAGTCGGTGAAGGTGCCCAGCAGCTTGGGCTGCGCGGCCTGGGCCGGCAGGGCGACGGCGAGGGCCGCGAGACCGGCCAGGATCGAAAGCGTTTTCATGGGCATACCATACAAAGAGCGACCGTGATTTT
>CAZVVC010000003.1:0-29459 GCA_964630425.1 uncultured Bifidobacterium sp. | reverse complement strand
CCACGACAACAACCGGCGGTTCCGCTGCGGGGATCAAGATTTCAGGCGGAATATGGGATCGCCGTAGCGATGTTCGAGCAGCGGCTGCGCCTCGCCCCGCGGCGTGACCGGCCGCACCGGCCAGCGGCCCAGCATGCGCACCCGGTCGTACATCACCACCGCGCCCGCCGTCGCCTGGTTCAGGCAGAAGCTGGTGGGGATGCGGATGACGTGGGCGCAGCGCGCCAGCATTTCGGGCGACAGCGAGCCGCGCTCGCGCCCCAGCACATAGGCGGCCTGGCGCGGATGGGTGAAGCTGGGCAGGTCGACGGCGTCCTCGGTCAGCTCCACGCCCACCAGCACGCAGCGCTCGGGCAGCATGATGTCGTCCACGTCCTCGAAGCGGAACAGCGGCACCTCCCTGTCGGTGCGGCTGGTGTCCGAGAAGGTGTCGTCCCTGTTGTAGTCGCGGCCGACGGTGAACAGGAAGCTGGCCCCGAACCCGTGCGCCGTGCGCATCAGGTTGCCCAGATTGCCCGATTTGTCGCCGCTCTCGACGCCGATGCCGAAAAACCCGCGCATACGCTCCGCCCGTCGCCCGGAAAGGGCCGTTCGGCGCGGCTTATACAGGGTGACGCACGGACTCGCAAACGACACGGGCCTGGCGCGGAAGACCGTCACTGTTGCGCACATGGTTCGATGGGGCTATTCCTGATTTGCGAATACCTCGCAATAAAGTTCGACGGCTCCGGTGCTTCCCCGTGGGCCACCGGAGGAGACACCGCGTGTGAAGCAGCAGGCCATGGCCCTCGAGCTGTATGAGACGCGCCGAGACATGCTGGTCGACTATGCGACGCGTCTGTTGGGCGATGCCGCGCAGGCGGAGGACGTGGTGCAGGACGCCTGGATCCAGTTCGCCGCCCAGGCCGATCATGAACGCATCCGCGATCCTGCCGGATATCTCCATCGCATGGTCCGCAATCTGGCGCTCGACCTGTTGAGGCGCGCGAAGCGCTATCGGCGGTTCGCCGGAGAGGACATGGAGAGGGCGGTACGCACCGTCGAGGACAGCGCGGCCTCGGCCGAGCACACGCTGATCGTCAGGCAGGAATACGACAGGATACTGGAATGTCTCGCGGGCCTCCCCGAACGCCAGCGCCTGGCGATCGAGATGCACCGCATCGGCGGCTACAAGATGCGGGAGATCGCCGACCGTCTCGGCGTGTCCATTCCTTATGTCCATTCGCTGATCGCGCGCGGACTGGCCGCGTGCGATGCCCGGCGGGACAAGGAACTCCAGGATGACCGGCCGCCTCCCGTCGGTTAAATATCGGGCCGGTCGTTCGTCGTTGAAGAGATGGAGCCTGACGATTTTCTGTCCCGTCACAGCCTGCCAGCCTTGCCGCGGCGCCGGGAGCGTGCCGTGGCGATGACGGACGCGCTTCACCGGGCCCGGCTCGAGGCCGCCGAATGGTTCGTGCTGCTGGAGGACGAGCCGGACGACGCGGCGCTGCGGGATCGCTTCGACGCCTGGCTGGAAGCCGATTCCGTCCATTCCCAGGCCTGGGCGCGGATATCGGATACGGCGGCGATCGTGGCGCGGAGCCCGGCGGCCCTGCGGGACAGATGGGACGCGCCCGCTGCGCCCACGCCGTTCACGCGCCGCCTCGCGGGACGCGGTCCCGCGCTGGCCCTCGCCGCCATGGCCGCGGCCGTCCTGGTGATGCTGGCGCCGTGGTTCGCCCTGCATGTACGGGCCGACCATGTCAGCGGCAGCGGCAGCATCCGCGATATCGTGCTTGCCGACGGCAGCAAGGTACGGCTTGGCCCGGACAGCGCCGTGGGGGTGTCCTATGACGGAAGCCGGCGGACAATCCGCCTGCTCGCGGGCCAGGCCTGGTTCGACGTGGCCCCCGATCCGGTCCGCCCGTTCAGCGTCGCCGCGCGCGGCGTGACCGCGACCGCCCTCGGCACGGCGTTCGGCGTTCGGCTCTCCGATGCGGAGATCGGCATCGAGGTCGACCATGGCCGGGTCCGGGTCGGCGGGGCGCTGCCGGCGGATATCGGCGACCTGACGGCGGGGCGATGGGTCAGCGTCGAGGAAGGACGCACGGCCGCCGGCGACATGCCCGTGTCCATGATGGGAGCCTGGCGGCAGAGGGAGATTCATGCGGTCGACCAGCCCATCTCCGAGGTCATCGACGAACTGCGTCCCTGGTATGCCGGCCGGATCGTTATCGTCGATGCGGCCCTCGCCGACGAACGGGTGAGCGGCATCTACAGCACCCGCGATCCGGCGGAAGCCCTTCGCGTCCTCGTGCACCCCCACGGCGGCACCGTCACGTCCCTCACGCCGTGGCTGCTCATCGTGTCGCGTTCCTGAGCGGACGCTGCCGGCGGCGCGGGCGCCGAAGAAAATATCCCTTATCGGTTAAAACTTCGATCCCCCGAACGTCGAGCACATGAAAAGCGACTGCGAACCAATCGCAATCGCAACTCGTGGAAACGAACGACGAAGGTGGGGGACCTCCCATGAAGGGAACGACACGACGAGGCCTTGGAATCGGCGCGGTGGCGGGCGTCATGCTGGCGGCGGTGGCGGGTCAGATGACCGCCACGCCCGCGGCCGCGCAGCCCTCGGCCACGGCGCGGGAAAGCCAATTCGACATTCCCGCCCAGCCGCTGGCGAACGCCGTCATCCTGTTCGGCCAGCAGTCCGGCATACAGGTCACCGCCAGCGCCGGCCTGCTGACGGGAAAGACGAGCGCGCCGCTGTCGGGCCGTCACGCGCCGGCCGAGGCTCTTGGCCGGATGCTCGCCGGGACCGGCCTGGTCTTCCGCTTCATCGGCCCGGCCGCGGCGGAGCTGCAAGCGGCGCCGAAAGGACCGGACGGCTCGGTGATGCTCGGGCCGGTACGGGTCGAGGCCGCGGACAGCGCCTGGAGCAGCGGTGCCAGCAGCGATCCGGCGGCGACGGAAGGGACGAAGTCCTACACCACGCGCAGCATGAACACGGCGACGGGCCTGCGGCTTTCCAGCCGCGAGACGCCCCAATCGGTCACCGTGCTGACGCGCCAGCAGATGGACGATCAGCGGATCATCACCCTGGACGATGCCATCTCGAGCATTCCCGGACTGACGCTGGTGAAGGGCGATTACAGCGGCGAATCGGCCACGTTCCTCGCGCGCGGCTTTCCGTTCACCACGCTGCTGGTCGATGGCCTGCCGATGGAGACGTCCGGCTCGGGCAGCTACAACGGCACCACGGACGACATGACCATCTACGACCGCATCGAGGTCCTGCGCGGCGCCGACGGCCTGATGATGGGCGCCGGCACGCCGTCGGCGGCCGTCAACCTCGTCCGCAAGCGGCCGACGCGCGACTTCCAGCTCCTGCTCACCGCGTCGGGCGGAAGCTGGAACAACTACCGGTTCGAGGCCGACGCCGGCGGTGCGCTCAACGAGGCCGGCAGCCTGCGCGGGCGATTGATCGGCGCCTATGCCGACAGGGACAGCTTCGTGGACTTCGTCAACACCAGGACCAAACTGATCTATGGCGTGATCGAAGCCGACCTGGGCGAGAACACCACGCTGATGCTCGGCGGCTCGCTGCGCGACAATGACGGACGCGGCACGTGGCCGGGCATGCCCAGCAACCCGGACGGCTCGGCCATGGACCTGCCGCGCTCCACCTATCTCGGCACCGACTACAGCTACGAGGACACCCGCCACTACAGCCTCTTCGGCGAATTGCGCCAGGGGCTGGGCGGCGACTGGGAGCTGAAGCTGTCGGCCCAGCTCCAGAACATGAACGCGGACTTCATCGAGACCTATCTGTGGCGCGCCGGCACCGGCGAGCTCAGGACCGCGCCGGCGGCCTATGTGTACCACCAGCGCCGCCTGTCCGCCGATGCGCATGTGTCGGGTTCCTTCGACCTGTTCGGCCGCCGGCACGAACTGATCGTCGGCACCAACTGGCGGCGCAACAAGCCTCTCGGCGTGGGCGGCTGGGACCCGGACACCTGGAGCGACACCGGCGGCGTCGTGCTGGACCCCTATGACTGGGATCCCCACCAGCCGCTCGGCTATATCGACCGCAGCCTGTGGAGGATGAGCTTCAAGACGACGCAGACCGGCGTCTATGCGACCACCAAGCTCAACGTGCTGGACGGCGTGAACCTCATCCTGGGCGGCCGCATGAGCTTCTACAACGCGAAGGACGAGTTCAAGAAGAGCTGGATCTACACGCCCTATGCCGGCGCGACCTGGGCGTTCGACGACCATCACAGCCTCTATGCGAGCTACACGGAAATCTTCGAGCCGCAGGGTGTCACCGACAAGGACGACAATATCCTGCCGCCGGTCACCGGCACCAATTACGAGGCCGGGGTGAAGGGCGAGTATTTCGACGGGCAGCTCAACGTCAGCGCCGCGATCTTCCTGATGCGCCAGACCAACCGGCCGGTGGACGACCTGGACAGCACCAACCCGTGCAGCCCGACCGTCCAGGGCTGGTGCAAGCGCGCCGGCGGGCTGGTCGAGAGCAAGGGTGTCGAACTGGAGGTGGCGGGCCAGCTGGCGTCCGGCTGGAACATCGTCGCCGGGTACGATTTCGTCGTCGCCAGATACGTCAAGGACCAGGATCCATCGCTGGTCGGCGCGCGCTACGACGTGAGCATGCCGAAACACCAGTTCAAGCTGTCGACCAACTACGATTTCGGCGGCGCGCTGGAAGGCTGGAGCCTGGGCGGCTCCATCCGCTATCAGAGCTGGATGGGGCGCGGAGGAACCTGGGGACCCTCCTACACCTATATGGAAGGGCAGAAGGCCTATGCCCTGGTCGGCCTGCACCTGGGATACCGGTTCAGCGAGAAATGGCAGGCCACCCTCAACCTCGATAACCTGCTCGACAAGAAATACTATTCCGGCCTCGGCTGGGGCGACAGCGGCGGTCGGCTCTACGGCGAACCGCGGAACTTCCTGCTGACCCTGCGCGGCAGGTTCTGAACGGATCCTGGCATCGCCATATCCGGGGTGTCGGGCAGGCAGACCCTGCTTGCCCGACCGCGCCCGGAAAGGAACGATCCGGGCCTACACGGGATGCGCGGCCCGCCGAATGAAACGGGCTGCGCGTGTTCTCGCCGGCAACGTCAGGTGGCCGCAGGCATGTCCTTCGCGGGGCCGCCCCTGAACCGCGCGACATGAATCTCGCCCTCCCGCT
Source organism: uncultured Bifidobacterium sp. (assembly GCA_964630425.1). GTDB lineage: Bacteria > Pseudomonadota > Alphaproteobacteria > SMXS01 > SMXS01 > RI-34. The sequence goes on along the minus strand of CAZVVC010000003.1, from coordinate 24,259 downwards.
TGCGGGCCTGGGCGATGTCGTAGCTGTTCTGCATGCGCATGAGCGTATCCATCGACACGCCGAACGCCTTCTCCAGCCGCAACGCCATTTCCGGGGACAAATGGGAGCGTTCGTTGAGCAGGGTGGAAAGCGTCGCGCGCGTCACCCCGAGCGCGCTCGCCGCCGCCGTCACCGAGAGGCCCAGCGGCTCGATGATTTCATGCCGGATGAAGCCGCCAGGATGGGCGGGGGTCTTCAACCGGATACCTGTGATCGCGTTCATGGCCGGTCCCTAATGGTAGTCTTCATAGTCGAGGTCGACGATCTCGATCTCCTCCGCATCGACCCGGAACGTCATCCGCCAGTTCCTGGTAACGGATAGGCTCCATGTCCTTTTGCGGTCGCCGGTGAGTATATGCGCCTTCCAGCTCGGCACCGTCCGCAACTCCTCCTCCCGCTCCATGTCCTGAAGGAACGAAACCATGCGGCGCACCTTCTCCACGACGGCAGGCTGAAGGCCACTCGCGTCATCCTCCTCGACGAAGCGCCGAAGCCCCTTGTGAAGAATGTTACGAATCCTCATGGCGCATGATCAACCACTATGCGTTCGGCGTCAAGTGACGCGATACGACAGATGGGCGGCCATGATGGAATCACCAACCTGCTTGAGTGAATATCTCACGATGCTATAAGGGCCCCTGCACTTGCACTGCAGGTTTCATCTGCTGGTTGGGGAGGACGCCATGGAAAGCGACGCCCTCTTCCAATTGGGGATGGGCCCAGTCGAACTGGATGCCCCCCAAACGGAAGATTGTTCGATCCCGCGGCCCGAAAGGACGCGCGATGCCGGTTTTTGCGGGAGCGCCTTGCCGCATCCCGCGAGCCGTCCACGGGGGAACAGCGCCAGGGCGCTGATGCCTTCGGCATAGGCCCGCCGCCGTCCGCCCCGTGCGGATGGCCGTCCCTTGTCCCGCCTGCGCCGCAGCACGCCTTCGCGCCCGGCCCGCAGCATCACTTTCAGCGATCCCGGCGCACGGCCGGTGCGCCATTTCCAGGTCCGCCCATGTCCATCAAGACCGAGCCGTCCACACCCTATTACCTGATCGACGAGCGCAAGCTGCTCGCCAATCTGCACCGGATCGACCGGGTGCGCGCGCAGTCGGGCGCCAAGGTGCTGCTGGCGCTGAAATGCTTCGCCACATGGTCGGTGTTCGACCTGATGCGCCAGCACATGGACGGCACCACCTCGTCCTCGCTCAACGAGGTGCGGCTGGGCCGCCGGCGCTTCGGCGGCGAGACCCACGCCTACAGCGTCGCCTGGGCCGACCACGAGATCGACGAGGCCGTCTCGTGCGCCGACAAGATCGTCTTCAACTCCATCGGGCAGCTCGAACGGTTCGCCGGCAGCGCCGCCGGGATCGCGCGCGGGCTGCGGCTCAATCCGGGCATCTCGTCGTCCTCGTTCGACCTGGCCGACCCGGCGCGCCCGTTCAGCCGGCTGGGCGAATGGGACGCCGGCAAGGTGATGCCGGTGATGGACCGGATCAGCGGCTTCATGATCCACAACAATTGCGAGAACGCCGATTTCGGCCTGTTCGACCGCATGCTCGGCCAGATCGAGGACCGCTTCGGCGCGCTTTTCGAGCGCGCCGAATGGATCAGCCTGGGCGGCGGCATCCATTTCACCGGCGAGGACTATCCGCTGGACGCGTTCTGCGCGCGGCTGAAGGCGTTCTCGCAAAAGTTCGGCGTGCAGGTCTATCTGGAGCCGGGCGAGGCCGCGATCACGAGGAGCACCAGCCTGGAGGTGACCGTCCTCGACACGCTGTTCAACGGCAGGCCGCTCGCCGTCGTCGATTCGTCCATCGAGGCGCACATGCTCGACCTGCTGATCTATCGCGAGACCGCGAAGATCGCGCCGAACGAGGGCGCGCACGAGATCATGGTGTGTGGCAAGTCATGCCTGGCGGGCGACGTGTTCGGCACCTTCCGCTTCCCCGAGCCGCTGAAGGTGGGCGACCGCCTCTCGGTGCAGGACGCCGCCGGCTACACCATGGTCAAGAAGAACTGGTTCAACGGCGTGGCCATGCCGGCGATCGCGATCCGCGGCATGGACGGGTCGATCCGCACGGTGCGCGAGTTCGGCTATGCCGACTACGAAGCCAGCCTTTCCTGAGCTTCATCCACCCCCCAGACACGGAGGCAACGCACGGAATGAAGAAGAACGTCCTCATCATCGGCGCCGGCGGCGTGGCGCAGGTCGTGGCGCACAAATGCGCCCAGAACAACGACGTGCTCGGCGATATCCATATCGCCTCGCGCACGGTCGCGAAATGCAGGGCGATCGTCGCTTCCGTCCAGGAGAAGAAGGCGCTCAGGACGGCCGGCGCGCTCGAGGCCCACGCGCTGGACGCGCTCGACGTGGCGGCGACCAGCGCGCTGATCCGGAAGACCGGCGCCGGGATCGTCGTCAATGTGGGCTCGGCCTTCCTGAACATGTCGGTCCTGTCCGCCTGCATCGAGACCGGCGCGGCCTATATCGACACGGCGATCCACGAGGACCCGCTGAAGGTCTGCGAGACCCCGCCGTGGTACGCCAACTACGAGTGGACGCGCCGCGAGGCGTGCGAGAAGGCGGGGGTGACGGCGATCCTGGGCGCGGGCTTCGATCCCGGCGTCGTCAATGCCTATGCCCGGCTCGCCTGCGACGAGTATCTCGACACCGTGGACTCGATCGACATCGTCGACATCAACGCCGGCAGCCACGGCCGCTATTTCGCGACCAATTTCGACCCGGAGATCAACTTCCGCGAATTCACCGGCCTGGTCTGGTCGTGGCAGAACGGCGCGTGGGTCTCCAACAGGATGTTCGAGATCGGCAGGGAATGGGACCTGCCCGTCGTCGGCCGGCAGAAGGCCTACATGACCGGGCACGACGAGGTGCATTCGCTGTCGCAGATCCTGAAGGTGCCCAACGTGCGCTTCTGGATGGGCTTCGGCGACCACTACATCAACGTCTTCACCGTGCTGAAGAATCTCGGCCTGCTCTCGGAGCAGCCGGTGACGACCGCCGAGGGCCAGCAAGTGGTGCCGCTGAAGGTGGTGAAGGCCGTGCTGCCCGATCCGGGCTCGCTGGCGCCGGACTACAAGGGCAAGACCTGCATCGGCGACCTGGTGAAGGGCACGAAGGACGGCCAGCCGCGCGAGGTCTTCATCTACAACGTCGCCGACCACGAGGAGGCCTTCGCCGAGGTCGGCTCGCAGGGCATTTCCTACACGGCCGGCGTGCCGGCGGCGGCGGCCGCCCTGCTGATCGCCACCGGCGCATGGGACGTGGGCAAGATGGTCAATGTGGAGGAACTGCCGCCGCGGCCCTTCCTCGACCTGCTCGACCGGATGGGACTGCCGACACGCGTCAGGGACGAGAGCGGCGACCGCGCCCTGGCGGCCTGAAAAAAGGCGTCGGCGCCCTTGGCACCGCGTAACGATCGGCATAATCTGCGCCCATGCTGAAAATCGCCACGCCCACGCGGACGGTCCAGGCCGTCCTGCTGATGATCTGCGCTAGCGCCACCATCTCGGTGCTGTGGGCGCTGCTGCGCTGGGGCGCCGAGACCATGCACCCGATCTACATGGTGTTCTGGCGCTCGCTGTTCGGGGCGATCGTGCTGGTGCCGCTTTTCGTGCGGGGCGGGCCGGCACTGCTGAAGACCCGGCACCTGCCGCTGCACCTGCTGCGCAGCACCTGCAGCCTCGTCGCCATGGTGGGCATCTTCTATTCCATCGCCCAGGTGCCGCTGGCGCAGGGCATGGCGGTGAACTATTCGGCGCCGCTGTTCGCCACCATCGGCGCGGCGCTCCTGCTGGGCGAGACCCTGCACCGGCGGCGCATCGCCGCCGTGCTGGTGGGTTTCCTGGGGATGCTGGTGGTGGTGCGGCCCGGCGTCGAGGACATCCACGTCGGCATCCTGGCGGCGCTGATGGGCGCCGTGGCCATGGCCGGCTCGCTGCTGTGCGTCAAGAAGCTGTCGGCCACCGAGGCGACGCCCACCATCATCCTCTACGGCAACACGCTGTGTCTGCCCATCGCGCTGGGGCTGGCGCTGATGTACTGGCAGCCCATGACCTGGCACAACCTGGCGGTGCTGGCGATCGTCGGCGCCGTGTCCTCGACCGCCCAGTGGTTCCTGGCCAAGGCCCTGTCCATGGCCGACGCGGGCGCGGTGCTGCCGCTGGATTTCCTGCGGCTGGTGTTCGTCACCCTCCTGGGCGTGGCGCTGTTCGGCGAGACGCCCGACCTGTTCACCGTGCTGGGCGCGGGCCTGATCCTGTGCAGCACGGTCTACATCGCCCGGCGCGAGGCGGGCGCGAAGGCGCCGGCCGCGGTGCGCCAGGCGCCCGCCGAATAGGGCGCGGCCGCCTCGACTCCACGAAATCGCTGTGCTACATCGGCCCGCCGATACCCAACAAACGCAAGAAAAGAGGACGAGAGAATGGATGTGAACGGGGTTGCCGCCATCATCACGGGCGGTGCATCCGGTCTGGGCCGCGCGACCGCCGAGGCGCTGCTGGCCAAGGGCGCCAAGGTCACCATCTTCGACGTGAACGAAGCCGCCGGCGAAGCCGCCGCCAGGGAACTGGGCTGCACCTTCGCCAAGGTCGACGTGACCAGCGAGGAAAGCGTCATCGCCGGCCTCGACAAGGGCAAGGCCGCCAACGGCCAGGACGCCCGCATCCTGGTGAACTGCGCCGGCGTCGCCGACGCGGGCAAGACCGTCTCGAAGGGCGAGCCTCATTCGCTGGCCGTCTATACCAAGGTCATCAACATCAACCTGATCGGCACCTTCAACTGCATCCGCCTGGCGGCGGCGCGCATGACCCAGATGGAGCCGCTGGCCGACGGCGAGCGCGGCGTGATCGTCAACACCGCCTCGGTCGCCGCCTTCGAGGGCCAGATCGGCCAGGTGGCCTATGCCTCCTCGAAGGGCGGCGTCGTGTCCATGACCCTGACCGTCGCCCGCGACCTGTCGCGCGACGGCGTGCGCTGCTGCACCATCGCGCCGGGCCTGTTCATCACGCCCATGCTGAAGGGCCTGCCGCAGAACGTGCAGGACGCGCTGGGCGCCTCGGTGCCGTTCCCGTCGCGCCTGGGCGATCCCGGCGAGTACGCCAAGACCGCCATGTTCATCTTCGACAACGTGATGCTGAACGGCGAGACCATCCGCCTCGACGGCGCGCTGCGCATGGCGCCAAAATGAGGGTTGCAGGGATCGCATGACGGAAAAGGGGCCTGACGGCCCCTTTTTGTTTTTCCCCGCGTCAACCCGCCGCCTTGTCCATGAAGGCCGCCAGCGCGATGTCCTTGCGGGTCACGCCGCCGGCGTCGTGGGTCGACAGGGTCACCTCGACACGGTTGTACACGTTGAACCATTCGGGGTGGTGATCGGCCTTCTCGGCCGCCATCGCCACCCGCGTCATGAACGCGAACGCCTCGTTGAAATCGTTGAACTTGTAGTGCTTGGTGATAGCGTTACGGCCCGGCACTTCGGCCCAGCCATGAAGCGCCGCAAGTGCGGCGGTGCGCTCCGGTCCCTCGAGTTTCGCCATGTCACAGCCCTCGTTACCGGGTCGGAGTGACCCGATGGAGATGAGATATGTCCAGAGGCAGCTTTCTCAATGACACCCTGTACGAGTATCTGCTGAACGCCTCGCTGGCGCCCGATCCGCTGCTGGACCGGCTGCGCGACGAGACCACCAGGGTGACGGGCGAGTGGGCCGGCATGCAGATCTCGCGCGACCAGGGCCGGCTGATGCAGGTGCTGGCGAAGCTGACGGGCGCGCGCAGATATCTCGAGGTGGGCACCTTCACCGGCTACAGCGCGCTGGTCGTCGCCCAGGCGCTGCCGCCGGACGGCACGGTCGTCGCCTGCGACATCAGCGAGGAATGGACCGCGGTCGGCCGCAGATATTGGGAGGAGGCCGGCGTCGCCCACAAGATCGACCTGCGGCTGGCGCCGGCGCTGGAGACCATGACGGCGCTGGCGCGGACCGAGGCCGGCACCTTCGACATGATCTTCCTCGACGGCGACAAGAAGGAATATGACGGCTATTACGAACACGCCCTGGCCCTGCTGCGGCCCGGCGGCGCGGTGCTGGTCGACAACGTGCTGTGGGGCGGCAGCGTCGCCAACCCGGACAAGCAGGACGCGGGCACCGTGGCCATCCGCGCGCTGAACGACAAGATACGCGACGATTCCCGCGTCTATGGCGTCATGGTCAGCATCGGCGACGGTCTGACCGTGGCGGTGAAACTCTGACCGCCATGAAGCCCACCGGCGTCCTGTTCGTCTGCCTCGGCAACATCTGCCGCTCGCCCACGGCGGAAGGCGTGTTCCGCAAGATGGTCGAGGACGCGCGCCTCGCCGCCTCGGTGCGCATCGATTCCGCCGGCACCGGCGACTGGCATGTGGGCGAGCCGCCCGACCGGCGCGCCGTCGCCACCGCCGCCCGGCACGGCATCGACATCGCCGGCCTGCGCGCCCGGCTGGTGCGCGAGGACGATTTCATCCGCTTCGAGCATGTGCTGGTCATGGACCGCGCCAACCTGGCCGCGCTGGAGGCGATGGCGCCGCCCGGCGGCGCGCGGCCGCGCCTGTTCCTCGACTATGCCGACGGCGTCACCGCGCGCGACGTGCCCGATCCCTACAAGGTCGGACGCTTCGACGAAGTGTTCGGGCTGATCGAAAACGCCGCGGCGGGATTGCTGCGCACATTGCGCGGCGCCGCGCCCGGAACAATATAATACATTTTTTATATGTATTGCAAAATATTCTACATTTTCGTTGATTAGTTCTGCGCGCGGCCCTAGATACCGGACAGTCACGCGTGACCGTCGAACCGCTATCGTGTACCTTGCCGCAAGGGACGCGTGGTAGTATGTAAGCCTTGTGACAGCGCGCATTAAGCACGACTGCCGAAAATTCGACCCCGAAAGGATGGGGCTGGGAGAAGATGGCAACCAATCTCGCTCAAAAGCCGACCGCGAGCGCGGACGAACGCGTCCCCGCGAGCCTTGAATCCGTCGTCATCCGTTTCGCCGGCGACTCCGGCGACGGCATGCAGCTGACGGGCACGCAGTTCACGCACTCGACGGCGCTCATGGGCACCGACCTGGCGACCTTCCCCGATTTCCCCGCCGAAATCCGGGCGCCGACCGGCACCACCTTCGGCGTTTCCGCCTATCAGATCAATTTCGGCGCGCGCCGCGTGCTGACCGCGGGCGACCAGCCCGACGTGCTCGTCGCCATGAACCCGGCGGCGCTGAAGACCAATCTGGGCGCGCTGAAGACCGGCGGCACCCTGGTGGTCGACACCGGCTCGTTCAACGACCGCACCCTGGCGAAGGCCGGCTACACCTCGAACCCGCTCGAGGACGGCACGCTGACGCCGTACAACGTGGTCCGGCTCGACATCTCCAAGATGACCCTGGAATCGGTCAAGGAATTCGGCCTCTCCAACAAGGAGGCCATGCGCTGCAAGAACATGTGGACGCTTGGCCTGATGCTGTGGATGTACGGCCGCCAGCGCCAGTCGGTCGTCGACTGGCTGAAGGGCAAGTTCGCCAAGTCGCAGCAGCTCGCCGACGCCAACATCGCCGCCGTGAACGCGGGCCACGCCTTCGGCGAGACCGCCGAGCTGGCCGGCGACATGAGCCACTTCACGGTGGGCAGCGCCGAGGTGGCGCCGGGCGTCTACCGCACCATCACCGGCGCGGAATCGCTGGCGCTGGGCCTGGTGGCGGGCGGCAAGCTCGCCGGGCTCGACATCATGCTGGGCTCGTACCCGATCACGCCCGCCTCCACCCTGCTGCACCAGCTGGCGCGGCTGAAGGAGCACGGCGTCGTCACCTTCCAGGCCGAGGACGAGATCGCGGCCATCTGCTCGGCCATCGGCGCCAGCTTCGCCGGCGCGCTGGGCGTGACCTCCTCGTCCGGCCCCGGCATCGCGCTGAAGGGCGAGGCGCTGGGCCTCGCCATCAGCACCGAGCTGCCGCTGGTGATCGTCAACTCGCAGCGCGGCGGCCCTTCGACCGGCCTGCCCACCAAGACCGAGCAGTCGGACCTCTATCAGGCGATCTACGGCCGCAACGGCGACGCGCCGCTGCCGGTCATCGCCTCGGCGACGCCGGGCGACTGCTTCGAGGTGGCCATCGAGGCGGTGCGCATCGCGGTCAAGTACATGACCCCGGTGATCCTGCTGACCGACGGCTATCTGGCCAACGCGGCCGAGCCGTGGCCGGTGCCGGACTTCGACAGCCTGAAGCCGTTCCCGGTGACGTTCGAGACCAATGCCGAGAACTTCAGCCCGTTCAAGCGCGATCCCGAGACGCTGGCCCGCAACTGGGCGGTTCCGGGCACGCCGGGCACCGAGCACCGCATCGGCGGCATCGAGAAGGACTTCAACACCGGCAACATCTCCTATGCCGCCGACAACCACCAGCTGATGACCGACACCCGCTGGAACAAGGTGCTGGGCATCGCGGGCGATATCCCGTTGCAGGAAATCACCCAGGGCGAGGCGACCGGCGATCTGGTCGTGGTCGGCTGGGGCTCGACCTTCGGCCCGATCTACCGCGCCGTCGAGCACGCCATCGCCAGCGGCCAGAAGGTGTCGCAGATCCACGTGCGCCACATGTGGCCGCTGCCGCGCAACCTGGGCGACCTGCTGAAGGGCTTCAAGAAGGTGCTGGTGCCCGAGATGAACAAGGGCCAGTTCGCCACGGTGCTGCGCGACAACTACCTGGTCGACGCGATCCGCCTCAACCAGGTCAACGGCCAGCCCTTCAAGGTCAGCCGCCTGACCGAAGTCATCGACGAAACGCTGGCCTGAGGAGAACGAGGATGAATGAACTGTCTCCCCAGAAGCTGACCGCCAAGGACTTCGCCTCCGACCAGGAAGTGCGCTGGTGCCCGGGCTGCGGCGACTACGCCATCCTGAAGTCGGTGCAGAAGACGCTGGCGGACATCGAGGCCGATCCGGCCAACACGGTGTTCGTGTCGGGCATCGGCTGCTCGTCGCGCTTCCCGTACTACATGGCCACCTACGGCTTCCACACCATCCACGGCCGCGCCCCGGCCTTCGCCACCGGCATCAAGCTGGCGAACCCGAAGCTGGACGTGTGGATGGTCACCGGCGACGGCGACGGCCTGTCCATCGGCGGCAACCACCTGCTGCACGTCCTGCGCCGGAACGTCGACCTGCAGATCCTGCTGTTCAACAACGAGATCTACGGTCTGACCAAGGGCCAGTACTCGCCCACCTCGCGGCCGGGCACCCGTTCGCCGTCGAGCCCGAGCGGCTCGATCGAGCGGAACCTGAACCCGTGCGCCTTCGCGCTGGCCGCCGGCGCGCGCTTCGTCGCCCGCACCGTCGACACCGACCAGAAGCACATGCCCGAAATCCTGAAGCGCGCCCACGGGCATCGCGGCGCGTCCTTCGTCGAGATCTACCAGAACTGCATCGTGTTCAACGACGGCGTGTTCGCCAACTTCACCGACAAGAAGAGCGCCCCGGAGCGCCAGCTTCGCGCCGAGCACGGCCACAGGCTGACCTTCGGCGCCAGCAACGAGAAGGGCCTGCGCCTGGACCGGGAGAAGGTCGCCATCGAAGTGGTGACCATCGGCGAGAACGGCATCACCGAGGACGATATCCTGATGCATGACGAGACCGATCCGGTGCTGGCGCATCTGCTGGCCACCCTGGACGGCCCCGACATGCCGGTGGTCGTCGGCGTGATCTTCAACAATCCCGCCGAGACCTATGACGCGGGCGTGACCCAGCAGGTCGAGAAGGCCAGGGCCGCCAAGCCGAACGCCGACATGAAGGAGCTGCTGTTCGCCGGCAGCACCTGGACCGTCGACTGAGGCTTTCGGATCGCACGAGACAGATGGGGCGCCCTCGGGCGCCCCATTTTCGTTACATGCAGTCCTGGAAGGTGCCGTCGAACTGCGGGTTGATGGCCCATTTGCCCTTGCGGTCGACGAAGCCCCATTTGCTTCCCAGCCGGGCGAGCGCCAGGCCGTCCTCGAAATTGCCCGCGTCGTCGAACTGGGGCGAGATCACCCACTTGCCGCGCCTGTCGATGAAGCCCCAGCGGCCGTCCAGGGCGGCGGGCGCGAGGCCGTCCTCGAACCAGCCGACCTGATCGAACTGCGGATTGACGGTCCAGCCGCCGTCCTTGCCCACGAAGCCCCAGCGTTCGCCCTGGAGCGCCGGCGCCAGATCGTCGTCGAAAGTGCGGCCGGCCTGGGCGAACTGCGGATTGACGATCCACACGCCCTTCCTGTCGATCCAGCCGACGCGCCCGTCCAGCGCGGCCTGGGCCTTGTCGTCGTCGAACGGCGCGGCGGCCGAGAACTGCGGGTTGATGACCACGTGGCCTTCCTTGTTCACATAGCCCCAGCGCTCGCCGACGCGGATCGCGGCCAGCCCGTCCGAAAACCGGCTCGCCTCGTCGAACTGCGCCGGGATGATCCATTTGCCGGTCTTGTCCACATAGCCCCACAGGCCCGCCTCCGAAGCGGCCGCGAGGCCGTTGTCGGCGAAATCCTCGGTCGCCTCGAAGCGGGGCTCGACGACCATCTTGCCCTTCTTGTCGATGAAGCCGGCCCCGTTCCCCGTGTCGACGGCCGCCAGGCCGTTGTCCGAGAACAGATAGGCCGCGGCATAGCGGGCCGGGATCACCCATTTGCCCTTGCCGTCCACATAGCCCCACAGCTCGCCCTCGCGGGCGGGCGCCAGCCCTTCCTCGAACACCCACAGCCCGTCGAACTGGGGGTTGATGATCCATTTGCCGTCGCGGCCGATGACGCCGCAGCGGCCGTCCAGGCTGACGATCATGCCGTCGCGGTCTTTCGCCGGCGCCTTTTCCGCGCGCTCCCAGACGATGGAGCCGATGATCGCCACCAGGACCACGGCGACGGCGATAAGCATGTAGCGCATCTCTTCCCCAATCCGCTGTTTCCGGAGAACTCCGTAAACATCAACGCCCGATCGGGTAGAAAGTTACCTGGCTACCCCAGCGCGCCGATCATCTCGGGGATGGTGGTGAACTTGCGGCGCGGCGCGCCGTGGGTGGCGCCCGCTTCCTCCGCCGCCTCGATACGCTTCCAGTCGGCATAGTCCACCACCCGCACCTTGCGGTCGGCGAGGAGCCGGTCGAGGCCGGCGGGTCCCTGCTTGAAGGCGTCGGGCGTCAGCTCCTTGCAGTATTTCGCCACCTGCTCGCCGTCGGGGAAGTTGGTGGCGATGGTGCCGCTGGGGCCGCGCTTGGCCCAGCCCGCCACGTAAAGCCCTTCCTCGATCCTGCCTTCCTGGTTGAGGAAGCGCTGGTTCTTCTCGTCATAGGCCACGTCGTCGAGCGGCACGGACTGGGTGCCGATGCAGGCGACGACGATGTTGCACGGCGTCTCGAAGGTCTCGCCGGTCGGCACCACGCGGCCATTGTCGTCCAGCCGGGTCCGCTCCATGCGGATGGCGATCACCTTGCCGTTCTCGCCCAGCACCTCGACGGGCATGGCGTAGAATTCGAGATGGATGCGCACCGGCTTCTCGTCGCCCTTGTTCCCGGCATATTCCCGCAGGTAGCCGACGTTCTTTTCCTGACTGCCCCGGCCCTTGTCCTCCAGCACCACGTCCTCGCCGGGCAGCACGGACGGGTCGACCAGGGTCACCGCGTTGTCCAGCTCGCCGAACTCCTTCACCTCCTTGTGGGTGAAGGCGGCCTGCAAGGGGCCGCGGCGCGCATAGACGTGGATGTCCTTCACCGGCGACACATCGATGGCGTCGGCGGCGTAATGGGCCATGTCGGTGGCGCGCACCTCCGTGCCGGTCTTGGCGAGCAGGCGAGCCACGTCGAGCGCCACGTTGCCGGCGCCGATCACCACGGCGGTGCCGGTGTCGAGGTCGGGCGACAGCGCGTTGAAATCGGGATGGGCGTTGTACCAGCCGACGAACTCGGACGAGCCGTAGACGCCGGCCAGATCCTCGCCGGGAATGCCCATGCGCCGGTCGCGCGGCGCGCCGGTCGCCAGCACGACGGCATCGTAGAGGCCGCGCAGCTCGGCGATGGTCACGTCGCGCGGCACTTCCACGTTGCCCAGGAACCGCACCTGCGGCGACAGCGCGGTGCGCTCGAAAATCTTGGCGATCTTCTTGCTGCTCTGGTGGTCCGGGGCGACGCCGGCGCGGATGAGGCCGAAGGGCGTGGGCAGCCGGTCGATGATATCCACTTTGCAGTCCGGGATATCCTTTACCAGCGCGGCAGCCGAATAGAATCCGCCGGGCCCGGACCCGACAATAGCAACGGTCAGGCCCATAAGCCTACCTCTCCCCTGTGACGTCTCAACTTCGATCCCCGTGCCGCGAGGGGCCCGGAATGCCTATATCGAAATATAGTCATCCGTGCCGAAGGGTTTCCCGCGGGCCCCCGTTTAATAGCCAAGAACAGGGCTTAGGGCAACGACTGGCGATCGGATAGACTGCGTGAAACCGTCCTGGGAGATGACCGGTTTGACCATGGACAGCATGCGCGGCGCCGTGCCCGTCGCCGTCGCCGACGCGGCGGCGCTGAACATCCTGTCGGACGAGGCGCTGATGCAGCGCGTCGGCCGGGGAAGCGAAGACGCCTACCGGGTCCTGGTCGAGCGGCATCTGGCCCGCAATCTGGGGTTCGCCGCGCGCGTGCTCGGCGACCGGGCCGAGGGCGAGGAAGTGATGCAGGAGGCGTTCCTGAAGCTGTGGCGCGGCGCGCCCAACTGGCAGCCCGAGGCGCGCTTCACCACCTGGTTCTACCGCGTGGTGATGAACCTGTGCATCGACCGGCAGCGCAAGCGCCGCGCCCGGCTTGTGCCGATCGAGGACGCGGGCGATCCCGCGGACGGACGGCAGGGCGCCGAGGCGGACATCCACGACCGCCAGATGGGCCGCCAGATCGAAGGCGCCCTGGCCGAGCTGCCGGAGCGCCAGCGAGAAGCGGTCAGCCTGTGCTACCTGCAAGGGCTGAGCAACAGGGAAGCGGCCGACGTGCTGCAGGTGAACATCAAGGCCCTGGAAAGCCTGCTGACACGCGGCCGTGCCGCGCTGAAGCTGAGGCTGGGGCATCTGAAGGACGAGCTTACGGGGGTAAGGTCATGACCATGGAAGAGTTCAGGAGCCTGCTAGAGGCCTGGGGCGCCGATCCCGCCCGCTGGCCGGACGACCGGCGCGCCGCCGCCGAGGCGCTGCTGGCGCGGTCGGCCGAGGCGCGGGCGCTGCTGGCCGAGGAAGCCGCCTTCGACGCGCTGCTGGCCGGCGCGCCGGGCATCCCGCCGTCGGACGCGGCCGTCGCCCGCATCCTCGCCATTCCCGCGACCAGCCGGCAGGAGCGCCGGGCGGGCGGCTGGCGCTTCGGCTTCCTGCCCGCGCTGCCGCGCTTCGCCGGCCTTGCCGCCGCAGCGCTGCTGGGCTTCTACATCGGCACCACCAGCCTGTTCCAGCCGACCCAGTCCATGGCCGCCGACAGCGAGACAGTGAACATCAGCGACTATGTGTTCGGCAACGGCGTCGACGGAGAGGCAGGACAATGACCCGCTGGGAGAAATGGCTGCTGGGCGGTCTCGGCCTGTCGCTCGCCGTCAACGGCCTGCTGGTCGCCCTGCTGTTCTTCGGCCCCGATCACCGGCACCACGACCGGCGCGGCCCCGACGTGCGCATCGGCCGCATGGAGCAGCATCTGAGCCCCGAGGCCCGCGAGGTGCTGCGCGCCTCGGTCGACCGGCGGCGGGAATCGCTGCGCGCCGAGTTCGAGGCCGTGCGCGAGGCGCGCGACGGCATCGCCCGGTCGCTGGAGGCCGAGCCGTTCGACCGCGCGGCGCTGGAGGCCGCCTTCGCCGAGGCCGAGCGGCACCAGGAGATCATCCAGTCCACCGTGCGGGAGAGCTTCATCGAGGCCGCCGCCGGGATGTCCCGCGAGGACCGGGTCACGCTGGCCAAGGGCGGCGAGCGCTACCTGCGCCGCCTGTTCGGCCCGCGCCGGGGAGACGGGCCCGACGGGTCCGGCCGGCAGGATCCGCCGTCGCCCTGATCTCCGCCGCGCCTGGAAATCACGCGGATGAGTGCATAGATTCACCCGCAAGAGCAACCCAAGGTTGTTCTTTGATGTCTCCACGCGCGAGGGACCATGTCGCTCCCCGACAGGCAGACCCAGGCCGTCATCGCCGCCAACCGCTTCGGGCTGGGCGCCCGCGAGGGGGAAATCCGCGAGGCCGAAGGCGACCCGCGCGGCTGGGTGCGGCAGCAGCTCGCCGGACCGGCGCCGACCAGGCTGGCGGGAGACGGCGACCTCTGGTCCAGCCGCGACTCCTACAGCGAATTCTTCCGCCTGCTGAAGCAGCGCCAGCAGATGGACAAGGGCGCCGCCGCGCCGGGCAAGGACGGGCCGCGTCCCGCCGCGTTCAGCCGCGACAGATACAATGCCGAGATCCTCGCGCGGACACGGACGGCCGCGGCCACCACGAGGCCCGCGGCGGAACGGATGGTATGGTTCTGGTCGAACCATTTCACCGTCTCGGCGTACCGGACCTCGGTCGCGCCCATCGCTGGCGCGTTCGAGCGCGAGGCGATCAGGCCGCACGTGTTCGGCCGCTTCGAGGACATGCTGCTCGCGGCGACCTTCCACCCGGCCATGATGCTCTATCTGGATCAGCACAAGTCCATCGGGCCGAACTCGCCGCGCGGCCAGCGCAACGGGCGCGGGCTCAACGAGAATCTGGGCCGCGAGGTGCTCGAGCTGCACACGCTCGGCGTCGACGGCGGCTATACGCAGAAGGACGTGACCACCTTCGCCAAGGCGCTAACCGGCTGGACGGTCGGTGATTCGCATCGCAGCGAGGACGGCGCCGCGATCTATGTGGATGCCATCCACGAGCCGGGCGACAAGACGATCCTGGGCCGGACCTATGCCGACGGCGGCAGGGAACAGGCCGTGCAGGCGCTGCGCGACGTCGCGGCCCATCCGGCGACGGCCCGGCACATGGCGGTCAAGCTGGCGCGTCACTTCGTCGCCGACGATCCGCCCGATGGCGCGGTCGCCGCGCTGGCGCGCACGTTCCGCGACACTGGCGGCGACCTGCGCGCGCTGACCGAGGCCGTCGTCGACCTCGACATGGCCTGGGGAGCCGAGCAGCGCAAGGTCAAGACGCCCCAGGAATACGTGGTCTCGAGCCTGCGGGGGCTGGAGACGGCGCGCCTCGACGGGCCGGTGATCCTGAACGCCCTGCGCGTCCTGGGACAGCGGCCGTTCTGGGCGCCGTCTCCCGCGGGATGGTCCGACAGGGCGGACAACCTCGCCGGCCCGGACGCGCTCTACCGGCGCATCGAGTGGGCGGCGCAGGTCGGCCGGCTGACCGGCCGGCGGGCCGAGAACCCGGCGCGGCTGGCCCGCTCCATGCTGGGGGTTCTCGCGGACCGGCGTCTGGCGGACGCGCTGGACCACGCCGGAAGCCCCGCGCAGGCGATCGCGCTGCTTCTCTCCAGCCCGCAATTCCAGCGGAGGTGAGGATGCCGACACGCAGGCAGGTGCTTGGCGGAATGATGGCCGTGCCGCTGGCCGGCCTGTCCTTCCCCCGTGCGGGACGGGCGGCGGCCCGGGGCGACGCGCGGCTTGCGGTCGTCATCATGCGCGGCGGCATGGACGGCCTGTCCGCCGTTCCGGCTTACGGCGACCCGGATTTCCACCGGCAGCGGGGCCAGCTCGATCTGGGTCCGCCCGGGGACGGCGGCGTTCTGGACCTCGACGGCACCTTCGGGCTGCATCCGCGCCTCGCCACCCTGCACGGGTTCTACGGCGCGGGCGAAATGGCGGTGCTGCACGCCGTCGCCAGCCCCTATCGCGACCGCTCCCACTTCTCGGGCCAGGACGTGCTCGAGAACGGCACCCTCACCGACCGCGGCGCCGGCGACGGCTGGCTCGGGCGGTCGCTGCGCCATGCGGACCCGTCGGCGAGGCGCGCGATCTCGGTGCGCGAGACGGTCCCGCTCCTGCTGCGCGGCGGCAAGGACGTGGCGTCGTGGTCGCCCTCGACCCTGCCGGAACCGGATGCCGACACGCTCCAGCGCATCGGCGTGCTCTACGAGGGCGACCCGCTGTTCGCGAACGCGCTTCGCGCCGCCGTGCGACTCAACGCGACCGTCGGACGGGATCTCGACACGGAAGGCGAGCGCAGGCGCGGCCGCCTGCAACAGGCCACCGGGCTGATGCAGGTGGCCGGCCGTCTTCTCGCCGCGCCCGACGGCCCGCGCGTCGCGGTGCTCGACATGGACGGCTGGGACACCCACACCCGCCAGAACGGCCTGCTGGATCAGCAGTTCACCGCCCTGGATCAGGGCATCGGCGCCATGCGCGAGGCGCTGGGGGAGGCGTGGCGGCGCACGGCCGTGCTGACCGTGACCGAATTCGGGCGCACCGTGGCCGTGAACGGCACGGGCGGGACCGACCACGGCACCGGCGGCGTCTCGTTCCTTGTCGGCGGCGCGGTGCGGGGGGGCCGGATCATCGCCGACTGGCCCGGCCTGGCCGCCCAGGCCCTGCTGGACGGGCGCGACCTGCGCCCCACCACCGACCTGCGCGCGGTGGCGAAGGGGATTCTCGGCGACCATTTGCGCGTGCCCGGGGCGGCGCTCGACACCGCCGTGTTTCCCGGAAGCGAAAACGTGCGGCCCATGCGCGGCCTGATCCGCGCGTGAACGGTCCCCTGCCGGTTGCGTATGCCGGCGATTGGGCGCATACAGGCCGCATAAAAGCGGAAACGCCCTGTCTCCATGCAGATCTATCTGCCCATTGCGGAACTGTCCATCAACTGGCTGTTGATCCTGGGCCTTGGCGCCGGCGTGGGATTCATGTCCGGCATGTTCGGCGTGGGCGGCGGCTTCCTGATGACGCCGCTGCTGATCTTCGTCGGCATTCCGCCCGCCGTCGCCGTGGGCACCCAGGCCAACCAGATCCTCGCGTCCTCGGTCTCGGGCGTGATGGCGCACTGGCGGCGCGGCGGCGTCGACTTCAGGATGGGCGCCGTGCTGATGGTCGGCGGCGTCGCCGGCTCGGGCGCGGGCATGGCGATCTTCGACTGGCTGCGGGCGCTGGGCCATGTCGAGCTGCTGATCTCGCTCAGCTACGTGGTGCTGCTGGGCGTCGTCGGCGGGCTGATGCTCAACGAGAGCATCCGCGCCATCCTGCGCGCCCGCGCCGGGATCGTGCCGCCGCGGCGGCGGCACGACGACCTAGCGCACCGGCTGCCCTGGAAGATGCGCTTCCGCAAGTCGCGGCTGTACATCAGCGTCATCCCGCCGGTCGCCATCGGCTTCTTCACCGGCATGCTGTCGGCGATCATGGGCGTGGGCGGCGGCTTCATCATCATCCCGGCGATGATCTACCTGCTGGGCATGGCGACCAGCGTGGTCGTCGGCACCTCGCTGTTCCAGATCATCTTCGTCACCGCCTCAGTCACCCTGCTGCACGCCGCCACGACCCACACGGTGGACGTGATCCTGGCGCTGCTGCTGATCGCGGGCGGCGTGGTGGGCGCCCAGTTCGGGGCGCGCACGGGGCACAGGATGAAGCCCGAGCACCTGCGGCTGATGCTGGCGGGCGTGGTGATGGTCGTCTGCCTCGGCCTCGCCTGGGGGCTGGTGACCACGCCGCACGAGATGTTCTTCGTGTCGACCCTGGTGGACGGCGAATGATCCGGCTGGCCGTCATGCTGGCCCTGCTGCTGCCGGCCGCCGCCTGGGGGGCGAGCCTGTCGAGCGACCTGTCGAGCAACCGGATCGCCATCACCTCCAATTTCAACGGCACCAGCCTGCTGCTGTACGGCTCGAAGAACACCAGTCTGAAGGACGGGCCGGTCGACATCATCGCCGTCGTCCACGGGCCCGAGCAGCCCATGACCATCTATCGCAAGCAACGCGTGGCGGGCATCTGGGTGAACAGCCGCCCGGTGCGCTTCCACAATGTGCCGGGCTTCTATGCCGTCGCCAGCAACCGGCGGCTGGCCGACATCGCCGGCGCCGGCTATCTGCGGCGCGAGAACATCGGGCCGGAGAACCTGGTGCTGCTGTCGGTCGAGGACGTGGGCGTGGGCGAGTTGCAGGACCTGCGCCGGGCGGTCGTCGAGAACCGCACCCGCGCCGGGCTCTACGAGATCCGCGAGGACGCGGTGACCTTCCCCTCGGGCGACCTGTTCCGGGCCGACATCTTCTTTCCCGCGCGCGTGCCCGTCGGCGACTACAGGGTGATCGTGCGCATGTTCCGCGGCGGCAAGGAGATCGGCCGGACCACCTCGGTGCTCACGGTCGGCAAACAGGGCCTGGAGCAGTGGGTGTACAACATGTCACGCCAGCAGCCTCTCACCTACGGCCTCGCCGCCGTCCTCATGGCGCTGGCCGCCGGATGGGGCGCGGCGGCGGCGTTCCGGCGCCGCTGAATCGGACGGAGCCGAAAGGCCGCACGGCGCGCTCTTAAAGTAACGGATGAACGCGCGGGAACCGATATGTTCAGGCAGCGTTCATGTTGCCGCCACCATGCTCCGGGGCGACGAGGGCACGAAACCCTAGGTTCCAGATTCATCGGGGTGACGATGTCGAGAGCAACTTTTGTCGCGGATGAGAATCTTGGCCGCTTCCTGAAGGAAATGCGGCGTTACACGGTGCTCGACGCCAACACGGAGCAGCAACTGGCGCTGGCCTGGCAGCAGCGCCGCTGCCCCCATGCCGCCGAACAGCTGGTCGGCAGCCATCTCCGCCTGGTGGTGAAGGTGGCCAAGAGCTTCCGGGGCTACGGGCTGCCACTGGGCGAACTGGTCGCGGAAGGCAATGTGGGCCTGATGCAGGCCATCGACCGCTTCGAGCCGGAACGCGGCTTCCGCCTGTCCACCTATGCGCTGTGGTGGATCCGGGCGACGATCCAGGAATACGTCCTGCGCTCGTGGTCCATGGTGAAGCTGGGCACCACCTCGGCCCAGAAGAAGCTGTTCTTCAACCTGCGCCGGCTGAAGACCAATCTGCGCGCCATCGAGGAGGACACGCTGACGCCCGAGCAGGTCGCCTTCGTCGCCCATCAGCTTCAGGTGAGCGAGGAAGACGTCGTCAGCATGAACCAGCGGCTGTTCGGCCGCGACCAGTCGCTGAACGTGACCATCTCGGACGAGGACGACACCGAGTGGCAGGACTGGCTGGAGGACGGCGAATCCTCGCAGGAGGAGGCGCTGATCGAGAGCGACCAGATGGCCAAGCGCCGGGCGCTGATGACCCGCTGCCTGACCCATCTGGACCAGCGCGAGCAGCACATCCTGATCAACCGCAGATTGCGCGACGACCCGCCCACCCTCGACGCCCTGTCGCAGGAACACGGCATCTCGCGCGAGCGGGTGAGGCAGATCGAGGTGCGTGCCTTCGAGAAATTGAAGCGCATCATGCGCAGCCCCGAAATGCCGACGGCCTACGCCGCCTGAATGGTTTCAGGAACCCGGCTCGGGTCCCTTTCGGAAGACGGCTTCCCGGGTACGGCCGGGAGGCCGTTTTCTTTTGCGGCCTACCCCTGCGCCGGCAGCCATTCCTTCAGCCGGCGGGCGGCTTCGGCCATGTCCTCGGCCGTGCCGGCGAAGCACAGGCGGATGAAGCGGTCGCCGTCGACCTCGTCGAAATCGGTGCCGGGAACCGTCGCCACGCCCGCGCCTTCCAGCATGGCGCGGCAGAAGGCGGTGCTGTCGTTGGTGAAGCGCGACACGTCCGCATAGAGGTAGAACGCGCCCTGCGGATTGGCGAAGCGCAGGCCCAGCGGCGCCAGCTCGGCCAGCAGCAGGTCGCGGTTGGCCTTGTACTGCGCCACCCGCGCGTCCAGCTCCGCGGCGCACTCGAACGCCGCCAGCGCCGCGTGCTGGGCCGCGGTGGGCGGCGAGATGAACAGGTTCTGCGCCAGCCGCTCCACCGGGCGGATCAGCGCCTCGGGCACCACCATCCAGCCGATGCGCCAGCCGGTCATGCAGTAATATTTGGAGAAGCTGTTGATGACGACCGCGTCCGGGTCGAACGACAGCGCCGTCACCTCGTCCCCGTCGAACACCATGCGGTGATAGATCTCGTCCGAGATCAGCCGGATGCCGCGTTCCCGACACGCGGCGCCGAGCGCGGCCATGCGCGCGCGATCGATCATGGTGCCGGTGGGATTGGACGGGCTGGCGACCAGCAGGCCGTGCAGGTTCTCGACGAACGCCAGATGGGCGGGCGCCGGCTGGAAATTGTCGGCCAGCGTGGTGCGCAGCTCGACCGCCTCGATGCCCAGCGTCCGCATGATCCGCTCATAGGGCGGATAGCACGGCCGGCCGATGGCCATGCGGTCGCCGATGTCGAAGCAGGCGGTGAACGCCAGGGTGAACGCCGCCGACGAGCCGGTGGTGACGATCACCCGGCGCGGGTCCACGTCGGCGCCGTAGGCCTCGCCGTAATGCCGCGCGATGCGCTCCCTCAGGGGTAAGATGCCCAGCGCCACCGTATAGCCGCCGCGCCCCGCGCGCAGGGTGCGCTCGGCCGCCTCGACCACCGCGGCGGGCGTCGGCGTGCCCGGCTCGCCCACCTCCATGTGGATGACGTGCCGCCCCTCGGCCTCCAGCGCCGCCGCCGCCGTCATCACGTCCATGACGCGAAAGGCCGGAATGTCGCTGCGCCTGGAGATTTTCGGGGACATGGCTCGCCTCGGGACAGGGTTTACCGCCGTTTCCCGCATCCCCCTCGTTCAATCAAGACTTTTCCGGCCATCCGCCCTATTTTCCTCGTGGGAGGACCGTATGCCGAAGACCGATACCGCCGAAGCCCCCGTTCATCTGCCGTTGCCGCCGAGCGCCCTGTGCGGGCGGTGCGATGCGAGCACGCTGGGGTTCGAGACCACCGCCGAGATCACCGAGGCCAACGGCGTGATCGGCCAGCAGCGCGCCGTCGAGGCCATCCGCTTCGCGCTGGGCATGGACAAGCCCGGCTACAATCTGTTCGCGGTCGGGCCGCGCGGCGCCGGCAAGCACCGGCTGGTGCGCACCCTGCTCGAGCAGGCGGCGAAGGCGCGGCCGGCCGACCGGGACTGGGTCTATGTCTACAATTTCGCCGACGAGCGGCGCCCCCGCGCGCTGTCGCTGCCGGCCGGGCGCGGCGCGGCCTTCGAGAAGGCGATGGAGAAGCTGGTGCGCGACGTGCGCGCGGCGCTGACCGCCGCCTTTTCCGGCGAGGATTACCGCAACGCCGTCCAGGCGGTGCAGGACGAGGCCGAGCGCAGCCAGAACGCCGCGCTCGAGGAAGTGCGCGCCCAGGCGAACGAGAAGAACATCACCCTGCTGAACACGCCGATGGGCATGGGCTTCGCGCCGCTCCAGGACGGCAAGGTGATGGACCCGGACGCCTTCGGCCAGCTTCCCGAGGACGAGCGCCAGCGCATCGAGGCGGACATCCACGCCATGCAGGAGGCGCTGCGGCTGGCCATGCAGCGCATGCCGGCGCTGATGCAGGAGGTCCGCGCGCGCATCGAGACGATCAACGCCGACACGGCCGGGTTCGCCACCGGCGGGCTGATCCGCGCGGCCCGCGACGGATTCGCCGACGTGGCGGCGGTGGCCGCCTATCTGGACGAGGTCCACGCCGACCTGAAGAAGAACGTCGACCTGTTCCTGAAGGCGCAGAAGTCGGCGGAGGAGGAGAAGGGGCCGAGGCCGGACCCGGAGCAGTTCTTCCGCCGCTATCTGGTCAACCTGATCGTCGAGCACGGCGCCGGCGGGACCGCGCCGGTGGTGTTCGAGGACGAGCCCACCTATGAGCGGCTGATCGGGCGGATCGAGCAGCGGGTCGAGATGGGGATGCTGGTCACCGACTTCGGCATGATCCGCGCCGGGGCGCTGCACCGGGCCAATGGCGGCTACCTGCTGCTGGACGCGCGCAAGGTGCTGATGCAGCCCATGGCGTGGGAGGCGCTCAAGCGCGCGCTTCAGGCCAACGAGATCCGCATCGAGCCGGCGCTCGGCGTCATGGGCCTGCCCATCACCACCATGCTGGAGCCCGAGGCGATCCCGCTCGACGTCAAGATCATCCTGCTGGGCGAGGGCAACATCTATTACCCGCTGCACGCGCTCGATCCCGATTTCCCCGCGCTTTTCAAGGTGATGGCCGATTTCGACGAGCGCGTGATCCGCGACGCCGACACCATCCAGAAGATGGCCCGGCTGGTGGCGGCGCGGGCGCGGGGCGACGGGCTGCGGCCCTTCCACCGCAACGCGGTGGCCGCGCTGATCGACGACATGTCGCGCATCGAGGAGGATTCCGAGCGCCTGTCGGCCAATGTGGAGCACCTGATCGACCTGATGCGCGAGGCCGACTATCTGGCCGGCCGCACCGGCCGCGACGTGGTGATGGTCTCGGACGTGGAAGACGCCATCGACGCGCGCCGGCGGCGGACCAGCCGGATCGCCGAGCGGATGCAGGCCGAGATGGTGCGCCAGACCGTGCTGGTGGACACGGCGGGCGCGGTGGTCGGCCAGATCAACGGCCTGTCGGTCTATGCCATCGGCGACGCCTCGTTCGGCAAGCCCAGCCGCATCACCGCCCGGGTCTGGCTGGGGCGCGGCGACGTGCTGGACATCGAGCGCACCGTGGCGCTGGGCGGCCCGCTGCATTCCAAGGGCGTGCTGATCCTGTCGGGCTATCTGGGCGCGCAATATTCCCAGGACATGCCGCTGTCGCTGTCGGCCAGCCTGGTGTTCGAGCAGTCCTATGGCGGCATCGACGGCGACAGCGCCTCCTCGGCCGAGCTTTACGCCCTGCTGTCGGCCCTGGCCGAGGTGCCGATCTTCCAGCACTTCGCGGTCACCGGCTCGGTGAACCAGCGCGGTCAGGTGCAGGCCATCGGCGGCGTCAACCACAAGATCGAGGGGTTCTTCGACCTGTGCGCCCAGCGCGGCCTCAACGGCAAGCAGGGCGTGCTGATCCCCACCGCGAACGTCAAGCACCTGATGCTGGACCGCCGGGTGATCGAGGCGGTGGAGGCCAAGCAGTTCCACATCCACGCGGTGTCGAGCATCGACCAGGGCATCGAGATCCTGACCGGCGTCGCCGCCGGCAAGCCCGACGAGAACGGCAGGTTCCCGCCGGGGACCATCAACGCGCTGGTCGCCGACCGCCTGCACGGCTTCGCCAGGGCGCGCCAGCGCTTCGGCCAGCCGCCCCGCTGGGAGGAAGACGCATGATGGTCGACGCCGTTTCGCAGGGCAGGCCACGCCGGCAGCGGCGGACGGTGGCGCGCGTGGTCCTGACCATCGAGCCGGAATCGCTGGACGGCGAGGCCATCGACACCGCGGTGCGCCTGGCGCGCGCCTACCGCGCCGAGCTGGTGACGCTGTTCGTCAAGACCAGCGACATGCTGAACATGGCCGCCATGCCGTTCGGCGCCACCGTCATCAGCCGCTCGGGCGTCAGCCGCAGCATCGATCCGATCATGCTCGACCACCGGCTGGAGCGGCTGGCGCGCCAGGCCGAGGCGCTGCTGGCGCGGTCGGCGGCGGGCCTACGCTGGTCGTTCCGCACCGCCACGGGCCACACCGAGCAGGTGGCCGCCCGCGAGGCGTCGCAGGGCGACCTGCTGGCCATCTGCTCGCGCACGGCCCGGCAGGTGAACGACACGGTGGGCGCGCTGGCCTGCTCGCTGCTGCTGCTGGGCGACGGCGTGGCCGGCGGCCGCCCGGTGGTGGCGCTGTTCGAGGGCGACACCGGCGTGCTCGCCGGCGCCCGCGAGATGGCCGAGGCCTTCGACCGCGACCTTGCCATCGTCCTGCCGGCGACCGCCGGTTCGAAGGAGCGGCGCGCCGCGCAGGGCTGGCTGTCGCGGCACGGCGTCGGCGCGCGGCTGGTAAAGTCGCCCTCGGCCGATCCGGCCGCGCTGGCGCGCGAGCTGGCCCAGCTTTCGCCGGGCCTCCTGGTGATGGACCGCCACGGCCCCGCCGCCCGCGCCGTCCAGCAGGTCCACGAAGCCGACCGGCGTGCCCTGCCGCTGCTGCTGGTGTCGTAGGGCGGGTTTTGCGGCCCCGTGCTTCGCGACGGGCCTCCGGCCCTCCTCAGCACTCCCGGCTGTGGGGCGACGGAATAGCACCATGACGCAATAACAACCGGGAGCCCTTGTAAGTTATCAGGGCTGTCATCTGGTAAGCTTACGGATGCG
>CAZVVC010000002.1:31473-36879 GCA_964630425.1 uncultured Bifidobacterium sp. | reverse complement strand
GAACTGGATCGGGTCACCGGCCACTCGCTGCCCGACGACCTCCGCAGGGATGTCGAGGAAGGGAGGATCGAGGAGGCCCGGGCCAGGGAACTTTCGGTGGCGAGGGCCCGCGAGGCACGCGCCACGGCGACCGCCCAGGAAGCCGAGACCCGGGTCGAACGCGTCGAGCAACAGACGCAGACGGCAAGGACCATCGAAGCGATCCAGGGAGCGGTGGCGGACTGGGATGCACGGACGCGGGGCAGCGATCCCGATTTCGCGGCCAAAGAAGAGCTCATCGCCGATCGCGTCATCGCGCTCAACGCCAGGCTCGGGCCCGCCAAGTCGCCCGAAGATGCCGTGCAGCGAGCGACCCAGGCCCACAAGGAAGTCACCGAGCACCTGCGCGGCATGCTTCCCAGGCGCCAGGAGATGCGGCGGTCGCCGGAGAGCGCCTCGACCAGCCACATCGCGCCCGCGCCCAAGAACCTCCTCGATGTCGTGGATCAGGCTCTGAAGGTCGGGACCTAGCCCTTAAGGATCTCCCTCGGTGCCTTTCACCGCTCTCCAACTCGAAAACATCGCGAACGCCTCGCTGGACTTCTATCTGAAGGGCCAGCCTCTCTCCCAGACCATCCAGGAGAAGCCGCTCCTGGGCGCCCTGAAGGGTGTCCAGAAGACCTTCCCGGGCGGCAAGGGCGAGATCAAGGGCAACGTCAAGGCCGACTACCTGACGACCTTCGTCGGGTACACCCACGACGACACCGTGACCTACGGCAACCCGGCGAACATCAAGCAGTACAGCTACTCCTGGAAGGAGTTGCACGCCGGTCTGTCGCTCACCCTGACCGAGCTGAAGCACGACGGCATCTCCGTCGTCGACTCGACCACGGGCGAAGGCACGACCAACCACTCCGAACGCGAGAAGGTCGCGATCTCCAACCTCCTGCAAGACAAGCTGGAGGACATGGACGAGGGCATGTCCCGCTCCATGAACGAGATCATGTGGCTCGACGGCACGCAGTCCGCCAAGGTCTTCGCCGGCGTCCAGCACTTCATCGCCAAGGACCCGACCACGGGCGTCGTTGGCGGTATCGACCGTGCGGCGAATACCTGGTGGCGCAACCGCTCCGCCGTGGGCGCGAGCAAGATCACCCACTCGACTGCCAACCAGACCCTCACCAAGTTCCTGCGCGCCGAGAACCGGCAGCTCCGCCGCTACGGCGGACGCCCGAGCCTGGTGCTGGCCGGCTCCGGCTTCATCGAGAAGCTCGAGGCCGAGATCCACGAGAAGGGCACCTACACCCAGGAAGGGTTCATGAAGGCCGGCGCGACCGAGATCGGGATGGCTGACATCACGATGCGCGGCGTCGGCAAGATCCAGTACGACCCGACCCTGGACGACCTGGACGAAGAGAACTTCGCCTACTTCATCGACACCCGCCATCTGTACCCGTACGTGATGGACGGCGAAGACATGAAGAAGCACTCGCCGGCCCGCCCGCCGACGCAGTACGTCCTCTACCGCGGCGTTACTTGGACCGGCACTCTGATCTGCCGGAAGATGAACTGCCACGCCGTCTACGAAGCCGCCTAGGTCAGGGGATCAACTGAAATGAGCCACGCAACTCTTCAACTCTACCTGGGCGCCGACGTCGCTGACGGCGGGACCTTCACCACCGGCTACCCGGACGGCACCAGCCGCGGCGACTTCGTCAACGGCGCCGAGCACCGGATGGTCGCGAACCAGACCGAGTACAGCGCCCCGGAGAACTTCACGGTCTCCTTCGGCGCGACCACGGTCACGGTGACCTGGAACGGCGGATACACGCTGTCGGACGGCACCCGCGTACGGATGCAGTACGACATGCCGGGCTCCAGCGGCGAGCTGGTCGACGACACCGGCTCCGCGGTGGAAAACACCGTCGCGGTGACCCCGGTCCTGATCGACCTGGGTAACCCGGCCGCTGCCGATGTGGACACGATCGCGCTGGTGCAACTGGCGGCCGGCGCCGGCGACATGACCCTCTCCGGGGCCTCGGTCGTCGACGACATCGCCGTTCTCGACGTTCCTCGGAACGTCACCCTGACGGTCGCGACCACCAACCACTCCGCCCGGACGTTCACCGTCTACGGCGCCGACGCCTACGGCGAAGATGTCGTCGAAACGATCGCCGGCCCGAACGCGAACACCGTCGCGGGCAAGAAGGCCTTCAAGACCGTGACCCGCGTCGCGGTGGACGGGGCCCTCGCGACCAACGGCGTGTCGGTCGGCTTCGGTGACGTCCTCGGCCTCCCGGTCCACCTGCCGATCACCGGCCTCGTGGTCAAGGAGATCGAGGATTCGGCCATCGCCACCGCCGGCACCCTGGTCGCCGGCCTGTCGGTGCTGACCAAGCCGACCGCGTCGAACGCCGACGTCCGCGGCACCTACGACCCCAACTCGGCCTGCGACGGTTCGAAGAGCTTCCAGCTCATCGCGCTGCTGCCGGACCCGGCCTTCAAGGGCCAGGCCCAGTACGCCGGCTAACCCCCCGGGGCCCCTGAGCCGATGCTCGGGGGCCTCTCCCTCTGAGAGGCTCCATGCGCCAATACTCCTGCTCTGTCCGGCTCGCTGGCGAGATGACCCAGGTCGTCACCGGCAAGATCGTCACCGTCCCCGAGATCCTCGTGCTGCGCCGCCTGCACGGCGACGACGCCGTCCTGGGTATCCAGCCGGCGCCCGAAGGTCAGGCCAACGTCGATCGGACCGACGCGCAGGAGCGGGAGCGCCTGAAGCGGCGCTACGACAACCCAACCCCCGATTCCGAGCCGCTGGTCGACCGCCTGTTCGGGCCGGCCCACCACCCACTGCCCAAGACGCTGTCCGACATCGGCGTCGACCCGGCGGCCCAGGCCGCCCAACTGCGCGCCCAGGCCGAAGCGATGGCCGCCGCCGCGACCGCCCTCGAGAACGAACCCGCCGAGGAATCGGCGGACGTGGACGAGCTGTTCCAGGAAGCGAGCTAGGGTGTGGGCGATACTCTCGCGACCCTGGTCGAAGAGGTTCAGTACGAGCTGAACCAAGTCGTCAGCCCCGCTGCCGGCCAGAACTTTCGCGAGCACATCAAGAACCGGATCCGCCGGGAGTATCGCCGCCTTTACAACGACTTCAACTGGCCGGAGCTCCGGTCCTGGTCGGACAAGTCCACGTCGGCCGGCCAGCGCTACTACAACTATCCGACCGGCGTCGAGCTGAAGACGGTCCAGGACGTCTACGTCCTATGGGGCGACCGCTACCACCGCATCGAGCGCGGGATCGAGCCCCACCACTACAACGCCTACAACAGCGACCAGGGCGCGCGACTGGACCCCACCCTGCGCTGGGCGCCCTACGGACCCACTCAGGTCGAAATCTGGCCGATCCCGGCCTCCGCGAGTTCGCTGCGCTTCGTCGCCAAGCGGGCCTTCGCGCAGATGGTGGACGAGGACGACCGCTGCGGCCTGGACACCGACCTGGTCGTGCTGTTTTCGGCCGCAGCGCTGACGAAGAACGACGGGGAGAAGGTCGAACTTCTGGCCCGCGCGCAGGCGCACTACAGCGCGCTGAAGCAGCGGCTGACGCGCGGCAACGTCAAGATCAACTTCGCTCGCGGCCCGGAAGAGAAGTACGACCATTTCGGTTCGCCGATGCCGTACGTCGCGATCGCCGAGAGCAGCCTCTCCGGCACCGCCGCGTTCGCCGTCTTCTTCCCCGATATGCCCGGCGCCTCCGAGTTCATCCGCGTAGAAGTCCCGCAGGCCTTCGTCGCGGGCGTCGACCACTCCTCCGCCTCGGCGGAGACGGCGGCCACGGCTGAGACGGTCTTCCAGATCACGGCCGACGACGAGGCCATCGGCACGGTCACCTTCAGCGCCGGCGGAACCGAAGGCCTGTTCGCCTTCACCGAGACGACGATCCCCGAAGCCGCGGCGCTGAAGATCATCGCCCCGGCGACGCCGGACGCCACGCTGGCCGACATTTCAATCACCCTTGGCGGCACGAGGTAGACTATGGCCTCCGCACAATACTTCGCCGATGACGTGCGCAACGGACTGCTGGACGCGATCGAAACCGCGATCGGGACGGCCCCCATCCTGCGACTCTACAACGGCACGCCGCCGGCCCACGAAGGCGCCGCGCTGGCAGGCAACACCCTGCTCGCCGAGGGCGCGCTGCCCTCGGACTGGATGGCCGCGGCGTCCGGGGGCGCCAAGGCGAAGACCGGAACCTGGACTCTGACCGGTCAGACCGGCGCGGGCGCAGGCACGGACGCGACCTTCGGCCGGATCTACGCCGCCGACGGCACCACCTGCAAATACCAGGGCACGGCCGGCGAGACCGCCGACGCGCCCGACCTGGTGCTGAACAACAAGAACATCGCCGACGGTCAGACCGTGACCGTCTCGACATGGCAATGGACGGCGCCGCACTAATGAAGGTCTCCGAGAAGCTCCCCTACGCGCTGCTGCACCTCGAAAGCATCGCCACGCACCGCGACGAGGACGGGGCCGTGCGTGTGGCCGCCCTCCAGCGGGTCAAGGCCCGCTGCGACGAGCACATCGCCGCCATCGAGGCCGAGGTGAAGGCCAAGATCGAGGCCACCCTCCCGCCGGGCTGATAGCCCATGACCGCGCCGTCCATCGTCGCCAGCGTCAACGCGGCGACGGCGACTCAGATCACCACGCCGGCCCCGGCCGGGACCGGCGGCCGGCTGCTGTTCATTGCGGCCCACGACACCGGCTCCGACGAGCCGTTCGGCGTCCCAAACGACTTCGGCCCGGGGGCGGTCACCGACGAAACCGGCCACCTGATCTCGCACTACACGGCGATGCCGGCGGCGGCGAACGTGCTGCAGGTCTGGTCGAAGCCGGATAGCGGCTCGGAGCCGTCGAATTACGTGCTCGACATCCAGGATGGGGTCGGGAGCCCGCTCAATCGCCCGACGCAGTTCGCCGTCTGCCGGGTCACGCACCCTGACGGTGTTCCGACCGTCTCGGTTTCGGCTACCGACGTCAACGACGCGGGCTCGTCCAACGAGCCGGTCAACCCCTCCGTCACCACGACGGACGCCGACAACCTCGTCGCCTACATCGTCGGGTGGGACGAAGGCAAGACGCTCAGCAGCGGCGGCGCGCCCAGCGGTACGACCGAGCTGTTCCACTCGGATCAGTCGCTTCACGATCTGCTACTGAACTACTTCACGCAGGCCACGGCCGGCGCGACCGGGACGGGCTCGTGGAATATCTCGTCCGGCACCCGTTGGTGCGCGGCCACCCTGGCCTTCGCGCCCCCCGCGGTCACCGCTATCGACCTGGCGCTGTCGAACACCCTCGGCGCGTTCTCGCTCTCGACCGCGCTTCAGACCGAGACGACGGCCCAGCTCGCCAAGACGCTGGGCGCACTGT
>CAZVVC010000002.1:7179-31373 GCA_964630425.1 uncultured Bifidobacterium sp. | reverse complement strand
CCCTGTCGGCGGTGTTGGGCGCTGACGCCACCGCGCAGATGTCGACGACGCTGGGCGCACTGTCCCTGTCGGCGGTGTTGGGCGCTGACGCCACCGCGCAGATGTCGACGACGCTGGGGCTCTTCGGCCTGTCAACCGCAATGGCCGCGGCGGTCGGCGCTCAACTCAGCACCACGCTCGGTGACCTTGTGGTGGCGACCGATCTCCAGGTGACGGCCCCCGGGCCCGACATCACGCTGGACGTCGAGATCGGAGAATTGACGCTCACCACCCTGCTCGGCCTGACGACCGACCTCCAGCTCGGCGCCAGCCTCGACACCTTCACACTGACCGCTCAGGCGGCGGTCGCGAACCCGACATCGCTCGCCCTCGAGAACACTTTCGGCCCCATCCCGCTGATCGCCCGGATCCGCGGCAAGCGCCGGCCAACCATCATCGTGAGCTACAACTGATGCCCTACTTCGTGATTGAGAACTTCCGCGCGGGCGTCGACACCCGCAGCCCGGTCTACGCCGCCGAGCCCGGCACGCTGAGCGTCGGGACCGATGTCCACCTGACGCGCGGCGGCCACATCGAGGCGCGGAAGGAGTTCGTGGAAGTCGCCACCCTGCCCGCGAACACCTTCGGCCTGCAAGCCGTTGGGAACGACCTGTTCACTTTCGGCTCGGTCGAAGAGCCTGCCGGGTTTCCCACGGGCTACTTCTATCGCCGGCTCCAGCATCCGAACGGCGATGCGATGACCGACATCCTCGACGTCGAGATGTTCGACGGCAAGTTCTACGTCATCGGGGAGTACACGAACGACATCGTCCATTTCTTCGACGGGGTGCGGATCGCGGACTGGGCGATCATCGGAGAGGCCGCGGCGAACCCGCCCTACAGCCCGGGCCGGGCCGCACGGACGGCCGGATCGAAGATGTACGTCCTGGCCGGCCCGAACATGCACTCGAGCAAGGTCGCGGACCCGACGGCGTGGGACCCGGCGACCGACACCGGCGCCAGCGTCACCAATCTGTCGACCCACTCGACCGGCGCCGAGGAGCTGATCGGGGCCGAGCTCTATTACGAGAACCTGGCGGTGATGTCGGCGGAGAGCATCCAGATTTGGGCGATCGCCTCGGACCCTATGGAGAACCGCCGCGTGCAGACCCTGCGCGGCGCGGGGCTGGTGGGTTCGCGGGCCACGATCTCCTACCTCGACGGCGACACCTTCCTGTTGTCCTACCAGGGCGTGAAGGCGATCGCGCCGAAGGACAGCTCCGGCCGCTCCACGCTGGAGAGCGCCAGCGCGCCGGTCGACAAGGAGCTGATCGCGTACCTGCAATCGCTTTCCGAGGCCACGCTGTCGCGCGCCCTCATGCTGGTGGAGCCGGAGGACAACCGTCTATGGGTGATCTTGGGCCGGAGGATATATGTTCGGAGCTGGTTCCCGGACCGGCAGATCAAGGCATGGACGGAGTACCGCCTCGACTTCGAGATCGACGCCGCGACGATCAAGAATCGCCGCGTATACGTCCGGTCTGGCGACACGGTCTACCTGTACGGCGGCGCCGATAACGACACTCACTTCAGTGGTGAGGCCGTCGCCCGGCTGCCCTACGTCGCAATGCGCGCGCCGGCGACCTACAAGGATCTGCACGCCTTTGATGCTGGCGTGATCGGGACCTGGGAGGTATGGGCCGGACAGCGGCCCGACCAGGAAGATACCTTCGAACGGGTTGCGATCATCACCGGCCAGACTTTCGACCAGCCGGAGCACCCGATCGTCGGCGACACCACGCACCTGTCGCTCGAGTTCCGCCATGACGGGGCGGACAACCCCGAAGCCGCGTCCATCAACGCCATCGCCCTGCACTTCCAGTCCAATGCGTCTAGCTAAGCCCACCCTGCTCGACGCCCTGTTCGTCTGTAACAATCTGCGTGAGGCGGACCGGCGCGAGATCATGGCGACCCGGTGGACGGACGACATCGATGCGCTTGCGGTCGATGTTCACCAAGCCTGGTGTGGCCCCCTCTCGTGGTCGGTCCTGCATGAGGGCCGCGTGGTGGCGATCTGCGGCGCGAAGGAGCATTGGCCCGGCTCCTGGTCGGTGTGGCTCATCGCGACCGAGGAGTTTCCGAAAGTAGCCTTGGGGCTGACAAAGGTCGTCAAACGTCGTATCATGCCCCACCTGATGGAGTTGGGGGCTCGGCGCGTCGAGGCCCGGTCCATCGACGGGCACGACCAAGCGCACCGATGGTTGGGGGCGCTGGGCGGCGTCCAAGAGGCGCGGCTGCGGCGTTACGGCAGGAATGGCGAGGACTTCCTCGTTTTCCGCTGGACCCCCGATGTGTAAGCCGAGCGCCCCCGACACTTCCCGAGCGGAAGCTGAAGCCGCCCGCCAGCGTCAGCTCGAGCAGGAGCGCGCCGATGAGCGCCTGCGCGTCGAGCGGGAGATGTGGGAGACGCAGCGCGCCGACGAGGAGCGCCGCTACCGGGGGCAGCTCACCGCGCAGCAGGAAGAGGCCCAGCGGCAGCGGGAGCTATCCCTGGCCGAGGCCGATCGGCAGTACGCCGCCCAGGAGCGGGCGATCCAGCAGCAGCAGGAGGCCTACGCCGCCGCCGAAGCCGCCCGCGCGGCCGAGCGTGCGGAGGAAGAGCGCCAGGCGCGCCTGAAGGCGCAGCAGGCCCGCGAGTATGCCGAGGGCCGCAACACGATGGTCGACGAGGCGAACACGAACATCGAGGCCGCGTACGGCGGCTTCAACGACACCTATTTCTCCAAGTTCGCCCAGGACTTCGTCGATCACTACAAGCCGCAGATCGAGCGCTCCTACAAGAACGAGCGAGACCAATCGACCTACGCATTCGCCGACGCGGGCACGCTGCGTTCCAGCATGGCCGCCGATTCGTTCGGCGAGCTCGACCGCGGCCGGGCCGAGAAGGAGGCCTCGATCGCCGCCCAGGCGCAGGACCGCGCGCAGCAGTTCCGCGGTGACATCCAGTCACAGAAGGAGAGCGCCAAAGGCGCCATCTATTCTGCACTGGGCACGGCCAGCCCGGTTCTCGGGGACGGCTTCGAAGTCGGGGCCGAACTCTCCCGGCTGGGCAAGAGCGTCGGCCAGGTCGTCGACTCCGCGCGCGGGCGCGCGTCGGGGCTGAAGTCGCCGTCGGCGCAGAGTTCCGGGGTGGACGTCTCCCTGTCCGGCTACGCCCGTCGCCCGGGCTCGCGCGTGGCGTCGGCTTTCGCGGGGTGGCGCTAGATGTGTGACCCCGTATCCGCGACCATCGCGGTCACGACGGCCGCGACCGCCGGCGCCAACCACCTGTCTCAAAAGGCGCTGACCAAGGAGCAGACGCGCCAGTCGAACCGGACTGCGGCGCTCTCCGGGCGTGAATTCGACACTCGCATGGGCCTGGTGCGGGGCTCCGACACCCGCGTTGACGACCTTCTGCAACGCCAGTACCGCGGCATCTCCGGCGTCGAGGACGAGACGTTCCAGTTCCTCCTCGACAACAACCGGGGCGGCTTCGACGAGCAGCTCGACCTCGACCGCTCCAACTTCGACCTGACGCATACGATCGCCGGCGACGCCTTCAACGCACAGCTGGCCGCGCTTCAGGGCATGATCACGACCCAGCGTCAGGCGCGGCTGGAGAAGCAGGCGTTCACGGAGGCCGAGGAGAAGCGCCAGAAGGCCATCCAGGACCGGGCGGACCAGATGGCCGAAGCCCTGCCGGGGGAAGTCGGCTTCGACGCCCAGCAGCTCGCCTACGGCGACGCGCTGGACCGCAGGACCGAGTTCGCCAAGGCCAACATGACCGCACCCTCCGGCGTGCCGGTGAACGCCGAGGATCCGGTCATCGCCTCGCTGTTCGGCCGCGCGTCCGAGAAGGCGTACGGCGATGCACTAACGACCGCCACCAGCGACGCCGGCCTGGCCTCCTACGGCGATGCGTTCGCCGCCTCCAACCGCAAGCTGTCGACCTTCGCCAGCGACATCGACCGGATGACGCGCCAGGCAGCCACCAGCCGGGAACCGCTGACCTTCGAACAGGCGATCGCCGAGATCGTCCGCCGCAACGCGACCGAGGCCTACGAGTTCCAGAGCGACATGCTCGGGCGCACCGCCGACATGCGGATCAATGCGGCCGACCGCTATGCCGACCGCCGCGGCGGGGCCATGAACGACTACCGCGTCAACAGCGGCGAGGCGCGCCGCGACTACGCGACGAACTACGGCTCCGCCCTGTCGAACTTCTACGACCGCAGCCTGGGGTCGGAGAGCATCTACACCGACCGGCTCATGGGGTCCTCGCGCGACTACGAGAGCAAGGCCGTGAACCTCGGCAACTGGCGCATGCAGAACACCCGCCCCAACACCCTGCTCAGCGATCTGGTCGACGTGGCCAGCGCCGCCTACGGCGGCTACGCGAAGAACCAGGCGCAGAAGAAGTCGATCAAGAACAAGACCGGAGGCAAGGCCTAGATGCCCCGCAATCCCTACTACTCCGGCCCGATCGCCTCGGCTTCCGTGGCGCACGGCCCGGCGCCGGGCCCGTCGTTCCTGGAGACGGCGTTCCGCGACGGGGGCAAAGGCCTGAAGTCGGCCATCGCCCAGGCGTTCTACAACCCCGAAGCCGATCCCGATTTCCAGCGCGCCCGGCACTACGGCGCGCAGGCCGACGCGGAGCAGTACAAGCTGGAGCGCACGCAAGGCGCCGACGAGGCCCTGGCCGGCCTGGGCCCGACCATGTCCGAGTACCGGGAACGCACCCTGCCCTCAACGTCGGTCGACGCCGTGGCGAACGTCGCCGCCGGCGCGATCATGCGCGCGGTCTCCGAAGGCGTGAAGCCGGAGGACGCGACCGCGGTCATGCGGGCCTTCGCCCTGTCCCTGCCCGGCGACATGGCCGACGATGTCGGCGTGCGGGTCAACAGTCTCCTCGCCGGCCAGTACCTCGGCGAGAACCAGAGTCCCAGCCTCGCCCGCCAGGACTTCGTCCGCGAGGACGAACAGACCCAGCAGACCCACGGCTGGGAGATGGAGGATGAGACCAAGCGCCGCGGCCAGGACATCGAGAGCGGCGACCGTCGCTACAGCTCCGACACCAGCGCCGCCGCCAGCCGCTACTCCGCCGACGCCAGCGCCGGCGCGTCTCGCTACGGCCATGACCTGGACTATCGCGCCTCGCGCGAGAACAACACCGAGGACCACGACCGCACCGACCGGCGCGAACAGGGGAGCGAGACGGTCCAGACGGTCACGGTCGACAAAGGCGACAAGGGCGAGAAGCCGGGGATGATCGCTCGCCTGTTCGGCGCCGAAGAGACCCCCGCCCGCCTGCCCAGCAAGACGACGCGGACCGTCAAGCGCCCGACGGCTGAAGGCCAGCCCGCCGCCGTGCCGCCCCCCGACCAGCGCGTCGCGGGCCGGAACTACATGACCCCGCGCGGGGAGATGACCTGGACGGGAACCGGCTGGGTGCCGGCGCAGTAGATGCCCCGCGAACTCTCCGACGAGGAAGTCTTCGGCGCCCCGGCCCGCCGGCCGGCGCCGGCCCGGGAGCTGAGCGACGACGAGGTGTTCGGGGCCGCCCCCGCGCGCGCCGCGCCGGCTCCCGCGCCCGCCCCGCCGAAAAAGCCGTCCGTCATGGCCGGCCAGCCGACCAAGCCCCTGCTCGGCCACGACATCGGCGGGCCGGTCGGGACGGCCCTTGGCCTGGGCGACCAGCTCTGGCGGACCTACGGCGGCGCGGTCGCCGATACGCTGGACGCGGCCGCCGGCCTGGTGAACGCCCCGATCGACGCCGCCCTGCGTGGCATCGGCTCCGACTTCCAGTTTGGCCAGCCGCAGCTCGGCAAGAAGGTCGCCGAGCCGGAAGGTCTCGTGCCGCAGATCACGCGCGACGTAGCCCCGTACGTGGGGGGTACAACCGGCGTGGCGCGCGGTCTGACCTCCGCCACGGCCCGGGCGGCGGCGGGCGCGGGCGTCGCCCGCCCCGTGGCCCAGGCCGTCGCCAGCGCGCCCGGCGCGGTGCGGACGGGCGTCGTGGCCGGCGCGGCGACGGACGCGACCCTGTCGCGGGTCCAGGAGAGCAACCTCTCCAACCTGATCGAGGACGTCGGCGGCCCCACCCTGCCCACGGCCCGCGCCCCGGACGACACGCCCGGCGAAGCGGCCCTGAAGGACATGGTCGAAGGCGGCGTCGTCGGCACCGCGGCCGAGCTCGCCCTGAAGTTCTTCACCCGCGGCCCCCGCATGCCGGCCGGCACGATCGAGGCGGCGGACGAGGAGGCCGAAGTCGTCGCGGCAATGGCGGACCCCGCCGTGCGGGCGGAGGCCCGGCGGAACGGCGCGGAGCTCCACCCCCGCTTCGCCGAGTTCGAGGCCCGCGCACAGGCGCTGGAGCTGGAGCGCGGCGCCCGCCAGCCCCTGCCCGACGTCGGCGCAGAAGACCTGATCCGCCCGGCGCCGGCCCCTGCCGCTGCGCCCGGAGCGCTGATCGACGAGGCCGCCGCGCGCGCCGCGGTGGAAGAGATCCTGCCCGGCTCCCGGGTCACCAGCGGCTTCCGCACCCCCGAGCACAACGCCCGGGTAGGTGGCGCGGCCAACTCCTGGCACACCCGCGGCGGAGCCATCGATCTTGTTCCCCCGCCGGGAACCAGCCTGGCCGACTTCCGCGCCCAGCTCGAGGCGCGCGGGCTTCCTGTGACCGAGCTGCTGGACGAGGGCGACCACTTCCACTGGGCGTACGGAGGAGCGCCGGCCCGCGCCGCTGCGGAGCCTCCGCCGATCCAGCGCGCCGCGGTGGAGGCCCCGCCGCCCCGCGTGCTGAGCGATGAAGAGGTGTTCGGCGCGTCGCCGCCCCCGACGGCGATCGAAGTACCGGTCGCCCGGGCCGCAGCCGCCGGCGCCGAATCGCCGCCCCCCATTCGTGCAGAGCCCCTGCCCGAAGCGCCCGTTCGGCCGGCCCCGGAGATGCCCCCCGCTATGCGGGGCCAGCAGCCGCTGGCGCCGATGCCGCAGCCGCCGGCCGTGCGTCAGGCCATGCAGGTGGAGGGCGCTGCGCCCGAGGCCGGGCCTGCTGTTCGTGTTCCTGAGATTGCGACCGGGGGAGCCGTTTCTCCCGGGGGCTCACCCCGCGCGGAGGCTATGGCTCCCCCGGCGCGCGCCGAAACCGAAGTCGCGGCGGGGGTAGGCCCGGCGAGTCCCATTCGACCCGCGCAAGGCAACGGCGATGTGCCTTCCGTCGGGGGCCGCGCCGTGGGCGCCGAGTTCCGAAATGATGCCCCGGAAGTTGCCCAAAGTCGAGCAATAGAAGAGCCCGCGTCGCCGGGTGGCGCGGCCCAGGTCGACACGCCGGCGCCGGTCGCGCGTGCGCCGGAAGCGGCGTCGGCGGGGCCGCGTGACAGCGTCGTGCAGGAGCCCGTCGCCCGTGTCCGCGGAGACGAGATCGCCCCGCCCGACGCGGACCTCCCGACCCTGCGCCAGGCGACGAAGACTTGGTTCGAACAGAACCTGCGGGGCAAGGCTGTCCGCAGTGAGGCGCTGGGCAAAGACGTCAAGTTCCTGAACCCGCGCAAGAGCCTGTCGACGTCGGCCAAGCCGGAGAAGCTGCGCCTGTTCGCGGCGCTGCCGGACATGATCGCCAAGGGCCGGCTGCTGGGCTCCGAGCCCGCCTACGGGAAGTGGGCCCAGCGCGACACGAAGGCGTTCCACTTCCTCGCGGCCGAAGCCGAACTGAACGGCCAGACGCACAAGGTCACGGTCAACGTGCGGGAGGACCGCGCGGGCCGCCTCTACTACAACCACAGCCTCGAGGACGACGCGGCACCCCCGGCTAACGCGGCCTTCCGTACCGATGACGGTGCAAGCGCGCCGGGGGCTCCCGCCGACGAACTCGCCACTCCGCCAGACAAGGGCGGCGGCGGAACGTCCGGGGACAGGACCGGCGCACCCGAGGAGACCGCGATCGAGCGCGGGCGCGGGGCGCCGGAAACTGCACGAGGCGACAATGTAACGCCGACAACCTCTGGCGGCAAGGATGCCGACGAAGAGGCGATCGCGCAGCGCATCCACGACCGGATGAAGGGCAAGGGCCCGAAGCTCTACTCCAACCCGGCCGACCCGGAGGCGGTGAAGGAGCTCCTGCTCGACCCGGGCGCCCGGGCGATCAAGCGCGAGATCGACGGCTTCAAGTCCGACATGGACCAGATTCGCCGCGACTTCGCCGGCGTCCAGGGCAAGATCACCCCCGCCCGGGCGGCCGAGGCGGTGGGCGCCGTCGCGCGCAAGCTCTGGTGGACGAACACCGCCGCCATCCGGGCGGCCGCCGCGAAGTACAAGGACGTCCACGAGATCCAGCAGCTCGCCGACTGGATCGGCACCGATCCGGGCCGCGGCCGCGTCGTGGGGCAGACCTACGAGCGGGCGTTCGAGATGCGCGCCGGCGGCATGACGAACCGGCTGTTCAACCTCCTGGGCGAGAAGGTGAAGCCGGAGTTCGAGGCCCGTGTCGCGGACATCCTGGCCGGCCGGCGCAAGGCCGTCGCGGGATCGAGCGAGGAAGAGATGGCCCGCCGGCTGCGCAAGCTGCTGGATGAACAGCACAAGTACATGACCGAGGCCGGCCTGGATGTCGGCTACGTGCGGGGTCGTTACTACCCGCGCGTCGTCGACACGGAGGCCGTGCTGGCGAACCCGGCCGGCTTCAAGGAGAAGGCGGCCGAAGTCTACCGGAGCATGGTCGCGGCCAAGGGCGAGGGCCCTGACGCGCCGCTGCCGAAGATGACGCCCGAGGAGGCGGAAGCCGCGGCCGAGGCCTGGTACGGCCGGATCCTTGGCGTGAGCGACGGCGCGCACCCGGCCGGCCTGCCGGGCGGCAGCCCCACCAAGGGCCGCACCCTGCCCGCCGAGGCCGACAAGATCCTCGAGGAGTTCTACATCAAGGACCCCCGGGCGAACCTGACCGCCTACTTCCGCCAGACCAGCCAGGCGGCCGAGTTCACCCGGCGGTTCGGCAAGAACGGCGAGAAGGCGGACGAGCTCTTCAATTCGATGCTGCGCAAGGGCGTGCCGCCCCGTGTTGTGGAGAGCCTGCGCGGCCACTTCGACAGCGCGACCGGCCAGCTCTACCGGACCCGGCCCGCCGCCGGCGCCGAGGCGCTGTCCTGGATCCAGACGGCGGGCGTGCTGCGCCTGCTCCCCCGGGCGGTCATCTCGTCGGCGGCCGAAGGCCTTGCAGTAGGTGTCCGGGCGCACGACGTCGGGGCCGGCTTCAAGGCAATGGCCGACAGCTACTCGATCCTGTTCGGCCTGGACGACGCGGCCGACGTCAAGCAGGCGGCCGAGATGCTGGGGATCGTCGGCGACGCCGTGAACGATCTCATCATCTCCGCGAAGTTCGGCGGCGAAGTTACGGGCCAGCTTCAGCAAAAGACGCTGGCGCGGTTCTTCCGCGCCACGCACCTGCACCAGATCACCGAAGCCCAGCGCCTGGCCGCCACGCGCATTGGGCAGGGGATGATCCGCACCCTGCTCCAGGACGTGACGCAGGGGACGAAGCGCCAGAAGTCCGCCGCCCGTCTGCTGCGCGAGCTGGGGATCGCGGACGACATGGCGCCGAAGGTGGCGAAGTGGCTTCAGGACGGCAAGGCGCCGCTGAGCGAGCTGACCAGCGGCCGGCCCGAGGCGATCTCCTACCGGACCGCGCTCCAGCGCTTCGTCGACGAGAGCATCCAGAACCCGACCGCCGCCGACCGGCCGCAGTGGGCGAACCACGCGTTCGGCCGGCTGGCGTACGGCATCACCAGCTTCATGTTCTCCTTCACCCGGAACGTGCTCCTGCGCAGCGCCCGCGAGGCCGGCGAAGGCATGCTGGGCAAGGGCTACACCGCCGCCGACCGGGTGCGGCTGGTCCTGCCGGCCGTGGCGATGGGGATCCTGACGGCGGCGCAGAGCCAGGTCTCGGAGCTGCGCGAGGCGGTCTTCAACCCCGGCGCTTCGGACGACAAGTCGACCCAGCAGCGGATCGTCCAGAACCTGTCGCGGACCGGCGTCTTCGGCAACGCCGACCCGTTCATCAACATCGCGATGTCGGCGCGCTACGACCGCGACCTGACGTCCAGCCTGACCGGCCCGTCGCTGACCGCCTACCTGGACAGCCTGTCGAAGCTGACGATCGGCCTGATCCCCAAGGCCTGGGGCGGGCCGAACACCCCGAACACCGGCAATGCCGAGTGGAACGCCGCCAAGGCGGGCTACGAGGCGATCATCGCGCCGATGCTTGCCGCCACCGCGTCCTACGCGCCGGGAGGCCCCCTCCTGCGCGTCGGCTACGGAGCCGGCATGGTCACGGCGACCGGGCCCGGGGCGTCGAAGGGCTTCGCGAACGCCGCCGTGGGCGAGAAGGACGAAAACGGTCGCGTCCCGGGTGCTGCCGATAGTAGCGAGGATGTCGACTTTTCTCTCGATATGGGCGACAATGAGTTCGACATGTCGCTCGACGGGGAGGAATGAGCGTGGCCCACGAAGATCTTTCGCCGGAGGACTACCTCGCGAAGCTTGCGGCAGACCGCCGTTATGTGCGCGCGGCCCACGAAGCGGACCTCGGCAAGCCGAGCGGCGCCCTGCCGGTGCAGAGCGACGGTGGCTCGACGGCCTACTACCTCCTGCCCGCCCACGCTCGCGACATCGACGACCTGATCGCCCACAAGCGGATGTCCTTCCGCATGGGGAACGTATTCAAGGCCGCCTACCGGATGGGCGAGAAGGCCGGCATCGACCGGGCATACGACCTCCGCAAGATCATCTTCAACGCCCAGCGAGAGCTGGAGGACATCGAGGCAGGCCGTGTCTGAACAGCCGGCCCCCGTCGCCGCACCCGTCGTCCCCCAGTTCTTCTGCGGCCAGCACGGCGGCACGAACCAGGTCATCGGCCTGGGCCGGGCGACCTACTGCCTGGAGTGCGTGACGGAGGCCGTCGAGCTCTCCCTGAACCCCGTCTTCCGCATGAGCGAGCTGACCAAATGACGCCCATCACCGACTCCAAGCCGGCCACCCAGTCGGTCACCCTCGCCGGCGCGCTGGTGCTCTACGCCACGGCCAAGATCAGCCCCCTGCTCACGCAGTTCGGCGTCACCGATCCGCAGATGCAGATGCAGATCGTCACCCAGCTCATGGAGATCGGCGCCGTGCTGGTCGCCTTCGGCCGGGCCAACGTCACCACCCGGCTTCGGGGCGGCTGGCGGTGACCTTCGACTTCATCGTGGGTTTCTGCGCCGGGAACGCGAGCGGCGTCGTGATCGGCGCCCTCGCGACCCTCGCGGTACTCCTATACCTGGCGCACCGCGCCGTCACGCGGGCGCTGTGATGCACGGCCTCTCCCCCGAAGAGATCGCCGAGTACGAGGACGACGAAGGTTTCCGGTCGGCCGCCTACCAGGACAGCCTCGGCTACTGGACGATCGGCATCGGCCGTCTGGTCGACGCGCGCAAGGGCGGCGGGATCAGCCGCGACGAGGCGCTCTACCTCCTCTCGAACGACCTGAAGCGGGTCGACGCCGAGCTCGACAAGGCCCTGCCCTGGTGGCGCGAGATGAACGCGGCCCGGCAGCGGGTGCTGCGGAACATGTGCTTCAACATGGGTCTGCGGACCCTCCTGACATTCAAGAACACCCTGGCGGCCATGCAGCGCGGAGACTACCGCGCGGCCGCCGCGGGCATGCGCGCCTCGAAGTGGGCCACGCAGGTGAAAGGCCGCGCCGTGCGGCTGGCCCGCACGATGGAGAATGGCGAGTGAAATACCTCCTGCTCGGCGCGGCCGCTGTCGCGCTCTCCGCCTGCAACACGACCGGCGGTCTCATGGAGCGCGCGAGCGCGCTCTCCCAGGCGAACCCCCACTGCAAGAAGGACATCACGGTGACCGCGCAGGTGGGCCCGATGAACCCGGCCAGCGGCGCCTATATCAGCTACCGGGTCTACGACTGCATCCAGACCGCACCGCAGGCCGTCAACGTCGCCGCCGACCCCGTTGGGGCTCTGTTGCCCGGCGCTCCGGTCGCGACCGCGGCGGAGCCGGCCGAGCAGTGAGCCGCTTCACCGCCCACCTAGGCCTGAACCTGCTCGAGTACGCCAACGGCCAGCCCGCCAACCGCGACGGCCTGGCGATGTGGTGGCTGGACGACCCCCTGCCCTACGAGCTCGGCGAAGAGGGCTCCGGCAAACGGATCGTCATCCCCCGGTTCGACCGGCCGGCCTTCAGCGACGCCGACATCCGCGCAATCGTCTCGCGCCGGCTGAAGGTCCGCGGCGTGACTGACCTGGGCTCCGTCCCGGCGCTCGGCCGCTGGGTTGTCGCGCCCAGCGATCCGGCGGCCAAGGGCTTCGTTCTGCACGACGACGGGTACGTGACCCGCGGCGAGAGCTGGGCGCCGGCGCTCGGCCGGCCGGCCACTCGGGGCGAAGTCGACCTGGAACTGCGCATCGCCATGAAGGCGCTTGGTACGCCGATGTGGAGGCGCGCCGTGGTGCATCGGGCCGTTCAGTTCGGCGGAGGACGCGGCTGGGGCTCATAGCTCCGGCCGGCAGGGGGCCATGTCGAGAACTGTAACGCGTACCGAGCTCATCCTGCGGGAGAGCGGCCTATGGGCCATTTTAGAGCGTACTGGAAACATGGTCAGCGTCGTCGAGACAGGTCACCTCGACCGGGCTCTCGCAGAATTCGACCTCGAATCCTGGCGGACATCTGGACGGCTATCGCCGATTGGACAGGCCTGGATCCAAGCGGCCGATCGGCTCCGCAGGAACGTCGCGCAGAGGAAGTACATCCGCGGCGGCCAGGCGATCTCGCGTGAGATGCTCCTCAAGATCCTGCTCGAGCAGGGCTATTGCTGCGCCATCACCGGCCGGCCGTTCGAGCCCATCGGCGAAGGGCCCTGGCAGCCGTCGGTGGACCGGATCGACAACGGCCGGGGGTACGAGCCGACTAACCTGCGCATCGTCAGCTACATCGTGAACATCGCCATGAACGTGTGGGGCGAAGGCCCCCTGATCGAGCTGGCGGAACAGATCATGTCCAGGGAAACGCCCGGATAACGCCCGGATGGGCCTGTCGCCGCCCTTGTCGCCGGGAGTAGCATCTGCCCAACATACTGAGAACAAAAGCGTTCCATGACTGGAACAACGGCATTATCCACAGAGGATTTAGTCTCTCATACACTTGAGCGTAGGATGTTGCGCAACAACGGCTCGCTGGATTTCCTCGGGAAATCTCGGACGCTGTAGCCCATAGTCGCCGAGACGTAGCGCGCGAATCGGGCGTAACGCCCGGATAACCGCGCCTCCTACGCGGCTAGTGAAACGCCCGCCTGGAGCGATCCGGGCGGGCGTTTGTCATGGACGGGCCTTGAGCTCTTCACGACGTAGCCATCGCTTGCTGCCGTAGGCCGGGCCTGAGCGAAGTCCCGACTTGCAGACCGCGATCACCCGCTCGCACTCCTCTTCATTGAACATCCCGATGTGGCACTCATGTTGGGGAACGCCGAGCCTCTGCGCGAGCAGGGCGTAGGCCTCGCTGCGTGCGACCCAGCCGAACTCCCAGTAGACGTCCAGCCGGCGGTGCGCCTCCTGCCTGAGTTGCGCGAGCCGGCTGCCGGGCTCG
The DNA here is from genome assembly GCA_964630425.1 of uncultured Bifidobacterium sp. Lineage (GTDB taxonomy): Bacteria > Pseudomonadota > Alphaproteobacteria > SMXS01 > SMXS01 > RI-34. The sequence goes on along the minus strand of CAZVVC010000002.1, from coordinate 17,729 downwards.
GCCGTCCACCGCTGCCGGGCGTCTGTCATTCCCACTTGATGTCCTCGTATCGAGCTGGCGGCGGCTGTGGGGGCTCGAATGGATTCAGGGCGGCCTCCAGCTCACTGAAGGCGAAGCCGACTATGCCGCTACGGTCATCAAGGCCCCAGTCATTGGCCTGCTGGACGAACTCCCGCGCGGTGTCCAGAAGCGCCCGCACCTCCCGGCTAAGCGGCTCGGGCATCGGTTCCTCCTTGGATCAGGATCGGACGGTTCACGGCGGCACGGAGATGCTGTGGCGAATGGTGTAGGTAATTCCTTTCCACGGTCGCGACGGTGTCGTGCAGGACGCCGGCGATCTCGAACAGCGGGACGCCGTCCTGGGCGGCCCATACCGCGAAGGTGTGGCGCAGGACGTGGGGCGACACCTTCTCCAGCCCCGCCCGCTTCACGGCCGCGTAGAACGAATGATAGGGCTGCGTCGGCCGGTCCAGGAACCACTCGCTGGTTCGCTCCCGCCAGGCCCGCTCAAGGATCGGCTTCAGCTCGTCCGCGATCGGGACCCACCCCCTGCGCTTTTTGGTGCGCCGGCGGCCAGGCTCTTGAAAGTCGATCAGTCCCCGCTCGAGGTGGATCCGTGACCAGGGCAGGCTGTAAACGGTCTCCTTCCGGGCGGCCGTGAACAGCATCATGGCGATGTAGCGGTAGGCCCGCGGCAGGCGGGCGGGGTCTTCGCCGCCGTGCGGCTGGTGCTCCCGGGCCGCGGCCAGCAGTTTCGCCGCCTCCTCCCGCGTCAACCAACGATCCCGAGGCGCCGGCGCGGGCGGCAGCTCGATAACGGGCTTGTCCGAGGGCCGCAGCAGCGAGGCGCCGTCGGGCCCCTTGAACTTCTTCTTGGCGATGCAGTGGTTGACCGCCGTGGTCAGCATGGCGAGCTCGCGCCGGACGGTCGCCTCGCCGGCCCTGGCGCCGCCGCGGACCCGTCCCCGCGCATCGGTGAAGGAGATCGCCCCCTGCCCGCGCAGCAGCTTGTAGCGGTCGACGTCGTCCTTCTCCACCTCGCCCACCAGCATGTCGCCGAAGTGGGCGGCCAGATGGCCGAAGCAGACTTCCTGGCTGGCGAGGCTCATGACGTCGGCCTTGTCCGCCAGGTAGGCGGCGATGACCATCCCGCAGGTGATGGCCGACGTCGGCGCGTTCACCGCCTGATCGAGCGAGATAATGAACTCAGCGAAGACGCGCTGAGCCTTGCGGTAATCGCTCTCGCCCGTGCTCTTGCGCTTGGAGCGGCCGTTCTCGGTCCACCGAATTTCGTAGAAGCCATGCTCGTTGCGATCGTCGGTAAGGTAGGGCCCCTGGTTGTGGCGCGGCATGTCTCTCTCCTGATGTAGCGTTCGAGTTCGTCCTCGGCGATCAGCACCGGCCGGCCAGGGAGGAACGCCAGCTTCCCCTGCTTCCGTAGTCGGGCCACGGTCTTGGCGGACTTGTTGAGCCGGCGAGCGACGTCGGCCTGGGTGAGCAGTATGGTAGTCACCCGCCCTTGGCCCTCGCGATGGCGGCTTCCGCGGCGAGAATTGTCCGGTCGAGAGCGCCTTCCTCCCGAAGCTCGTCGATGCTCCGGCCATCGCCCCACTCCGAGTCGATCTGCTCCGCCCATTCGAGTGCTAGGTCAGTCAAGGCCTCCAGCGCGCGCAGGAGTTCTTGTTCCCGGTTCGTCATGTCCTTCTCCGATCCAATCTAACCCGGGACATGATGTCGCCTATTGGTTGCCTGTTGTCAACCATTGTCGCTTGCCTTCCGACACCCCTCCGGGTTAGAACTTCAGCATGAGCTACCGCTTCGACCTGTACGGCTTCATCCACGACCTGGGCGGGCCCGCGGCCTGCCACCGGCGGCTGGAGCTGATGGGGGTCAAGGTGAAGCCCCGCACGATCAACAAGTGGCTCGAGCGAGGCAACGCAGACGTGGTTTTCCTCGTGAACCTTATGGCTCACGAGGCGCTCACCAACCTGCCGTTGGATCTCAATCGCTACATCAAGCCGGTCGGCGAGGCCGGCGAGCTCAAGCTCCCGCGCGCGGCAGCATCCCCAGGATCTGGATCGCCAGGTTCTGATCCATCTCCATGTTGACTTGGAGCAGGGCTTTGCCGTTTCCTGTAACCTTCATTGACACCGGAGGAATTTCCGCCTGCGTCGCTTCGAGCCCCGTCTCGTCACCGCCCGGGTACAGCCGGATAGTCGGTATGCCGAGGGCGATCGCGAGCTTCTGGACGCTCTCGGGCGTAGGCAGCGCCCGTGCGTTGATGTACTTGTTGATGACGTCCCTGCCCAGGTCGGCGCGACGTCCGAGCTCGGCTTGGTTCCACCCCTTCGACATCATGAGCCGGTAGAGCCTGCGTGCGAATAGCTCCTTCGCCTTCGCAAGCGGATCTGACGGAAGATCGGGGGCCGCGTTCTCGGCCTCGGCGTGGCGTTTTGCAATTCTAGGCACGAGCACTCCTCTCGGCTGTAGCCTTCGTTGCGACATCTTGTAGCACGAGTGGTTAAGAAATCTAGACCGCAAAAGTTGAAATCCCACAAATCGGCGACACGGAAGGCGATCAATCGACATGACGTTGGAGGAATGGCGGAAGGAGGAGGGCTACTCCTATGCGCGGCTGGCCTCGCTGCTGGGCGTCTCGGAAGAGACGGCCAGGCGCTACTGCCTGCCGGAGACCGACCCCCTCTCCCGCTTCCCCGACCGACAGACCCTGCGAGTGATCCATAAGCGGACCAACGGTCAGGTGATGCCGAACGACTTCGTGCGGCTCGGTTGAGCGACCTCTTCCCGTTCCAGCACGAGGGCGCGCGCTGGCTGGCGAAGCGCAACTTCGCCATGCTGGGCGACCAGCCGCGGGTGGGCAAGACGCCCCAGGCCCTGGTCGGCGCGATACTGGCCGGGGCGTCCAGGATCGCCATCACCTGCCCGGCGATCGCCATCGGCGTGTGGGAGCGGGCGATCGAGCAGTGGGGGCTGGGGATGTTCGAGGCCGAGATCCGGTCCTACGACGCCGCCAGCGACAAGGGCCTGCCGTGGGGGTGCGACACGTACATCTTCGACGAGGCGCACCGTCTCGGCAACATCGGCTCGCAGCGCACGCAGAACCTGCTCGGCCACAAGAGCCCGGCCCGGAACGCGGCCCGGGTGTGGGCGCTGTCCGGCAGCTTCGCGCCGAATCACGCGGGGGAGCTCTTCCCCTGGATGCGCTTCGCCGGCCTGTACCAGGGCGGGTACTTCGACTTTCTCGGAACCTTCACCCGATTCAAGATGGAGAAGGTCGGCCCCCGCACGAAGGTGCCGAAGGTCTACGGCAACAACCCGCGCGCCCTCGGCGAGCTGCGCCGGCGGCTGGCGCCGGTCTTCCTGCGCCGGACCCGCCGGCAGGTTTACCCGGACCAGGCCCTGCCGATCTGGAGCGACATTTTGCTTGCGCCAAATGTTGCCGACAGTCGCTTTCAAGTTGACAAAAGCCTAATTCTCGTCGACGCTCTGCCCAAGGAAGAAGGAGAGCATCTGGCTACGGCCAGACGGCTCGCGGGCGAAGCAAAGGCGGGACCTTTGGGCGACTACATCGCAAGAGAGCTGGCGACTTCCGGCGAGAAGATCGCCGTGTTCGGCTGGCACACGTCGGTGCTCGACGTGCTCCACGAGAAGCTGGCGCCGTTCGGTCTGGTTCGCATTGACGGGGCTACCCCCGCCAAGAAACGAACCGCCGCGGTCGAGGCGTTTCGCATGGGCGACAACGTCCGGGTCGTGCTGGGCCAGACCATCGCCGCGGGCGAAGCGGTCGACCTGTCCGCAGCCCGCCGGCTGATCCTGGCGGAGATGGCCTGGTCGGAGGGCGCGAACGCCCAGGTGACCGCCCGCATGGGCGGCCCGAACCAGCAGGGCCAGACCTTCATCCAGACCGCCACCCTGAAGGGGTCGGTCGACGAGGCGGTGAACGCCGTCCTGGCCCGGAAGACCCGCGCCCTCGAAGAAATTTACGGAGACATCGCATGAAGCGCCCCCTGCCTGACCCCGCCTGGGGCGTCGTGAACGGGGCGATGCGCCGCGTGGTCGTCAGCTTCGACGACGAGACCTTTGCTCAACTCCGCGCGCTGGCGCTCAAGCAGCGGTGCTCCTTCGCCGCCGTGGTGCGTGAGCGGGTCGAGTGGGGCCTGGACGCCGACAGCAAGAAGGAAGCCTGACGCATGGCTGCGTATGAACTGACGATCAAGGCGATGAGCCGAACCGATCTCGAGGAGGCGGTGATCGAAGCGGCGAGCTGGTTTCGCCCTCTGGAGGAGGCGCCGGCTGGCCCCGCGAGCGAGGGCGTATCTGGCGCGTCGAGCGCTCCGGCGGGCGCAAGACCTCGCCGCCGAGGAAGAGCGGCTGTCGCGCCTCTACCTGCCGCCGCACATCCGCCGGCTGCTGGCGCAGTACAAGCCGATGACGCAGCGGCCGCCCAAGGGCTCGCCGTCGCGGGCGATATGGGACCAGATGCTGGCGGAGCCGACGGCGCCGTGGGATCCCAGGAAGCCGGCCAAGGTGAAGTGGAAGCCGGTCAGGCCCAAGAAACCGGCGAAGCGGACCCGGCGGAAGCGGTACGCGCCGCGGGGGCTGAAGGCGCTGCCGACGCCGGAGGAACTGCTGGCGGCGGCGCCGGCGACGCACTGGATTCGGCGGATGCCGCTGGAACGGCAGATGGCGTGGGCGGAGGGGAAGCTGCTGCGCCGCAAGAGATCGATATCTCGGAAATCAAGGCGGCTGCGGCGGCGGCGATCGGCAAAGCCGGCTTCCAGAAAGTAGAGCAGGTGTTCAAGGAGCTCGGCATCGTGAAGCCGGGCGCCACGCCCCCTGAGAAGCGGGCCGGGGCCCTCGCGGCGCTGAAGGCGCTCGCCTGATGCTGGCCTCCGCCCTCTATGTTCTCGGGGCGAGCGTCCTCGGCGCCTGTTCGCTCCTCCTCGCGGGTCTATGGGGCTTCGGCATCGCCGAGGACGCCACGGAGCCTTTCAACTGGGTGGCTCTTGCGGGCGCCACCGTCCTCTTTTGCGTGGCCATGATGTTGGCGGGAGTAGCCTGATGTCGAACGAACTGACCAACACCGACCTGGGCTTCGTCGTTAGGCGTATCCCGAAGGACATTCGCGAGATCATGCAGCGGCAGGGCCTCCTGCTCGGCGGCGGCTTCATCCGGGAGACCATCGCCGGGAGCCCAGCGCAGGACATCGATCTGTTCGGTGCGACGGAAAGCGCCCTGCGCGCGGCGTCCGAGTACCTGGCGTCCAGCCGCCAGGGTCGATGCCACGCGACGCCGAACGCCTTCACCGTGCTCGCGCACCCGCGCCTGCCCGTGCAGTTCATCGCCCGCTGGCTCTTCAGCGAGCCGGAGGCGCTGGTCGCTTCGTTCGACTTCACGGTCTGCCAAGCGGTCATCTGGTTCGACCCCCATCAAAAGACGTGGCGCAGCCTCGTCGGCGAGGGGTTCTACCCGGACCTCGCTGCGCGACGGCTGGTCTACACCTCGCCGACGCGCGAGGAAGCGGCCGGCGGCTCCATGCTGCGGGTGCGGAAGTTCCTCCAGCGCGGCTACAGCATCCAGGCCACGAGTCTGGCGGCGGTGATCGCCCGGGTGGCGGCCAAGGTCGAGTGGGGCCGGCTGCGCTGCGACGCCGACCCTGAGAAGAACGCCGCGATTGTCATCGCGGGCCTACTGCATGAGGTGGACCCCCTGGTCGTCGTCGACGGCCTGGACCCCATCGATGAGCACGCCCTCGTTGACGGGGAGCCGGGCCAATGACCGCCCTCCCCGACCACAGCAGCCGAGCCCACTCCAAGCTGGGCGCCTCGATCGCCCACCGCTGGATGGCCTGTCCGGGCAGTGTGCGGCTGTCGGCCGGCATCGAGGACCAGCAGTCGGTCTTCGCCGCCGAGGGCTCCGCCGCCCACGAGCTCGCCGAGATGTGCCTGCGGAAGAACTTCGCGGACGCCATCGACTTCCTCGGCGAGGAGATCGTGATCGGCAACCACACCTTCACGGTGGACGAGGAGATGGCCGAAGCTGTCCAGCTCTACGTCGACGTGATCAAGGCCGACTACCGCCCCGCCGACGGCGACATCCTGCTGATCGAGCACCGCTTCGATCTCAGCCACATCCACGAGGGCATGTTCGGCACCGGCGACGCCGGCATCTACAACTGCAAGGCCAAGACCCTGCGCGTCGTGGACTACAAGCACGGCAAAGGCCACGCGGTCGAGGCGACCGGCAACCCGCAGCTCGCCTACTACGGCCTGGGGATGATCGCCGTCCCCTCGCTGGTCGGCATCCAGATCGACGCCGTCGAGCTGGTCATCGTCCAGCCCCGGGCCCCGCACCGCGACGGCCCCGTGCGCAGGTGGCTGACCGACCCTGTCCACTTGCTGGACTTCCAGGCCGATCTCGCCGAGGCGGCCGCCAAGACCCAGGAGCCCAACGCGCCGCTGGTCCCCGGCGACCACTGCAAGTTCTGCCCGGCCGCCGGCATCTGCCCGGCGCTCCGAAAGGTGGCCCTGGAGGACGCCAAGGCCGAGTTCGCCGACGTGATCGCCGAGGATCTCACCGCGGAGCAGATCGCGAAGCTGCTCGAGGATGCGGACTTGGTGGAGTGCGGCATCCGCGCGATCCGGGCCGAGGCGTTCAGCCGGGCGGAGGGCGGGGCGAAGATCCCCGGTTGGAAGCTGGTCCCGAAGCGGGCCGTCCGCAAATGGCGCGACGAGCACCAGACCGCGGCGACGCTGATCGTCGACCTGGACCTGGCGACGGACGACATCTGGAACCGCAAGCTGAAGTCGCCCGCCCAGGTCGAGAAGCTGCTGCCGAAGAGCGAACGCGAGAAGCTCGCAGACCTCGTGAGCGCGGAATCCAGTGGAAACACTCTGGCCCGAGAGACGGATCGGCGGGCCGAGGCCAGGCCGACGCGCAGTGCGGCGGCGGACTTTGCAGACTGAAAGGAAGAGAGACCATGCCCTCGGAACAAGCCTACTACGGCAATGACACCAGCATCTCCAGGCAGCAAAAGGATGTCAGCTACGAGGTAGCGGCGCCCGGCAAACTGGGACCGCGACCGCCGCTGACCGCGGAACTCAGCGAGCGCATCGAGACCCTGCGCGGGATCATCTCCGACATCGACGGCGCCTCCGCCGATCTGCGCGGGCGCCTGCTCGGGCCTGGGCCGACCGAGGCGAACTCGCGGGAAGAGATTGCGCCCACCCCCGCCGGCCAGGGACCGGGGCTGGTGATGATGCTCGACGCCCTGATCAGCCTCGCCAACCGGGCCCGCGAGAACGTCTTCACGCTGAACGCGAGGGTCTGATGCCCGAGATCGGCCACAACAGCGGCGAAGCCAACGTCGACGTCCTGAACCAGACGGCGCAGGGCCAGCTCCGCTCCATCGTCGAGCGCGTCGAGCGCCTGGAGCAGGAGAAGGCCGAAGTCGCGGAGAGCATCAAGGAGGTGCTCGCCGAGGCGAAGGGCAACGGCTTCGACACCAAGATCATCCGCAAGGCCGTCCGGCTGCGGAAGATGGACCGCGCCAAGCGCCAGGAAGAAGAGGCCCTGCTGGACCTCTACCTGTCGGCGCTGGGCTTCGAATAACCCCAAGGAGAGATCGCGTTGAGCGAACAAACGACCCTCAAGACCCCCGAGTGCATGCTCGGCCACTTCCCCAAGCTGTTCGAGCAGGGGCTGCCCGACGACCGGGGCAACAAGTTCTACGAGACCGATCTGCTGTTCTCCCCGGAGGCGCAGAAGACGGCCGAGTTCGCCAAGCTGAAGGAGGCGGCGGCCGCCTGCGCCAAGGCGGAGTGGAAGGACGCCATGCCGTCCAACCTGAAGTCGCCGTTCCGGCCGGCCAGCGAGAAGCGTCGCCAGGCGGACAACACCCCCTACTACCCGGCGGAGCAGTTCCCGGGCTACGTGCTGATGCGGGTGAAGTCCAAGAACAAGCCGCAGATCGTCAACGCCCAGGTCCAGGAGATCACCGACGAGACCGAGGTGTACGGCGGCGCCTTCGTGCGCGTCTCCCTCCACCCCTACGCCTACCAGGTGAAAGGCAACGCCGGCGTCTCGTTCGGTCTGAACAACGTCCAGAAGATGCGGGACGGCGAGCCGCTGGCCGGCGGGTCCAGGACCCGGGCGAGCGACGACTTCGAACCCGTCGGAGAAGCGGCCGCGGGCGACGTGGACGCGCTTTTCAACGCCTAGAATGTTGCCGGGTGTCGTCTATCGGGCGACATCCGGCCCCTTCACCGGAGCCCAACATGACGCCGCCGTTCCGCCCCGTCCGTGAACCCACCCCGCACGATCTGCTGACCTGGGGGATTCAGTTCGCCCGCGAGGGCACGCTGCCGCCCGAAGTCCAGCGTCGCCTGCTGGAGCACGTCGCCTGCCGCCCTGTCGCCGTCGCGACCAGCGATGCGCTGACCTCCGCCGCGGCCGGTCGCCAGTGATCAGCTTCGACATCCCTGGTGATCCCCGTGGCAAGGGCCGGCCCCGGTTCTCCACCCGCGGCGGCGCCGTCCGCACCTTCACGGACGACAAGACCGCCGCGTACGAGAACCTGGTCACCCTGGAAGCGCAGCGGGTAATGGCCGGCCGGGCGCCCTTCCAGGAGCCGGTCGACGTCGAGGTGACCGCGACCCTGCGCATCCCCGCGAGCGCCTCGAAGCGGCGCCAGGCGGCGATGCTGCTGGGCAGCGAACTCCCGCTGAAGCTCCCGGATCTGGACAACATCCTGAAGGCGGTTCTGGACGGCTGCAACCAGGTCGTCTTCGCCGACGACAAGCAGGTTGTGGGTCTCACCGCGCACAAGCGGTTCGGCTCCACCCCCGGCGTCTTCGTCAAAATCACCCCCATCGCAGGAGCCTGAGATGCTCAGCCCCGCCCGGGCGCCGTCGAGCGGCGTCCCGACCCTGCAAGACATGTCCGAAGAGGTGGAGCTCCTCCGCGAGGAGAACGCCCAGCTCAAGCGCGAGCTGGCGCTGAACCGCGACCGCGACCTGGAGGCGGCCTTCAGCGCCCGCTGGAAGCTGACCGTCCAGGAGGCCAAGCTGGTCAGCCATCTCTACCGGCGCTCGGGCAACCTCGTCACCAAGGAGAGCCTGCTCCACGCCATGTACGGCGGCCGGGCCGACGACGCGCCTGAGATCAAGATCATCGACGTCTTCGTCTGCAAGGCGCGCAGGAAGATGGGCGGCGACCCGATCCAGACCATTTGGGGCCGGGGCTACGGCCTGACCGCGTACGGCCTGGAGCGCTGCGCCGAGACGCTGTGCTGGTTCAAGCAGCCGGACGCGGTGGCGCTGGAACCCGAAGAGCCGCCCGTCGCCCGGATCCAGAAGCAGCAGACCGACAGCCGCTACCTGAAGATCGGCCGGATCCTGAACGCCTCGCCCTCCACCGCGCGTCAGCTCGCCGACGCGATGGAGACGGACACGCACCCCGTCAACACCGCCCTGGCGACCCTGCGCAAGCGCGGCCTACTCGACGTGGTGGACCTGGTGCGCGGCCAGACCCGGGCCCTGAACGTCTACGGCCTGACCAAGGCCGGCGTGCAGTGGGTCCAGGAGCGGAGCGGGATCGATGCCTGAGCGCAGGCATCGCTATTGGTGGCATGAAGAGGGCCGCGTCGCGCGCCTGGGCGAGCTGATCGACCAGGGCCTGGGGGTCGACGCGATCGCCCGGGAAATGGGCACGACGCGCGGCGCCGTCGCCGGCATCGCGGGGCGGCTGGGTTGGGCGGTCGGCCGGCCGCGGCGACCGGACCAGAAAACCGTCCCCACCCGCTACCTGGGCCGGCCGAAGCGCAAGCCCCACCCCTACCGGATCCGGCTGGAAGTCGTGATCGAGCCGTCGCTCCGAGAGGAGATCCGGCTGCACGCGAAGGTCAACAGGATGACCTACTCGGACGCCACCCGGAACCTGCTCGACCTGGGGCTGGGGAGCGGCGGCCAGAACAAGCTGCTGCGCGCCGCCAAGGCCGCGCTCGCCCACCTGGAGGCGCTGACCCACGAGGGCGAAGACGCGCTGGATCTCCTGGAAGAAGCCGTCGAGGAGGCCGAGGCGTGAGCCTCGTCCGCTTCAAACCCACGAACCACCCACAGCAGGTTGGAAAGCGCGGCGCCAGCGACAAGGTCGATGAGCGGATCACGCCCGACTGGCTCTACCGCCAGTACGACGAACGCTACGGGTTCACGCTGGACGCCGCAGCCAATCGGTCCAACGCCAAGACGAAGACCTTCTTCGACTTGGAGACGGACGGCCTGGCCGCCGACTGGGCGCCGCACCGCGTCTGGTGCAACCCGCCGTACAGTAATCTCGGCGGGTGGCTCTCCAAGGCCCACCTGGAGTTTCGCTTCGGCTGCCCTGTCATCGTGATGCTGCTGCCCGCCAACCGCACCGAGCAGGTGTGGTGGCAGGAGCACGTTGAGCCCTTCCGCGACAGGCCGGGCGGCTTCATGCGGGTGGAGTTCATCGCCCGCCGCTTCAACTTCGGCCTGCCCGACAATCCGGAG
>CAZVVC010000002.1:0-7169 GCA_964630425.1 uncultured Bifidobacterium sp. | reverse complement strand
TCCGGAGGGCAAGTTCCACAGCTCGCCCCCGTTCGGCTGCTGCGCCGTGATCTTCGGGGGAAAACAATGAGCCACCCAGCAACCGTCGTCGCGCAGGAGCTGCGCAAGCGCCAGCCGGACGATCGCGGCCGCTTCCTGCGGGACCTAATCGCCCACGCGGCCGCCACCCTGACCATGATCGAAGGCGAGGAGGCCTCCGCCGAGGCGCTCTACCGGACCGCCGACGCCGTCGTGGGCTGTACCGGAGAGCCGGCGTGATGGCCGTTCATGAGCAGTGCCTGGGCGCGTCCGACGAATGGTACACGCCGCGCTACGTCTTCGACGCGATGGGCGTCCTGTTCGACCTGGACGTCTCCAGCCCCGCCGTCCCCTGCCCGGCGGACGCGTTCTGCGCGAGCGGGATCCGAGCCGACAGCCTGACCCAGCCGTGGGCCGGGTTCGTCTGGATGAACCCGCCGTTCGGCGGCCGGAACGGGCTCGTCCCGTGGCTGGAGAAGTTCTTCCAGCACGGCGACGGTGTCGCCCTGGTCCCGGACCGCACGTCCGCCCCGTGGTGGCAAACCTACTCGCGGAGAGCGGACGCGATCCTGTTCGTCGCCAAGAAGATCAGGTTCCTCCGCCCCGACGGCAGCACCGGCGACAGCCCCGCGCAAGGGACCTCCCTGCTGGCGGCGGGCCCGCGCGGCGTGGCCGCCTTGGAGAACGCCGAGCGCGCCGACCTTGGTCTGCTCTTCGAGCGTCGGAGGGCAGCGTGAGCGCCTACTATTCAGAGTTCGACCCCGCCGCGGCCGCCTGGCTGAGAGAGCTGATCGCGGCGGGCCTGATCGCCCCCGGCGATGTCGACGAACGCAGCATCAAGGACGTCTCCCCCGATGATCTCATTGGCTATGACCAATGCCACTTCTTCGCCGGAATCGGCGTCTGGTCCCACGCGCTGCGCAGAGCAGGATGGGAAGACGACCGTCCCGTCTGGACCGGCTCGTGCCCCTGCCAGCCGTTCTCGGCGGCCGGCAAAGGGCTCGGCTTTGCTGATCCTCGACACCTCTGGCCGGACTTCTTTCGGCTCATTGCGGAGCGCCGGCCTGACTGCGTGCTTGGTGAGCAAGCTGCAACGGCGGGCCAGTGGATCGATCTTGTACGCGCTGACCTGGAAGGTCTCGGCTACGCCTTCGGGAGCCCTGATATACCGGCTGCGGGCTTCGCCCAGGGCGCGCACATCCGCCAGCGGCTCTACTGGGTGGCCGACGCCGACGACGCCGAGCGGTGGGCAGACATGGCCCCCCGGCACCTCGGCGACTGGCCGGCGGCCGGACGGATCGAAGGCCACGGTGAACCTGGAGCAGGTGGCGCGTCAGGCTCTCTACTCGGATGCGACTGGCTGCTCTGTCACGACGCCCGCATCCGGCCTGTTGAGGCCGGGACATTCCCGCTGGCTCCAACGTCTCCCGCCCGACTGGGACTCCTGCGGGGTTACGGCAATGCTCTCGATGCGGAAGCGGCGACGAACTTCATAGGCGCCTTCATGGAAGCCCGGGAGGAGGCGCGGCTGCTCGCGCAGATGTTCGCATGAGCACGATGTCGCCCACAGTCGCCTACGGCCGGATGTCGATCGACTTCGAGACCCGGAGCGAGGCCGATCTGCCGAAGTGCGGCGCCCACTACTACGCCCGTCATCCGTCCACCGACGTGCTGGTGGCCTGCTACGCCTTCGACGACGAAGACGCGCGGACGTGGATCCGGGGTGCGCCGGTCCCGCAGGACCTCATCGACTACATCGCCGGCGACGGGCCGATCTTCGCGTTCAACAGCGAATTCGAACGCCAGATATGGACCCACGTCCTGGGGCCCCGCTACGGCTGGCCGGTCCCCCCGCTCGAGCGCTTCTACTGCACGGCCTCGATGTCCGCCGCGATGGCGCTTCCCCGCCGTCTCGGCGACGTCGTGGGCGCGCTGGGGCTGGAAGAGGAAAAGGACGACACCGGCCGCCGCATCATGATGCAGCTCAGCCGGCCGCGGTCGAAGCGCGGCGAGACGCCGGTCCGCTGGTGGGAGCCGCAGGACGTCCCGGAGAAGTTCGCCCGGCTGTACAGCTACTGCGCGAACGACGTGGTGATCGAGCGGGCGGCCTCGAAGCGGCTGCGCCCCCTGTCCGACCTGGAGCGGGAAATCTGGCTCGAGAACTGCCGTGTGAACGAACGCGGTCTGCCCATCGACGTGAAGTCCGTCAAGCGGGCCCTGCGCGTCGTCGACAAGGCGCTGGAGGCGCTGAACCGCGAGATCGCCATCCTGACCCGCAACCGGGTGACGACGGTCTCCCAGGTGGCGAGGCTGACCGAGTGGCTGACCGAGCAGGGGGTGGATGTCGAGTCGCTGGACAAGGCCGGCGTGCGCGCGCTGCTGACGCTCGATCTGGATCCGAACGTGCGGCGGGTGATCGAAATCCGCCAGGAGGCGGCGAAGAGCTCCACCGCCAAGCTGAAGGCGATGCTGGCCTGCGTCTGCGACGACGGCCGGGCGCGCGGGTGCATCCGCTACCACGGGGCCTCGACGGGCCGGGACGCCGGCGAGCTGATCCAGCCGCAGAACTTCGTCCGCCCCACGCTGAAGCCGGCCGAGATCGACGGCGTGATGGAGGCCCTGGCGGCGGAGGACCCGGCCTGGCTGGAGCTGTGGGTCGAGAAGGGCAACCCGAAGCGGCCCCAGTCGGCGCTGGACGTCATCGCCGGCTGCATGCGGGCGATGATCTGCGCGCCGCAAGGCATGATCTACGCCGGGGATCTGAGCAACATCGAGGGCCGCGTCGCTGCGTGGCTGGGCGGCGAGCAGTGGAAGCTGGACGCCTTCCGGGCCTATGACGCCGGCGCCGGGCCGGACCTCTACAAGGTCGCCGCCTCGGCCATGCTGGGCGTCGCGATCGAGGACATCGACGACGAGGTGCGCCAGGTCGGCAAGGTCTCCGAGCTGGCCCTCCAGTTCCAGGGCGGCCACGGCGCCTTCATCACGATGGGCGCCAACTACAAGGTGACCCCCGCCGACGTCGCGCCCGTCATCAAGGCGGCCATGCCCCTCGAGACGTGGGCGATGGCCTGCGAGGGCTATGAGGCCACAAATCGGTACGGTTTGGGGCAGGACGAGTGGGTCGCCCTGCGGCTGACGATCGACGCCTGGCGGGCCCGCCACCCGGGGATCGTCGAGCAGTGGGGGCTCTATGAAGCCGCGGCGATGGATGCGGTCCGCCACCCGGGCCGCAAGTTCGTCGCCGGCCATTGCGCCTTCGCCTGCGCGGGCGGGATTCTCTGGATGCGGCTGCCGAACGGCCGGGCCCTCTCGTTCGTCGACCCGCGCATCCAGGAGGTGGAGACGCCGTGGGGCGGGAAGAAGATGGGCCTGACCTACATGACGCTCGACAGCGTCACCCGGAAGTACGTCCGGGCCAAGAGCTACGGCGGCAAGGTGTTCCAGAACGGCGTCCAGGCGATCGCCCGGGACGTGATCATGGCCGCCAAACTGCGTTTCAAGGCGCGTGGCTGGCCGGCGATTCTGAAGGTCCACGACGAGCTGGTGTGCGAGCTCACGGGCGAGGTTCCCCTGGACGAGTTCGTCGCCGAGCTGAGCGTCACCCCGGACTGGCTGTACGGCTGCCCCATCGCCGCGAAGGCGGTGGCGGGGAGACGGTACGGCAAGTAGCCGCGGCCCCCCGCGCTGCGTCAATAGGTCCGGTTGCCCGTCCCTACAATACGGCGCCATGTCGCCCGCAAGAGGGTTGACAGGCTACACCGTGGGAGTAGGCTCCCCTACGTTCTGTAGTGCTGGAGCGGGGAAATGGGGCGGATGGGGAGAGTGGTCACCGGCCGGATCATGGGCGATCCGCCACCCTGGCGAGCCGGGCGTGCGCCCGATTGCGAGGAGGCGCGCGTCGCCGCGCAGAGGGCGCTTGCCCGCCGCCTGCTGGGGACGGACGGCGCCGAGAACGACCCCCGGGTCCTGGCCCTGCTGGCAGACCAGGAACGCCTGGCGCCGCGGCGATACCGCCCGCAGCAGCCGTGAAGAGAGGGAGCTACCCGATGGCTTTGATGGGCGACGACAACCACGACGACGTGATCGCGCGGCTGAACAGGATGTCCGCGGACGGCAAGGCGAAGATCGCGGCGAGCGCTGCGGCGGAGCCGGCCAAAATGACCCAAGACCTGACCATCACGGAGTTGAGGGGGAGGCTTCCCGACACGCTCCCCGGCCACTGGGAGACCGCCGAGGGCCGCGAGATGGCCGAGTGGTACGCCGACATGGAGGGGCGCGACAAAGGCGAGCGGCAAAGCGCTCACGGCATCCGCCAATGGCGCCGCTTCGACGGCACGCCGGTGCGGAAGACACGCCCTGAACTTCCATAGGTGGAACAGATGAGCAGAGAAGAAGAGTGGTGCTCCCAGGGCTCAGACGACCACCTGACCACGTCGCCAAGCGGCTCCGGCTCCCAGCGCGGGGGTGGGGAGTGATCTGCTTCCGCGACCGGACATTCTGCTCCGCATCGTGCGCGGCGTCTGACTGCTGGCGCTACTTCGGCGACACGCAGCGCGAGGCGGCTGAACGCTGGTGGGGTGGCCCCGGTGCGCTGGTCGCGTTCGCGGACTTCTCTCCGACGTGCCCCGACTACGCCCCGCTCGCCTCCCCGCCCATGACCGGGGGAAGGGGGGCAGAGCCCCCGTGCTCCAGCGGATCGACCGGGGACGAGATGAACCATGACTGACCATCCCAGCCCCAAGGGGGAGAGAGAGCCTCGGCGGTGCCCTGGCTGCGGCTACACCGAGGCCGACAAGCGCCTCCACCTCGACCACCACCTCTGCCCGGTCGAGCAGAAGCGCCGTCGCCGAGCCCTCCTCCAGCAACAAGGCCAAGAGAGATGAGCGAGACCATGCTGTTCTGGCTCTACGTCTGGCTGTTTCCGGGACTCTGGTTTGGGCTCACGGAACTGATCACGGCCCGGCCCTTCCGTCCGCCCAACGTCCTGTTCGCCGCTCTATCGGGCGCGCTGTGGCCCCTCGCCATGCCGCTCGGCCTGTGGGTGGCCTTCAACCCCCAGAAGGCCGAGCGCATCCGTCGCCGGTTCGGAGTCCAGCCCTGACCCCTGAACCAGCAACCGCCACCCTCCAGCAAGGGGAGAGATCATGAGCGAGCTACTGCCCTGTCCGTTCTGTGGAGGCTCCGCTGAGCGGATCGACATAGACGACGGCGAAAATGCCGGCGGGTCCTGCATTTCCTGCACCCGGTGCCAAGCTTCATCGAACTTGGAGTTCGGCTACAAGGAGAACTTCGTCTCCAACTGGAACCGCCGCGCTGGCCCAGCCATGACCCCCGACAACCTGCGGGAAGAGGTGGCGTGGCTCCTCTGGCATCGCTTTGCCCCGAGCCATGCGGTGGACTTCGACGGAGACAGCAACCGGTCGGAGTATCTGCGCGCGGCAGACGAAATCCTCTCCCTCCCCGCTCTCTCCGTCCCGGAAGGATGGGTAGCGGTTCCGAGGGAGCCGACAGTCGATATGGTGAGGGCCGGGAACGCGGCCCTGTCGCCATGGGTCGCGCCAGCGCTGCACAGCCACGAAGCCTACCGAGCCATGCTCTCCGCTATCCCTTCTCCAGGGGGAGAGGGAAATGTTTAATCATCCCGAGGGCTTACACCAGCACCTGAGCGCCGCGCGGGCCCCTGCCCGCTTGGGCTCCAAGCGCGGAGTTGCGGGGTGACGGTGCGCTTCGGCTTCACCGGCTCTCGGGACGGGCCTTCGGCCCCACAGCGCCGCGCACTGGCGAACTGGATGATTGAGCGCGGTTTCTCAGAGCTGCACCACGGCGACTGCATTGGGGCTGACAAATGCGCCCACATCATCGCGCGCATTCTGGGCTGGAGGGTGGTCGTTCACCCCGGAGACGGACCGCGCCACCTCCGGGCGTTCGTTCGCAGCTACGACGAAATCCGCCCTGCCAAGCCCTACCTTGAGCGCAACGGCGACATCGTGACGGAGACAGACGAGCTTGTCGCCTGCCCGTCCGGCCCCGAGACGCTGCGCAGCGGGACGTGGGCAACCATTCGGCGGGCGCGCAAACTCGGCCGGCGCATCAACATCTTTTGGCCGGACGGAACCGCGACCTGCGAGCCGGAGAGGCCCGCCGCATGACCCGCAGCCGCACGGCGGACGACAGAAACGGACGCACCCGGACCGGCAAGGTATGGCAAGGCGCAGAACATTAAGAGAACATGAAAAGCGTAGGGAGGACATGACGATGAAGGGGTCGGGGGGCCAGAGCATAACCTTGTCGGCAGATGCCGACCGTAGTAGCCTGTCGGGCTACTTACGGCGAGGGGCCGCATGCCATTCATCAACTACACGCGCGCAGGGTTCGCGACCGAGCTCCTGCCCATCCTGCCGCACGACGCCCGGATTAACCGCGCCAGTCCATCGTTCGCTGACCTTGAAGGCAGTAAAGGGAAGGTGCCAGGCCGAAAGGTCGCAGGTGGGACTTGGTTCGGTTTCGCCGAATGGTCGCGCCATGTACCGTCTGCCCAAGACATCAAGGACTGGGCGGGCTGGGGGTCAGGTATCGGCCTGCAAGGCCGCAAGTACCCAGGTCTCGACATCGACGTCGAGAACAGGGAGGTAGCCGATGCGATCGAAACCACGGCCCTACTTGAAATTGGTCTGGCCCCCGCTCGCTTCGGACGAGGATCCCGGCGACTTCTTGTGTATGCAGGAGCGGGCCTTAAAAAGCGACGGCTGGCGTTCCGTCTCCCTGGACGACCTTCGGATGCTCCCGCCGGACACCTCGGCGGTGCTGACGACGGTCAAGGACGACCAGGGCAGGATCAAGTCGTTCTGGATCAAGAACGCGCCGAAGACCTGGGCGTTCTCCATGCAGTAGAGCTGCTGGGCGAGGGCCAGCAGTACGTCGTCGAAGGCATCCACCCGAAGACCGGCCAGCCCTACGCCTGGCGCGGCCCGGGGCTGGCGGAGATCGGGTCCGAAGCCCTGACGCCGGTCACGGACGAGGAGATCGACGCCTTCTTCGCGGCCCTCGAGTGGGCCATCGTCAACATCTACGACGGCGAGATCGTCAAGCGCGAGCACGACCGCGCCGGCCAGGGAACGGCCGTGTGGCAGGACGGCCTGCGGGCCCCCTCG
>CAZVVC010000001.1:0-45225 GCA_964630425.1 uncultured Bifidobacterium sp. | reverse complement strand
GAGGGCGTCGCCAGGCCGGGGACGTCGTTCAGCAGATTGTGGTCCAGCGTCTCGCGCACCTGTTCCAGCGCCCGCGCCACCTCGGCGAAATCGGCCACCCAGCCGGACACCGGATCGGGCTCGCCGGTCAGCGCCACCTCGACGTGATAGGAATGGCCGTGCATGCGCTGATAGCCATGCCCCACGGGCATGTGCTGGAAGTGATGCGCCGCCTCGAAGGTGAACGCCTTGACGATTTCAAGCCGACCGGTCATGGCGCGGCTATGTAGGGGAACGGGGCGGTTTAGGCAAGCGGGATGAAGGTTTCCGCCATGCGGCGCAGCTCTGCCCTGCGAATCTTCACGCCGTTCGCGCTCTCGGTGACGGGGCAGGCGTCCAGCGACACGAACCGGACCGGCTGCTTGTAGCGGGTCAACGTACTGCAATGGGCCAGCAGCGCGGCCTCGTCGCAGGCATGGCCTTCGCGCGGGATCACGAACGCCACCGCCCTCATGCCCCGCGCCGTGCCGACGGCCACCACCTGCGCGGCGTGGACGGACGGATGGGTTTGCAGGTGCGCCTCGATCTCGGCGGGGTTCACCAGGAAGCCGCCCAGGCGCAGCACGTCGCCCATGCGGCCGAGGAACTCGAAGCCGCCGTCCGGCTCCATCCGGGCCAGGTCGCCGGTGCGGAAGAAGCCGTCTTCGGTGAAGGCCGCTTCGGTGGCGGCGGGGTCGCCGTCGTAGCGGTGGAACAGGCTGGGGCCGGCCACCTCCAGCGCGCCGGGTTCGCCCGCGGGCAGGGGCTCGCCGGTTTCCGGGTCGCTCACGCGCACCCGCGCCTCGGGCGACACCGGCCGGCCACCGCCCTTCCTGCGCTCGCCCACGGGCGCGCCCAGGGGACGCACGGCATAGAGCGCCATGCACTCGCTCATGCCGTAGAGGCCGCGCAGCACCACGCCCCGGTCCTGCGCCCGCTCGGTGATGTCCTCGAGGGCGCTATTGAACGCGGCATAGCCGATGAACCTCAGGCTGGGGAACGGCGCCGGCCCCGCGTCCAGGATGCGCTGGATCATGTCGTCGCTGGCGAAGAAGCTGTCGATGCCCCACTGGCGGATCAGGCCGGCGGCCGTGGCGGCGTCGAATCTGGCCAGCATCACCAGCCGCCCGCCCGCCGCCAGCACCGCCGCCCCCTGGGCGAAGCCGAACACGCCGCACAGCGGCAGCGCCTGGAGCGAGACCGTCTCCGGCCCGAAGCCGAATCCGGCGGCCACGTCCCGCGCGTGACGGGCGACGGCGTGCTGGGGCTGCACCACGATCTTGGGCGCGCCGGTGGTGCCCGAGGTGGTGAAGGTGGCGCAGTCCATCTCCGGCGCGGCGAGCGGGCCGTCCAGCGGCGCATGGTCCAGCAGGGTCTCGAAGCGCACGCGCGGCGCGTTCTCCCAGCCCGGCGCGGTGACCGAGCCGCCACCCACCTCGATCAGCATCTCCAGCGCCGGCAGCGCCAGCGGGTCGATGCGCGCCAGGATGGCGTCGCTGGCCATGCCGTCGAGGGCCGGCCACAGCGCCAGCGCCTTCGCGCCGCCGCGCCCGGCGATATCCGCCACCTCGCCCGCGCCGAAGCGGGTGTTGACCGCCACCGCCGCCACGCCCAGCCGGGCGCAGGCCAGCAGCAGGATCACATAGGCAGGCACGTTGCCCAGCCAGAAGGCGATGCGGTCGCCGGGGCCGAAGCCCAGCGCCTTCAGTCCGCCGGCCACGTGAGCGGCCTGCTTTCCCAACTGGCCATAGGTGATAAGCTCGTCGTCCCAGATCAGGGCGACGCGGTCGGGGAACCGCGCCGCCGCCGCATCGATCACGTCAGGGAGGGTATGGAGCCGTGTCATCACCAACAACTAGCGAACGTCTGCAACGTCCGGCAAGCGGAGACATTCGCCTGCTCGAGGGAAAGGTCGCCATCGTCACCGGCGCGGCCTCGGGCATCGGCCGGGCCAGCGCGCGGCTTTTCGCCGATCACGGCGCGAAGGTGCTGGCGGTCGACCTGCCGGGCCACGGCCTCGTCGAGGCGCACGGCGACTATGACGACATCGTCGGCCTGGAGCACGACATCACCCAGCCCGACGCGCCCGAGAAGATCGTCGACACCGCCGTCGCCACCTGGGGCCGGCTCGACATCCTGTTCAACAACGCGGGCGTCAGCGGCCGGGCCAACACGGCCGACATGCCCGACAGCCACTGGGACAGGGTGATGAGCGTCAACGTCACCGCCCAGTTCCGGCTGGCCCGGGCGGCGATCCCGCATCTGCGCGACTCGGGCGCGGGCCGCATCATCAACACCGCCTCGGTGATGGCCCAGGGCACCGATTTCGGCCTCGCCGCCTATTGCGCCTCGAAGGCGGGCGTCGCCGGCCTCACCCGCACCATCGCGCTGGAGGAGGGCCGCCACGGCATCACCGCCAACTATATCGAGCCCGGCGCCATCGTCACCGGCATGACCACGGCCATGCACGAGAACCCGGACGTGGCCGCGGTGTGGGCCAAGAAGTCGCCGCTGAAGCGCCTGGGCCAGCCCATCGACATTGCCAAGGGCGCGCTGTTCCTCGCGTCGGACCTGGGCGGCTTCGTCACCGGGCATGGGCTGCGGGTGGATGGCGGGCTGATGCTGCGGGTGTGAACGCGCCGGCGTGCCGCTTGCGCGGCGGCCCTCATCCGGCCGCCCTGCGGGCGTCCACCTTCTCCCCGGCGGGGAGAAGGGGAAGCCGTGCCGCCCCACAAACGCAGCCCCCCCTCGCCCCGACGGGGAGAGGGATAGGGTGAGGGGCACCGCGAAGCGGTTCCTGGCGGATCGGCTGTTCGAACGGCGGCCGTCGATCCCGCTCGCGCGACTTTGCCCTAACCCAGCTCGAAGCTGGTGATGCCGAATATCTCGCCCAGCGGCAGCAGGGGCTTGGGGCCCAGATACATGCGGGCGGTCTCGAACGCGGGTGTCAGGCCTTTCTTCCCGGCCAGCCGCGCGGCGGCTTCGTTGGGCTCGGGCGTGTCGAGGAAGACGGGGCCGGGCGTGCCGGCGGCGGCCGCGTCGAACAGGCGCTCGGCGACCTCGGCGGAGACGGCGAACAGCGGGCCGATCTTGGTGCCCTCGCGGCACGGGCGGGTGACGGCGAAGCCGTCGAGCCGCGCGCCCTCGAAGCAGCCGATGGCGCGGTGGCCCTCGGCGTTCAGCCAGGCGTCGAGGAACGCGGGCCGGGCGAAGCCGAAGCAGGCCAGGTCCATGGCGTCCACATGCCGCCGGTCCCCGGCGGTCAGCGGGCGGATGCCGGGATCGGCGGGCGCCGTAACGGGCCGGCCGCCGTGGCGGATGTTGCGGTGCTCCAGCACGAAGCCGGACCTGGCGTAGTTGGCCTGCTGGTCGATCACGCCGTCGAGGCCGATGGTCCTCGCCTTCTCCAGCCTCGCCATGCCCGCGTCCCAGGTCCTGAGGCCGTAGCCCTTGCCCCGGTGCTCGGGGACGCAGAGGTAGAAGCCCAGGAAGCCGAACGAGACGCCGTAGGACACCGCCGAGATGGCGGTGATCGGCTCGCCGTCCAGCAGGCCGATCAGGAAGCCGTCGGGGTCGGCGGCGTGGAAGCAGTCGGCGTCGCGCAGGCCGGGGTTCCAGCCTTCCCGCGCCGCCCAGCCGACGAGCGTGCCCAGTTCCTCGCGGGTCGCGGTGCGGACAGTGAAATCGGCCATGCGCCTAGCCCAGGTCGATGACGCCCTCGCCGGGCGTCTTCTCGAACAGCTTCGCTTCCAGGCCGGCGCGGCGCTCCAGCGCGGCGCGCTGGTTCACATAGCCCTTCTCGGTGATCTCCTGGTGCTCCATCGACGGCGGCTCGGCCATCAGCAGCGCCCGCTGGATGCGGGTGGACGAGCCGGGCCTGTTCCGGTTGTGGGCCGCGAGGCCGTCCCTGACGTGCTGGACGACCTTCGGGTGGCGGATCAGGTCCTCGACGGGGACCTCCTCGCCCACGCCGGCGATCCGGCGGCAGCCGGCCACGTTGGGCCACAGCAGGCTGACGACGAAATCCTTGTCGTGGCCGGCGATCAGATTGTCGGCCACCGCAGGCGCGCAGGCCTCGTTCACCTGCACGCGCAGGGTGCCCACCGACACGAAGGTGCCCGAGGTCAGCTTGAAATCCTCGACCACGCGGCCGTCGAAGCGCAGGCCCCGGTTGATGTCGTTCTCGTCCACCAGCGCCAGCGCGTCGCCGATCCGGTAGAAGCCCTCCTCGTCGAACGCCTCGGCGGTCTTCTCCGGCTGGCGGTAATAGCCGGTGAAGACGTTGGGCCCCTTGATCCGCACCTCCAGCTTGTCGCCGTTGGGCACCAGCTTCAGCGTGGTGCCGGGCATGGGCAGGCCCACATTGCCGGTGCCCTCGATGGGCCAGTGCAGGGTGGACGCCACCGGGCCGGTCTCGGTCGAGCCCCAGCCGGTGCGGAACAGCAGCCGCTGGCCGGTCTCGCGCACGGCCAGGTCCTGATAGCGCTGCCACACCTCGTGGGGCAGGCTGGCGCCGCCATAGCCCAGCTTGCGCACGCTGCCGAAGAAGTGGCGGGCCAGCGCCGGGTCGTCCTCCAGCGCGTGCACCACCAGCGCGTGGCCGGCGGCGACCGAGAGATATTCGGTGGGCGCGATCTCGCGCAGGTTCTCGACCGTCCGGCCCAGGAACTCGGGCAGCGGCTTGCCGTCGTCGATATAGAACGAGCCGCCCTGGCTCAGCATGCCGTTGAAGTTGGAATTGCCGCCATAGCAGTGGTTCCAGGGCAGCCAGTCGACCAGCACGGGCACGTGATCGGGATCGCGCGGGAAGATGATGCCGTTGGCCTTCTGGTTGGCGCACATCATGTGCTGGGTCTGCGGCACGCCCTTGGGCATCCCGGTCGAGCCCGAGGTGAACAGGTACTTGCCGACGGTGTCCGGGCCGGTCCTGTCATAGGCGGCCCGCACCGCGTCCGTGGGCGTCGCCGCCAGCAGGTCGCTGAACGGGGTCGCCCTGACGCCGCGCGGCGGGTCCTCGTGCACCACCAGCTCGACGCCGCTCAGGTCGAGCGTGGCGAGCGCGGCCTCGAACGGCGCGCCCTGCTCGACGAACAGCAGCTTCGGCCCGATCAGGTCGAAGACGTGGTGCAGCTTGGCGTGCGCGCCGGGCATGGTCGAATAGGCGGTCGCAACCGGCGAGGCGGGGATGCCCACCTGCATGGCCGCCATCACCAGCAGCGCGTGGTTGATGGAGTTGCCCGACAGGATCATCACCGGCGTCGCGGCGTCGAGGCCCCGGTCCAGCAGCGCCTGCGAGAGGGCGTTCACCTTCGCCAGGCCCTCGCCATAGGTGACGCTTTCCCAGGTCCGGTCCCTGGCGCGCTGGGCGATCCACAGCCGGTCGGGCGCCGCGGCCGCCCACCGGTGCAGGAAGGCGACCACGTTCTTCTCGTATTCGCCCAGCTCCAGCAGGGTGTCGACGAGGATGGTGCCGTCGGCGCGGCGGGTCATCCTGCCCCGCGGCTCGGCGTGCGGGATCGGCAGGAAGGGGGCGAGTCGGGTGTTCTGGTCCATGTCTCAGCGTCCTGTGAATCGGGCGGGGCGCTTCTCGAGGAAGCTGGCGACGCCTTCCTTGTGATCCTCGGTCTGGAACAGCACGCCCAGGATGTGGGCGATCCAGCTGCCGATCTCGCGGTGCTCGCCATAGGTGGTCTTGCGCAGACCCTCCTTCAGGTGCTGCACGGCGAGCGGCGGGTTGGCGGCGATCTTCGCGGCCATCGCATGGGCCGCCGGCATCAGCTCGTCGTGCGGCACCGTCTTCAGCACCAGGCCGATGCGCTCGGCCTCGGCGGCGTCGATCACGTCGCCGGTGAACAGCAGCTCGGCCGCCTTCTGCACGCCGACGATCAGCGGCAGCCGGGTCAGCCCGCCCAGGTCGGTGATCAGGCCGCGCTTGACGAACAGCTCGGCGAATTTCGCCCTGTCCGAGGCGATGCGGATGTCGGCCATCAGCGACAGGTCCATGCCCCAGCCCATCGCCGCGCCGTTGACCGCGGCGATGATCGGCTTGCCGCAATCCATGATGGCGGTGGCGGCGGGAGTCGGCACGGGCTTCACCCGCGTCAGGCGGTGCACGCTGCCCTCGCGCTCGCTGCCGGCCATGATCGCGCGCACGTCGTCGCCCGAGCAGAAGCCCGGATCGGCGCCGGTCAGGACGACCACGCGCACCTCCGGGTCGTCATGGGCGAGCAGGAACGAGGTTTCCAGCTCGTCATAGGCGCGGTGGTTCAGCGCGTTGTAGATCTCCGGACGGTTCAGTGTGACCGTCGCGACGTGGTCCCTGACGTCATAGACGACGTGGACGAATTCTGCCGGCTCGAGCATCCCGTTTCCCCAGTTCGGCGGCCAGTCTATGCGGCGCGGGGATCGCTTGGCAACGCGCACTGTTACCGGCCGGTCGCGGCATGCCGGGACGCGGCCCCCGCGCCGGAGGCTTCTTCATTCAGGGACTTTACGCGCCGCCGCGCAGCGGAGACACTGGACCGGAATGGCTTCCGGCCCGCATGGAGGGATGAGGCGCCGGAAGACCAGGACGTTGGGCGAAAGATTTGAGCGATAGAGTCGAGGGGGAGCTTCTCTGGCGCGGCGTCGCGGCCGCCCTGTTCGGCGTGGTTGTCGCCGGCATGGTCATGCCGTGGAGCGTGCCGGCACGGGCGCAGGAGCCCGCGCCGTCCGCCGGCCGTGATGCCGACACCATCACCGTCACCGCGCGCAAGCAGGCGGAAAGCCTTCAGACCGTGCCGGCGACCGTCGCCGCCGTGGGCGCGGCGCAGATCGCGCGCTTCCAGTACGACAAGCCCGAGGACGTGATGAGCCAGGTGCCGACCCTGCGCGTGCAGGTCGGCGGCCCGGGGTCCGGCGGCCAGGTCACCTTGCGCGGCGTGGGCTCGTCCAACCTGTCGGCGGCCTTCGATTCCGCGGTGGCGCTGGACTTCGACGGCGTGGTGGTCAGTTCCATGCGCGTGCTGCAGTTCGGTTTCAACGACATGCGCCAGATCGAGGTGCTGAAGGGGCCGCAATCGCTGTATTTCGGCAAGAGCGCCTCGGCGGGCGTGCTGTCCTTCCAGTCGGCCGATCCCACGCCCGAATGGGAAGCGGGCGGCAAGGCCGCCTACGAGTTCGAGGAGCGGGGCCATACGCTGTCGGCCTATGTCTCCGGCCCGCTGACCGGGACGCTGGGCATGCGCGTCGCGGCCCAGTTCAACGACATATCGCGGCTCTACCGCAATGCGGCGCCGGGCGTGGCCCATTCCGTGCGCGGCGAGCGCAACGCCAATGTCAGGGTGACGTTCCAGCTCGATCCGTCCGACGCCGTCTCGGCCAACCTCAAGCTGAACCATATCCGCCACGGGAACGACGGGCCGCTGCGCTTCATCGTGATGGATTGCGGCGCGAACGGCGCCGCCGACCCCATCGTGGCGCTCAGCGGCCTCCTGCGCCTGCCGGCGGGCTATGGCTGCCGCGGCGAGGGCGGCAGGCCGGCGCATTTCCTGCCGGACGCGGCGCCGCCGCTGGCGGCCAGGGCGCCCCTCGGGCTGGACAACAGGGGCGGGGCCGGTTTCGGACGCTCGGAAATCTGGTACGGCCGGCTGAAGCTCGACTGGCGCCTGACCGATGCGCTCACCCTGTCCTCCGTCACCGGCTATTTCGACCTGTCCAGCCGCGAGCAGGAGCAATACAGCTTCGGCGGCCTGTTCCGGGGCGTGGGCTTCGGCCTGGGCGGCGGCCTGCCCGCCCACGATCTGGAGCAGGTGACGCAGGAGCTGCGGCTGACCAGCGCGTCGGACGGCATGGTGAACTTCATGCTCGGCGCGTTCTACGAAACCCGCCACATCACCTTCGCCTCGGCGCAGCAGGTCGTGGCCATCTCGCTGCTGGGGCCGGACCCGCTGACCGGCGCCACCTTCGACTGGTACAAGCGCAACATCACCGACACGGACGCCTTTTCCGTGTTCGGCAGCGTGGACGTGGCGCTGGGCGAGCGGGTGGACCTGACCGCCGGCCTGCGCTGGAGCACGGAGAAGAAGGTGACGGCGCTGACCGTGCCCTATGTCCACGGCTTCCTGGCGGCGATGCCGGGATTCGTGCGCGGCGGCTTCGATTCCGGCCCGATCCCGTTCAGGGACGACAATCTGTCGCCCGAGGTTTCCCTCTCGTGGCGGGCGCGCGATGACCTGATGGTCTACGGGGCGTTCAAGACCGGCTTCAAGTCGGGCGGCATCGACAACACGGCGCTGCCGTCCGCCACGTTGCGGGGCTTCCTCGGCCCGGACCCGGCGACTCGCGCGGCCACGACCGCCGTCTTCACCTTCGAGTCCGAAACCGCGACCGGCGGCGAGGCCGGCATCAAGTCGCGGCTCCTCGATGACACGCTGACCCTCAACGCCTCGGCCTACTACTATGTGTTCAGGAATCTCCAGGCGCAGCATTTCGACCCGCTGCGGGCGCAATACGTCACCAGGAACGCCAGCGAGCTGACGTCGAAGGGCATCGACATGGATTTCCGCTGGCTGACGTCCGTCGAGGGGCTGAGCGTCTTCGGCGCGCTGGCCTATACGGATTCCCGCTTCACCAGGCCCTACGTCACCGATCCGGTCAGCCATCCGGGGCGCGACATCGAAGGCCGCCGGGCGGCCCGCGCGCCGCGCTGGGCGGGCAACGTGGCGGCGGACATGCGGGTGCCGCTCGGCAACGCGCTGGAGCTTGGCCTCACCGGCAACATGCAGTTCTCCGGCGCCTATTTCACCAGCGACACCGCGCTCGACGACTATGTCCAGAAATCCTATGTGAGCTTCGACGCGAACGTGTCGATTGGCGACCCGGCGGGCGGCTGGCAGCTTGCCTTCATCGGCCGCAACCTGGGCAACGCCCGGCCCGTCGGCGCCAGCAGCCCCAGGCCCTATCTCGGCGCGCAGGGCGACGACAGGGTGCTTGACCTGTCGCGCGGGCGGCAGCTTTCAGTGGAGGCCGCCTTCCGGTTCTGACCGCGAGCTATTCCGCGGCCTTCCAGTAAGGCTCGCGCAGCGCGTATTTGCGCACCTTGCCCGCGCCGGTCAGCGGCAGCGGCTCGGTGCTGAACGCATAGCTCTTGGGGCATTTGTAGGGTGCGATCAGCGCGCGGCAATGGGCGTCCAGCGCCTCGTGCGTCACCTCGTGGCCGGCGCGCGGCACGATCACCGCGTGCACCGCCTCGCCCCATTTCTCGCTGGGGATGCCGAACACCGCGCATTGCTGCACGGCCGGGTGCCGGTAGAGCGCGTTCTCCACCTCGCCCGAATAGACGTTCTCGCCGCCCGAGATGATCATGTCCTTGAGCCGGTCGGCGACGAAGACGAAGCCGTCCTCGTCCATATGCGCCAGGTCGCCCGTGTACATGCGCCCGCCGCGCAGCGCCTGGGCCGTTTCCTCGGGGCGCCTCCAGTAGCCCAGCATCACCGTCGGGCCGGCCGCCGTGACCTCGCCCACGGTGCCGCGCGGCACCTCGTCGCCTCTCTCGTCGACGATGCGCACGTCCATGCCGTGGATCGGCTGTCCGGCCGAGCGCAGCTTGGCGCCGCCCACCACCTGGTATCGCGGCTTCAGCAGGGTGAAGAAGCCGGTGGTCTCGGTCATGCCGTAGCGCTGCATGAATCCGGCGTTGGGGATCTTCTCCAGCGCCCTGGTCAGCAGCGCCTCGGCGATGGGCGAGGCGCCGTAGATCATGCTGCGCAGCGAGGAGAGGTCGTAATCGTCGAAATTCGGATGATCGAGCACGGCGCGCAGCATGGTCGAGACCAGGTAGGTCTCGGTGACGCCGTGGTCCTGGATCGCCTTCAGCGTCGCCTCGGGCTCGAAGCGGGGCAGGCACACATGGCTGCCGCCCGACATGGTCGCGCCCATCACCGTGCCCACGTCGGCCAGGTGGAACATGGGCGCCACGTGCAGGCCCACCGAATCCGCGTGGAACATGTCCTCGGCGATCATCATCAGGCTGTGCATGTAGAGATTGCGCTGGCTCAGCATCACGCCCTTCGACCGGCCGGTGGTGCCGCCGGTGTAGAAGATGCCGGCGAGCTGGTCGTGATCCACCGGTTCCGGCGGCATGGGCCGGGCGAGCGCGATCAGCGTCTCCAGGTCGTGGGCGCCGGCGGGCGTGGCGGCGCCGGTCGAGATGACGGTCTCGATGAACGGCGCGCCCTTCAGCACATCCTCGAGAAACGGGAGATGCGCGTCGTCGACGATCATCACGCGGGGCGCGCAGTCGTTCAGCCCATCCACGATCTCGGGCAGCGCCCAGCGGTTGTTGACGGGCGCGATGGCCGCGCCCGCCCAGGGGATGGCGAAATAGGCCTCGATGTGCCAGCCGGCGTTGTCGGCCATCACCGCCACCCGGTCGCCGGTCCGCACGCCCAGCGCGCGCAAGGCCGAGGCGAACCGGGAAACCCGGTCCTCGACCTCGGCCCAGCTCAGCCGCCTGCCCGGTTCGATGATCGCCGTGTGGTTGCCGCGAAGCTGTGCGGTACGGCGCAGGCCGAGCGAAAGCAGCATGGGTCGTCCCGGTCTATTCGGCGGCCTTCAGCCGGGCCTGCTTCTTGGGGCCCTGGAAGCCGAACAGGTAGCCGGCCACCTTGCGGATCTGGATTTCCTCCGATCCCTCGGTGATGCGGTAGCGGCGGTGGTGACGATAGATGTGCTCGAACGGCTTGTGGCGCGAATAGCCCATGCCGCCATGGGTCTGGATCGCCTGGTCGGCCGCGTTGCAGGCCAGCCGGTTGCCGCGGTAGTTGCACATGGAGACGGCGTCCGACACTTCCATGTGGTTGTGCTTGTCCAGCTCCCAGGCGGTCTTGCGGACCAGCCAGCGCACCATCTCGCATTCGGTCTGCAGTTCGGCCAGCGGCCACTGGATCGCCTGGTTGGCCGAGATCGGCTTGCCGAAGACGATGCGGTTGTTGGCGTACTCGACCGATTCGTTGATGCAGTACTGGCCCACGCCCACGCCCGAGGCGGCCTGGCGGATGCGGTTCTCGTGCAGGAAGGTCTGCGCCACCGCGAGGCCCATGCCTTCCTCGCCGAAGATGGCCGAGTTCGGCACCTTCACGTCGCGCAGCGTCACATGCGCGTGGTCGGTCGGCATGTTGAAGGTCCACATGAACTTCTCGACCTTGAAGCCCGGCGAGTTGGTCGGCACGAAGAAGCAGGTGATGCCCTTGGCGTCGCCCGGCTTGCCCGAGGTGCGGGCATAGATCATGTCGTGGGTGGCGTGATGCAGGCCGGTGTTCCACATCTTCTCGCCGTTGATGACCCAGTCGTCGCCTTGGCGGACGGCGGTGGTCTCCATCCAGGTGGCGTCCGAACCGTGGTTCGGCTCGGTCAGGCCGAAGGCGACGCGCGCCTTGCCGGTGATGGTGTTCTCCAGGAACATCTCCTTCTGTTCCTGATTGCCGAAGCCCATCAGCATGTGCACGAAGGGGAAATTGCCGACGATGGAGCTTTCGTTCTGCAAATCGTTGTGCAGGCCCAGGCCCTTCTTGGCCAGGTGCTCGCGGATGATGGCCATACCCAGGTTCGAGCCGCCGTCGCCGCCCGCTTCCTTGGGCAGCGCATAGCGCAAATGGCCGGCCGCGTCGGCGCGGCGGCGCATCTCGCGCAGCAGCTCCTCCCACTCGGCGTTGGGCTGGCCGTCATTGTCCCAGTCGGTGCGCGCATGCTCGCGGCGATGGTCGAAGAAACGGATGTTGTCGTTCTCGTTCTCGAGCGGCTTGATCTCCTTCTCGATGAAGGCGTCGAGCGCATCGAGCTTGGCCTGGATGTCGGCCGGAATGGTGAAATCCATGATCGTCTCCCCTTGCGGACGGTGGCGGCCCGAAGGCCCGGTCGCGGGAGACTATAGGACCTCGGTTACCGGCTGTTAACGGGAAAAGGGCACGGATGAAGGTTCCGCCTGGATTGCACGTCCGCCCGGTTCGTTCGTGTCCTCACCATCAACCCGGTTGTCGGTGTCGCGGTTGGGCAATCTCGTCGACACGGTCTTTTAAGAGTAATACTATGTGTGATAGAAAGCCTTGAGGCCCGGCAGGCTGATGGAGGTGAAAGGTGGCGACGAAGACCTATAAGAGCGAGGCGCTTGCCGCCGTGCACGAGATGATGGAGGGACTGCATGAGGCAGGCTCCATCGACAAGCGGACCATGCGCGAATTCGACGAGGCTTGTCTGGTCCCTGCGCCCCCGCTGAAACCAGAGGAAATCCGTGCGATCCGCGAGGCCGAGCGTGTCTCCCAGCCGGTGTTCGCACGCTATCTCAATGTCTCGAAGAATCTTGTTTCCGATTGGGAGCGCGGCACGAAGCGGCCGGGTGGGCCGGCCTTGCGCCTGCTTTCGGTCGTCAAGCGCAAGGGACTCTCGGCGCTCATGTAGGACGCCCTTGCGAGAAAGCTATCCCGCCAGATTCCTGGCGATGTCGTAGGCCGCCTTGGATTGGGGCCACGCCCGCCTGCCCATCATCATGGCGTGCTCGCTCGAGGCCGTGCCCTTCTGGGCGCGGGCGAGGATGCCGAGGGAAATCTGCGCGTGCCGGAACAGCATGGCGGCCAGGTAGTATTCCCAGTGCGGGATGCTGTCGCGGCCGGAATATTTGCGGTAGAGCGCCAGCATCTCCTCCTCGGTGGGGATGCCCATCTCCGTCAGCGGCAGGTCCTTGAGGCCGCCCGGCGTGTCGCTGCCCTGCCGGTAATAGAGTGCGTAGACGGCCAGGTCGGCGAGCGGCTGGCCGATGGTCGACAGCTCCCAGTCCAGGATGGCGACCACCTTCGGCTCGGTCGGGTGCAGCACCAGATTGGCCAGCTTGTAGTCGCCGTGCACGATGGCGGCCGGCTCCTCGGGCGGGATGTTCTCCGGCAGCCACTCGGCCAGCCAGTCCATCTCCGGGATCTTGGTGGTCTCCTCCAGCCGGTACTGGCCGATGAAGCGGTTCAGCGTGCGGGCCATGTAGTCGGTGGGCCTGCCGTAGTCGGACAGGCCGACGGCCCGGTAGTCCACCGCGTGCAGCCGGGCGAAGGTCTCGATCATGGAGTCGTGGATGGCGGCCCGCTCCTCGGGGGTCGAGTCCGGCACGTCGTTGCCCCAGATGATGCGGCCGTCCACATGGTCCATGATGTAGAACCAGGTGCCGATCAC
Organism: uncultured Bifidobacterium sp.; assembly: GCA_964630425.1. Lineage (GTDB taxonomy): Bacteria > Pseudomonadota > Alphaproteobacteria > SMXS01 > SMXS01 > RI-34. Next base: position 32,013 of record CAZVVC010000001.1, on the reverse strand, counting down.
GCTCTCGTCGGTGCACAGCGCATAGGTTTTCGGCACGGGGACGCCGGTGCCGTTCAGCGCCGACATCACCTTGTATTCCCGGTCGACGGCATGGGCCGATTTCAGCAGCTGCCCCGGCGGCTTGCGGCGCATCACGTAGCGTTTGCCGCCCGCCGTCAGGCTGTAGGTGGGATTGGACTGGCCGCCCTTGAACTCGCGCACGTCGAGCGTGCCGGTGAAGCCGGCCACCTTCTCTTCCATGTAGGCCTGCAGCCTGTCCGCGTCGAAGCCGCGCCCCGGCGCGACGGGCTGGGTGCCGGTGAAGAGATCCTGGTCAGACATGGGTGTCCTTCTCCCGTTCGATCATGGTCCGCTCGCCGATGCGCAGGAGCCGTGCCGAGACGGTCCACAGGCAGCCCAGCACCTGTATCCCCAGCACGGCGGCGAAGGCAAGCCGGTAGCTTTCCAGCGCCACCTCGCCGTCCACCCGCGGATGGTAGTCGAGCAGGCTGCCGACGACCCACTGGATGATCGAGGTCATCAGGAAGCTCATCTGGTTGAAGCCGGTATAGACGCGGCCCGCCAGCGACACCGGATAGGCGCGCGCCAGGCTGGCCACGGTCAGGCTGGCCCAGCCGATCGACAGCGCCCAGGCGATCCACAGCAGCGGCAGGCGCGGAAAGGCGACGATCAGCGCCAGCACCAGCATGCTGAGGAAGGTGCCCGCATAGGGAACCGTCATGGCGCCGAAGCCGCGCTTGGCCAGCCACTCCATGAGATGGCCGACCAGCAGGTAGTTGAAGATGGACACGAAGGCGATGGCGAACAGGATGTTGGTGGCGCCCGACAGGCCCAGCCCGCCGGCGCCTTGCAGCCACGACAGCACATAGAGCGTGCCGACACCCTGCGAGATGCCGATGGAGATGAACGCCCAGGGCGTGGTGCGCCAGAAATAGCCGTCGCCATAGACCTTGCCGATGCCCTTGATCTGGCTCGCCAGGCTCTCGCCCGAGGGCTTGGCCTCGTAGCGCGGCGCCACGGTCAGCAGCAGGACGGCGGCCAGCACCGTCAGCGCCGCCATGCCCATATTGATGGTCCGCCAGTCGGTGACCTCCAGCAGCCATTCGGTGGGCTTGGTGGCCGAGATCGAGCCCAGGATGCCCACGGCGAACTGCACGCCGTTGATGGTCGGCAGCTTGTGCACCGGGAACCAGAGCGAATAGGTCTTCAGCGCCGCCATCATGCAGACGGCGAATCCCATGCCCATCATGACGCGGCCGGCCGCCATCGAGCCGCTGGCATGGGACATGGCGAAGACCAGCGTTCCGGCGGCGGCGACCAGCAGCATGCCGGCGCAGACCTTGCGCGGGTCGTACCGGTCGAGGAGCACGCCGATGGGAAGCTGCGACAGGCCGAAGGCGATGAAGAAGGCCGTGCCGAAGGTCAGCCCCATGGTCGCCTCGGAAAGCCCCAGGTCGAGCTGGATGGGTCCCTTGAGCAGGTTGCCGCTGGAGCGGCAGAACATGGACAGGAAGAAGCCGAAGCCGAACGCGGCGAGGATGCGCAGGGCGAGGCCCGCGGGCAGGGTGGCGATGTTCAAGGCGGCGGTCCGGTGCAGCGCGATAGGCGCCGCAGCCTAACGCCAAACACCGGGTGTTCCTAGCGAGCTTTCAGCGCCCGCGCAGGAAATTCAGTCGGCCTGCTTTTCCGCGTAGAACAGGTGGCCTCCCAGATGGGCGGTCTGCACCATCCTGCGCGTCCAGTCCGGCTTGCCCACCGAGACGGCGTGGAAATATTTGGAGTTCCCGACCGGATCGGGCAGCCAGTTCTCGCGCACCATGTAGGCGATGCGGTTGGCCGTTTCCCATGCGGTCCGGTCGTGCGGCCGGTCGGACAGGCCGTCGCAGGCGAAATGGAACTGGCAGCCCCGCTGCGCGTTCTGGCCCTGGAACACGACGCCGCAGATGGTGCTGGGATAGCGGTCGTCGTCGACACGGTTGAGGATGACGCGGGCGACCGCGGCCTGACCGGCGGCGGGTTCGCCGCGGGCCTCGAAATAGACGGCCTGCGCCAGGCAGTATTGCTGCCGGTCGCCGGCGGCCGGAATGCCCGCGAAGTCCACCAGCTCATGCACCGACGACGGCAATGGCGCACCGACCGACGCTTCCAGTGCGGTGATGCGTTGTTTGGCCCAGGAGGCGTCAGGAGACGGGGTGACGTGCGCGGCCTGGGGAAAGAGCATTGTGCCGGCGCCCAGAACGATCAGCGCGGCCACAAGCCGTGTGCGGTTGAACCACTTCACTATGTAGTTTTGCCCTGCGTAGTTAGCGCATGAACGGCGGCTTTGCCGTGCCCGCCAGCCCGGGTTTTTGCTAGACCCCGATTCTGGCGGGCAGGCGGGAAGTAGTCGTTCACGAACGAAGGTGCAAGCTTTTTCGGCCTGAACTGCGTCCGGAAAGGGGGCAATTGGTGTCCGCTCGTGCCCGGACACACCCATTACTACAACGACTTGTGGGGGGGTCGGTCTATTTCTTCGACAGTTGTTCGAGCTGCTTCTGCAGCGCATCGAGCTGGGCCTTCACCTGGGCCAGCGACTCCTCGGTGTCGTCCTTGGCCTCGGGTTTCGCGGGCGCCTCGGCGGCCGCGTCCTGGGGGCCGCCGAAGGGCGAGAACATGTTGAACATGCGCTCGAACAGGGCGATGTTCTGGCGCGCCATCTCCTCGAACCGGGCGAGCGGCGCCTTGGGTGTGAAGGTGTTGACCAGATACTCCCGCATCTTCTCCTGGTCGCGGGTGAACCGCTCCATGCTCATGTCGAGATATTTGGGCAGCGCCGCCTGCAGCGCGTCGTCGTAGAAGCGGATGAGTTGGCGCAGGAAGTTGATCGGCAGCAGGTTCTCGCCCTTGGATTCCTGCTCGAAGATGATCTGCGCCAGCACCGAACGGGTGATGTCGTCGCCGGTCTTGGCGTCGAACACGGCGAAGTCGTCGCCCTGCTTCACCATCTCGCGCAGGTAATCGAGCGTGACGTAGCTGCTGGTCGCCGTGTTGTACAGGCGTCGGTTGGCGTATTTCTTGATGACGATCGGCGGCTTGTCCCCGCCCTGCGCGCCTGCCTGCGATTCCGTCGACTTGCTGATCTTCCGCTCCTTCGGATTCAAAGCGTGCTCCCCCAACCGAGCATTTGACGGCATTCTGCGACCGTAATTTTTTCAATATCTTGCGCGTTCATGCTGCGGCGCGCAAGGGCGATGTTCCCGAAAACCGCTTGATTCTACCGCGCTGCACTATAAGGTCCGCGCGATCAATTCCGGGACCGCGAATCGAGGCGGAACGGCCGCCGCAGCCGAAGGAGACAACCATGACTGAAGTCTATATCGTCAGCGCCGCCCGCACGCCCGTCGGCTCGTTCAACGGCACGCTCGGCACCGTTCCGGCGCATTATCTGGGGCAGGTCGCCATCACCGAGGCGCTCAAGCGCGCCAATGTGGAAGGCGCCGACGTCGAGGAGGTGATCCTCGGCCAGATCCTCACCGCCGGCCAGGGCCAGAACCCGGCCCGCCAGGCGTCCATGGCCGCGGGCGTTCCCCAGGAGGTCTCGGCCTGGATCGTCAACCAGATGTGCGGCTCGGGCCTGCGCACCGTGGCGCTCGCCACCCAGGCGATCCGCAACGGCGACGGCAACGTCGTCATCGCCGGCGGCCAGGAGAGCATGAGCCAGGCCAACCACGCCGCCTATCTGCGCGCCGGCGTGAAGATGGGCAACCTCGACTTCATCGACACCATGATCAAGGACGGCCTGTGGGACGCCTTCAACGGCTATCACATGGGCAACACCGCCGAGAACGTCGCCAGGCAGTGGCAGATCACCCGCGAGCAGCAGGACGAGTTCGCGGTCGGCTCGCAGCAGAAGGCCTCGGCCGCCCAGAAGGCCGGCAGGTTCAAGGACGAGATCGTTCCCGTGACCATCAAGGGCCGCAAGGGCGACGTGGTCATGTCGGACGACGAATACATCCGCCACGACGCCGCGCTGGACAAGATGAGCGGCATGCGCCCCGCCTTCGCCAAGGACGGCACGGTCACCGCCGGCAATGCCAGCGGCATCAATGACGGCGCCGCCGCCCTGGTGCTGATGTCGGGCGAGGAAGTGAAGCGCCGCGGCCTGACGCCGCTGGCCCGCGTCGCCTCGTGGGCGCAGGCCGGCGTCGATCCGGCGATCATGGGCACCGGCCCGATCCCGGCCAGCCGCAAGGCGCTGGCGAAGGCCGGCTGGAAGGTCGAGGACCTCGACCTGATCGAGGCCAACGAGGCCTTCGCCGCCCAGGCCTGTGCGGTCAACAAGGACATGGGCTGGGATCCGGCCAAGGTGAACGTGAACGGCGGCGCCATCGCCATCGGCCACCCGATCGGCGCCTCGGGCGCCCGAGTGCTGGTCACGCTCCTCCACGAGATGGGCAAGCGCGACGCCAAGAAAGGCCTCGCCACCCTGTGCATCGGCGGCGGCATGGGCATCGCGCTCACCGTCGAACGCGACTGAATATAAAAAACTCAAGAAACCCTATACCCCCCGAAGAACCCAGGGAGACGACAGATGGCACGTGTTGCGCTGGTTACCGGCGGCACCCGCGGTATTGGCGAGGCGGTCTCGATCGCGCTGAAGGACGCCGGCTACAAGGTGGCCGCGAACTATGCCGGCAATGATGACGCCGCCGCCGAGTTCAAGAAGCGGACCGGCATCGCGGTCTACAAGTGGAACGTGGGCGATTTCGACGCCTGCGGCGAAGGCATCAGGCAGGTCGAGGCCGATCTCGGCCCGGTCGACATCCTGGTGAACAACGCCGGCATCACCCGCGACGCCATGCTGCACAAGATGTCGAAGCAGCAGTGGGACGACGTGCTGAACGTCGACCTGACCTCGGTGTTCAACATGTGCCGCCACCTGATCGACGGCATGCGCGAGCGCAATTTCGGCCGCATCATCAACATGACCTCCATCAACGGCCAGAAGGGCCAGATGGGCCAGACCAACTACTCGGCCGCCAAGGCCGGCATGATCGGCTTCACCAAGGCGCTGGCGCAGGAGACGGCCAAGAAGGGCATCACCGTCAACGTGATCGCGCCGGGCTACATCAACACCGAGATGGTCGCCGCGGTGCCGGAGAAGGTGCTGGAGAGCATCATCGCGACGATCCCGGTCGGCCGCCTCGGCGAAGCCACCGACATCGCCCGCGGCGTGCTGTTCCTGGCCGGCGACGACGCCGGCTTCGTCACCGGCTCGACCCTCACCATCAACGGCGCCCAGTACATCGCCGGCTGATCGCGGGTTTCAGAGAATGCGAAAGGGCGGCCTCGGCCGCCCTTTCTATTTTCCACGACCTGTGAGCCTTGATCTATCCATCCGTTGCCGAGGGTGCATGACACGCAGGATGACGACGATTCCATCCAGTATGGCGTAATAGATCACATGATGGCCGGCCGTGCGGCTTCTGATCCCGCGGCGCAGATCGCCACGGTCGCGCCCCAACAGCGGATTGTCGGCGACTTCGACGAACCGCTGCTGCAGCTCGGCCAGATACCGATGCGCTTGGTCGTAACCCCAAGCGTCCGCGGTATAGCGATAGATGTCTTCCAGGTCGGCTTCGGCAGGTGCGGCAAGCCGATAGGCCGTGGTCACTTGCCCTGCATCTTTCGCCGCGTATCGTCGGCGATCTGTATCACGGTCCGGTCACTGAACTGGCCCGCTTCCGCGGCGGCGATGCCGATGTCGATCTCGCGTCGGAAAGCCTCGATGTCTTCCTCGTGGTCGCGTTCCCTCATCTCGGCCAGGGCGGTAGTGATGACATCGAGTTCCCGGTCGAACTCGCCGGACTGGACCTTGCCGTCGATGTAGTCCTGCAGATCGCGCGGCAGCTTGCTGAGATCGTTCACGGGAAGCCTCCTGTCAGCGCCATGCTAACACAGCCTCAGAAATTGTCCTTCCGCCGCCGCGTCTCGGCGAACACCTCGACCAGCGGGGCGCCGACCATGCCCAGCGTTTCCTGCAGATCCGGGCTGTCCGGGCGCAGGAACGGGTTGGTGGCGAGCTCCTCGGCGAGGGTCGAGGGCACGGTGCGCTCGCCCCGTTCGCGCATGTCGTCGATCATGGACTTGCGGGCGACCAGCGCGCCGTTCTGCGGCTCGACGGTGACGGCGAAGGCGGCGTTTGACCTGGTGTATTCGTGGGCGCAGTACACCTGGGTCTCGGGCGGCAGGGCGCGCAGCTTCGACAGCGACGTCCACATCTGCTGCGGCGTGCCCTCGAACAGCCGGCCGCAGCCCAGGGCGAACATGGTATCGCCGCAGAACAGCGCGTCCGAATTCTCGAACCAGAAGGCGATGTGGCCCCGGGTGTGGCCCGGCACGTCGAACACCCTGGCGACGCTTTCGCCCAGCGCATAGGTGTCGCCGTCGCCCACCTCCACGTCGATGCCGGGGATGCGCTCGCGGTCGGCGCGCGGGCCGACGATGGTGCAGCCGGTCGCCTCCTTGATCGCCATGTTGCCGCCGGTGTGGTCGGCATGGTGATGGGTGTTGAGGATGTGGGTCAGGGTCCAGCCCTTCTCCGTCAGCGCCTCGAACACTTCCTCGTGGGTGGCCGGATCGACCACGGCCGTCTTGCCCGTCGCCACGTCATGGGCGAGGTACACATAATTGTCCGACAGGACGGGTATCTGATGTATCTCAAGCATGGGGCTAAGATAGTCCCGACATCGGGCATTGGGAAGGTGCGGCTGGCACGTGTATCTGGATATCACCGAGCTTCAGGCATTCTACGCCAGCGCGCTGGGGCGCACGGCCCAGGTCCTGCTCCGCGCCCGGCTGATGGAGGCCTGGCCCGACTTCGGCGGCGGTGTGATCGCCGGCTTCGGCTATGCGGGTCCGCTGCTGCGCGGCCTGGAAGGGCCGCGTCCGGCGGTCCTGCTGATGCCGGCCGAGCAGGGCGTGGCCCTGTGGCCGCGCGGCCAGCCCAACCGGGCGGCGCTGGCCGACGACGACTATCTGCCGCTGGCCGACGGGACGGTGGACAGGCTAGTGGTGGTCCATGCGCTGGAGCATGCCGACAACACGCGCAAGCTCCTGCGCGAGTTCTGGCGCGTGCTGAGCCCGGAAGGCCGCATCATGATGGTGGTGCCGCACCGGGGCAGTCCCTGGTCGTTCTCCGAGCGCACGCCGTTCGGCCAGGGCCGGCCCTATTCGGTGGGCCAGGCGAGCCGCCTGCTGACCGATGCGCTGTTCGAGCCGCTGGGCTGGCGCGGCGCGCTCTACGGCCCGCCGGCGGGCGTCAACCTAGTGCGCTGGGCCGAGCGGCCCGGCGCCGCGCTGTGGAGCAGGATGGCCGGCGTGCTGCTGGTCGAGGCGGCCAAGGTGGTCGAGGCCCGCATCAACGGCGGCAAGGGCCGCCGCGTGCTGGCCTATGCGCGGGCGTGACGCCCGCGCGCGGAGTCCGTTTCAGATCAGGGCCGCCAGTTCGGCCGGCGTCTCCAGCAGCCGCGTCACGCCCGCCGCTTCCAGCTCCGCGTGGCTGCCATAGCCCCACAGCACGCCCACCGGCGTGATGCCGTTGGCCGCCGCGCCGATGGCGTCGTGCTCGCGGTCGCCGATCATCAGCGCACCCGCGGCGTCCTCGCCGGTTTCGGCGAGGGCGTGGCGCAGCAGGTCGGTCTTGCGCACGTTCCGGCCGTCCAGCTCGGAGCCGAAGACCCGGTCGAAATAGCCGGTCAGGTTGAAGTGGTCGAGGATGCGCTCGGCATAGACCCGCGGCTTGCTGGTCGCCAGATACATCCGCCGGCCCGAGACGCGCAGCGCCATCAGCGCCTCCGGGATGCCCGGATAGACCGCGTTCTCGAACAGGCCGATGGCGCCGAAACGCTCGCGGTAATGCGCCAGCGCCGCGACGCTCAGCGCCTCGGTGCCTGTCAGGCTGAGCAGGCTTTCCTGCATGGGCGGGCCGATGACCCAGTCCAGCTCCATGTCCGAGGCCATGCCCAGCCGCTCCAGCGCATAGCGTACCGAGCCGGTGATGCCGGGCTTGGGATCGGTCAGCGTGCCGTCCAGGTCGATGAACAGCGCGCCGGTCATCGCGGCCGATAGATCGGCGCGCCGGTGCTGTCGCGCTCGCCGTTGAACGCCAGAAGGAACAGCGCCTGCTCGGCCATCAGGTTCGCGCGCCGGGTCGAGTTGGCCGTGCGCGAGCGCTTGCCGCCCGCGTCGATGGCCAGGAATCGCTCGATGGTGACGCCCAGCTCCGCGCACAACTCGATGAAGTCGCGGATGGTGCACAGATGGATGTTGGGCGTGTTGTACCAGGGATATTCCAGCGTCTGCGTGTCCGGCATCCGGCCCCTGAACAGAAGCTGGAGCCGCACCGACCAGTGGCCGAAATTCGGGAACGACACGATGGCGCGCCGGCCGATCCGCAGCATCTGCTCCAGCCCCGCGCGGGTGTCGCGCATGGCCTGCAGCGTCTGGCTGAGGATCGCGTAGTCGAACGCGCCGGTCGGATAGTCCACCAGGTCGCGGTCGGCGTCCCCCTGCACCACCGACAGGCCGCGCGCCACGCAGGCGTTGACGCCCTCGCGGGTCAACTCCATGCCGCGCGCGTCCACTCGCCTGTCGTGCACCAGGTGATAGAGCAGGTCGCCGTCGCCGCAGCCGATGTCCAGCACCCGGCTGCCCGGCTCGATCATCCGGCCGATCTCCAGCAGGTCGACGCGGATGTCCCGCGCGCGGATGTCGACCTCGCGTGTCGCCACTAGATGCCTCGCTTTTCTGCCGCCGCGCCGATGAAGCCGCGCAGCACGTCGTAGAATTCGGGCACGTCCAGCAGGAAGGCGTCGTGGCCCTTGTCGGTCTCGAACTCGACGAAGCTCACCTGCGCCGCCGCGGCGTTGAGGGCATGGACGATGGACCGGCTCTCCGCCGTGGGATAGAGCCAGTCGCTGGTGAACGAGGCGACGCAGAATTGGGTGCGCGTGCCCTTGAAGGCGTTGGCCAGCAAGCCGCCGTAATCCGCCGCCAGGTCGAAATAGTCCATGGCGCGGGTGATGTAGAGATAGGAATTGGCGTCGAAGCGCTCGACGAAGGTGCTGCCCTGGTGGCGCAGGTAGCTCTCGATCTGGAAATCGGCGTCGAAGCCGAAGGTCAGCGCCTCGCGGTCCTGCAGCTTGCGGCCGAACTTCTGGTGCAGGCCGGCCTCGGACAGATAGGTGATGTGCGCGGCCATGCGCGCCACCGACAGGCCGGCCTTGGGGCCGTAGCCGCCGTAATAGTCGCCGCCGCGCCAGTTGGGATCGGCCATGATCGCCTGCCGTCCCACCTCGTGGAACGCGATGTTCTGCGCCGAATGCCGCGCGGTCGTGGCGATCGGGATCGCCGAGAATACCCGCTCGGGATAGCGCGCGGCCCAGTCCAGGACCTGCATCCCGCCCATGGAGCCGCCGATGACGCAGAACAGGTCCGGAATGCCGAGCTGGTCGAGCATGGCGGCCTGCAGGCGCACCATGTCGCCGATGGTGATGACCGGGAAGTCGATGCCATAGGGATGGCCCGTCCTCGGATTGATCTCCTTCGGGCCGGTGGTGCCCAGGCAGCCGCCCAGCACGTTGGCGCAGATCACGTGGAAGCGGTCGGTGTCGATGATCTTGCCCGGCCCCACGGCGGTTTCCCACCAGCCTTCCTTGCCCGTGATGGGATGCGGGTTCGCCACGTGCTGGTCCAGGGTCAGCGCATGGCAGATCAGCACGGCGTTGGACCTGGCCTCGTTGAGCGTGCCGTAGGTCTGGTAGGCGACCGTCACCTCGGGAAGCTCCGCGCCCGAGATCAGGCGGAACGGCACCGCCTCCAGCCGCAGCACGTCGCCGCGGGGATCCTCGGTCTGTCCGGACTGTCGCCGCGCCCTGAGGTAATTCGGGTGCGGCAGGGCGGTCGAATTCATCGTGTCGTCTGGCCTTGTCGATGGCCGGCTAACATAGTCGGGAACGGGGCATTAGCTAGGGTCCGGCTTCTCCGAGTGTCAATGTTTTCTTTGATTTCCGGGAGGGCGCCGACTAGTAATGGCTGCTTCCTCAACAAGGGCGCAGGACCCATGTCCCAGCCGACGCTGGAGCAGATACGCGAGAAGATCGACGCCGTGGACGACAAGATCCACGCGCTGTTGATGGAGCGTGCCGAGCTGGGCGAGCTGGTGGTCGCGGCCAAGAACGGCGCCGCGCCCGACGCGCCGCGCCTGCGTCCGGGCCGCGAGGCCAGCATCCTGCGCCGCCTGAAGGCCCGGCACCGGGGCAACGTGCCCTTCCCGGTCGTCGCGCATATGTGGCGCGAGATGATGACCGCCTTCCTCAACCGCCAGTCGCCCATCGCGGTGACCGTATGGGGCGGCGGCGACCGCATCGCCGTGTGGGATCTGGCGCGCGCCCATTTCGGCGTCAACATCCCCTTCACGCCCCAGCAGGACGCGGAGGCGGCGCTCGCCCATGTGGCGGCGACGCCCGGCGCCATCGGCGTGCTTGCCTTCGATCCCGCCGGCGAGTCCTGGTGGCGCGGCCTTGCATCCTCCGACCGGAACGGGGCAGGCCTGCAGATCTTCGCGCGCCTGCCCTTTTTCGTGGCGGGGTCCCGCGGTGACGCGGGCGTGACCGCCTTCGCCGTCGCCAACGCCCGCGAGGACAGCGGCGACGAGACCACGCTGGTGGTGCTCGACGGCGCCCGCGAGAACGCCGCCGCCGGCGAACAGGCCGGCGACGTCCTGGCTCGACATAGCGGCACGGCGCTGGTCGCCATCCCCGGTTTCCACCGGACGGGCGACAAGGCGCCGGAAGCCGCCCGCGCCGCCCACGGCGCAAGGAGCGCCGCCGTCATCGGCGGCTACGCCAACCCGATCAAAGGTTAACATCATGACCGGACCCGTTCCGCGCCCCGGCGTGCTCGACATCGAGCCGTATCAGGGGGGCAAGTCCAAGGACACCAGCTTCGTCGGCAAGATGTCGTCGAACGAGGCCGCGCTCGGCCCCAGCCCCAGGGCGCTCGAGGCCTATGCCGATGCGGCGAAGATCGTCCACCGCTATCCCGACGGCGGCGCGCACCTGCTGCGCGAGGCCATCGCCCGCCGCCACGAGGTGGAGGTCGAGCGGGTGGTGTGCGGCTTCGGCTCGGACGACATCCTCCAGCTTCTTGCCCGCGGCTATGCCGGCCCGGGCGACGAGGTGCTGTACAGCGAGCACGGCTTCCTGATCTACCCGATCGCCGCCCGCGCCGTGGGCGCCGCGCCGGTGGCCGCCCGGGACGACGGCTATACGGTCTCGGTCGATTCCATGCTGGCGGCCGTGACCGAGCGCACGAAGATCGTCTTCGTCGCCAATCCCAACAACCCGACCGGCACCTACATCAGGCGCGATGAACTGGAGCGGCTGCACGCCGGCCTGCCCGAGGACGTGGTGCTGGTGATCGACGCCGCCTATGCCGAGTTCGTCGACGACCCGGACTACGACAGCGGCCAGGAGCTGGCGTCCTGGGCGCCCAACGTGGTGATGACGCGCACCTTCTCGAAGATCTACGGCCTCGCCGCGCTGCGCGTGGGCTGGGCCTATGGCGCGCCGTCCATCATCGACGTGCTCAACCGCCTGCGGGGGCCGTTCAACGTGGCGGCGCCCGCGCAGGCCGCCGCCGTCGCCGCGCTGGAGGACCGCGCGTTCTTCGACAAGGCCCGCGCCCACAACACCCGCTGGCGCGACTGGCTGTTCCAGCGCCTCGGCGGGCTGGGTCTCTCGGTGGTGCCCAGCGCCGGCAACTTCCTGCTGATCGATTTCGGCACGCCCGAGCGCGCCCAGGCGGCCGACGCCTACCTGAAGGACAAGGGCTGGTATCTGCGCCGCATGGAAGGCTACGGCTTTCCCGGCCACCTGCGCCTGACCGTGGGCACCGAGGCCGAGAACCGGGGCGTCACCGACGTGCTGGCCGCGTTCCTGGAGCCCACGCGTGTTTGAACGCCTCGCCCTCGTCGGCGTCGGCCTGATCGGCTCGTCGATCGCCCTCGGGGCGCGCAGGGACGGGCTGGCGAAGGAGATCGTCGCGACCGCCCGCAGCCAGGCGACCCGTGACACGGTGGCCCGGCTCGGGCTGGCCGACAGGGTGCTTCCCACCGCCGCCGAGGCGGTACGGGGCGCCGACCTGGTCATCCTGTGCGCGCCGGTGGGCGCCTTCGCCGGCATCGCCGCCGAGATCGGCCCCCATCTGGCGCCGGGCGCCATCGTCTCGGACGTGGGCTCGGTGAAGCAGGCGGTGGTCGACGACGTAGGGCCGCACATCCCCGCCGGGGTGCACCTCGTCCCCGGCCATCCGGTCGCCGGCACCGCGAATTCGGGGCCCGAGGCGGGTTTCGCCGAGCTGTTCGACGGCCGCTGGTGCATCCTCACCCCGCCCGCCGGCGCCGATCCGGCCGCCACCGGCAGGCTGCTGGCGTTCTGGCAGGCGCTGGGCAGTCGCACCGAGGTGATGGACCCGCGCCATCACGACCTGGTGCTCGCCATCACCAGCCACGTGCCGCACCTGATCGCCTACAACATCGTCGGCACCGCCGCCGACCTCGAGGAAGTGACCCAGTCCGAGGTGATCAAGTTCTCGGCCGGCGGCTTCCGCGACTTCACCCGCATCGCCGCGTCCGATCCCACCATGTGGCGCGACATCTTCCTGAACAACAAGGAAGCGGTGCTGGAGATGCTGGGCCGCTTCACCGAGGACCTGACCGCCCTCCAGCGCGCCATCCGCTGGGGCGACGGCGACACCCTGTTCAACCTGTTCACGCGCACCCGCGCCATCCGCCGCAACATCATCGACGCGGGGCAGGAGACCCCCGCGCCCGATTTCGGCCGGTCGCACGGGAAGGGGTGAGCTTCCAGGGCGGCGGCCGGCGCAGGAATGCCGATGTCCTTTTCCCCCGATCGGATCGAGCGGTTCGTCAACGAAGGCTTCCTGCGCGAGATGGCCGCGCGCGGCTGGCGCTCGCCTCCTAGACTGCCGCGCGGCGGGTCTCGGGCGCGGCGAGCGCGTCGGCGATGGCGCGGGCCAGCGCGTCCTGGCTGAACGGCTTGGGCAGGCGCGGCAGGCCGGTGGCCGTGCCGGGCGGCAGCTCGGCATAGCCGGTGGTGAGGATGACGGGCAGGCCTGGCCAGCGCTCGGCGATGTGCCCGGCGAGCTGGGCGCCGGTCGTGTGCGGCATGGCATGGTCGGTCAGCACCAGGTCCATCCGCCGCCCGGCCAGGATGGCCAGCGCTTCCTCGGCCGAATTGGCCGCGAACACCTCGTGGCCCAGATCGGCCAGCATGGCGACCGTGTTGGTCAGCACCAGCGGGTCGTCGTCGACGGTGAGGACCGAGCAGGCGCGCACCGTGGCCGCGTCGCTCTCGGCGTCCTCTCCCATGACGCAGGCGGCGGCCTGGGCGACGGGCAGCCACAGCTCGGCGGTGGTGCCGACGCCCTGGCGGCTCTTCAGCACGAGCCTGCCGCCCGACTGGGCCGCGAGGCCCTGGACCATCGAGAGGCCCAGCCCGGTGCCCTTGCCCACGCCCTTGGTGGTGAAGAACGGGTCGCTGGCGCGCGCGATGGTCTCCTCGTCCATGCCGATCCCCTGGTCGGCGACCGAAAGGCAGACATAGCGGCCCGCCGGCAGGCCGTCCCGGGTCGCCGCCAGATCCTCCTCGCGGCCCGTGATCAGGACGACGCCGCCCTGCGGCATGGCGTCGCGGGCGTTCACCGCCAGGTTGAGCAGGGCGGTCTCGAGCTGGACCGGGTCGGTGTTCGCCGGCGGCAGGCCCTCGGGAAAGCTGGTCTCGATCACCAGTTGGGGGCCCAGGGAGCTTTGCAGCATGTCGTTCATGTCGCGCACCAGCGCGGCGAGATCCACGGCCCGCGGCTTCAACTCCTGCCGCCGCGCGAAGGACAGCATGCGCTGGGTCAGTGCCGCGCCGCGCTGGGCGCCCTGCATGGCGTTCTCGAGCAACGGCATCAGGCTGGAATCGGCGGGCAGCCGCTTGCGCATCAGTTGCAGGCTGCCCAGCACCACCATCAGCAGGTTGTTGAAGTCGTGGGCGATGCCGCCGGTGAGCTGGCCGATGGCCTCCAGCTTCTGCGACTGGAAAAGCTGCTCGCGGGCTTCCTCCAGCGCCCGCTGCGCCTCGCGGCGTTCGCTGATGTCGCGCGTGACCTTGGCGAAGCCGATCAGCTCGCCCTGGTCGTTGCGGATCGCGTCGATGATCACATGCGCCCAGAAACGGGTGCCGTCCTTGCGCACGCGCTCCGCCTCCTTCTCGAACCGGCCTTCCGACATGGCGGCGGCCAGCGTACGCCGCGGCTCGCCCGCTTCGCGGTCCTCGGGCGTGTAGAAGCGCGAGAAATGCTCGCCGATGATCTCCTCGGGCGCATAGCCTTTGATGCGCTCGGCGCCCGCGTTCCAGTTGGTGATGCGGCCGTCCGGATCGAGCATGTAGATGGCATAGTCGCTCACGCCCTGGAGCAGCAGGCGGAACTGCTGCTCGCTCTGGCGCAGCGCGTCCTCGGCCAGCTTCCGTTCGGTAAGGTCGCGGGTGATCTTGGCGAAACCGACCAGCGTGCCGTCCGGATCGCGGATCGGGTCGATGATCACATGGGCCCAGAAGCGGTTGCCGTCCTTGCGCACGCGCCAGCCCTCGCCCTCGAAGCGGCCCTCGCCGGCGGCGGTCGCCAGCGCGGTGGCGGGCTTGCCGGCGTCCCGGTCCGCGTCCGTATAGAAGCGCGAGAAGTGCTCGCCCATGATCTCGGAGGCGGTATAGCCCTTGAAGCGCATCGCGCCCGCGTTCCAGCTCGCGATCCTGCCGTCCACGTCGAGCATGTAGATCGCATAGTCGGTGATGGCGTCGACCAGCAGGCGGTAGCGGTTTTCCTCGCCGGAGGACGCCTCGAGCCTGTCGGCACGTTTCATGGTGACTTTCCGTTCTTATCGCCGGCAGCGCTCGCCTGTGAGCAGGCGAAACGCCGGATGGCCGTCCCGCGTTCCCGGAATCCGTCCGGACCGATTCATTTTAGCAGTCCGGCGCGACGCGCGTCCCGGATTATGACGGTCCCCGGCGCGCCGCCCGCCGCAAGCCTGGAGCAAAAGCTGTTCAGATTAGTATTTCCTCCGGGTTTTCCTCTCGCAGAGTCACGGAGAAAAGAGAGGCCAATGGATTGGCAAATGAAGGTGATAGGTCTGATCTAGCCCATCACCGCGTTGATGGCCTTCATGGCCGCCGCGCCCTGCTCGGGCGCGAGCCTGCCCAGCGCGCGCATGACGAAGGCCGAGAACGCATAGAATATCCCGCCGACGATGCCGCAGCCGACGGCCGCGGCGAAGGCGAGGATCACGAAGGCGCGCTCGGCGAAACCGGCGTCTTCCATGAGGGCGCTCCGGTGGTGGAACATGGATGCTATAGTGCCGGTGCAGGCGGTGTCCATGCCGCGCCGGCGCAAGCCCGCCTGCCGCAGCGACGGAGATGGCGGCATGAGCACGAGCATGATCACCGACGAGATGCGCGCCATCGTCGGCAGGGTGATGCGCGAGACGGTGTCGTTCCCGATCTCGGCGTCCGACATCCGCAAATGGGCCGTGGCGGTCTACTGGCCCCGGACGCCGCCGCGCCTGTTCTGGGACGAGGATCATGCCGCGACCACCGCACATGGCGGGATCGTCGCGCCCGAGGACTTCAATCCCTTCGCCTGGGCGACGCTCGCGCCGGCGCTGGACGGGCCGCCGGTGTCGCAGACCGGGTTCAGCGAGGCCGAGCTGGGCGTGACGCCGCCGCGCTACCGGGCGATGATCCTGACCGGCATCCGCGCTTCCCACGGCAAGGTGCGCATGCGGCCGGGCGACGTCATCCGCTCGACCCATCGCATCACCGACTATTTCGAGCGCGAGGGCCGCATGGGTCTGATGCTCTACACCACCGTGTCGCACGAGCTGGTCAACCAGCGGGGCGACTGGATACGCACCGTCGATTCGGTGTTCGCGAGGTATTGATGCTCGATCCGCATCTGCTCGAGGTCGGCCACCGGCTGCCCGATTTCATCCGCGAGGGTACGGTCCATCACTGGAACCGCTTCGCGGCGGTGAACTATGAATATCACGCCCATCACTGGGACGACGCGGTCGGGCGCGGCGAGGGCTTCGAGGGTGCCTTCGGCATGGCGCCGCTCCTGCATGCCTATGCCCACGCCCTGCTGCGCGACTGGATGGACGGCGCGGGCCGCATCGTCGCGGTCGACATCCGCCTGCGCAGCCCGCTGTTCCAGGGCCGGACGCTGACGCTCGGCGGCAGGATCACGGCGCTGCGCCGCCAGGACGGCGAGCTGTTCGCCGACATCGAGCTGACCTCCCAGGACGACAGGGGCGCGCAGATCTCGCCCGGCACGGCCACGGTGGCGCTGGCGCTCTGAAACATTGCCGGGATATTTCGGCGCGGTTGCTGAAAAAATCCGGTTTACGCCGGGTGCGAAGCAGCCGATGCTGCGCGTCTCTCAGGGACCGGACGGAATGGCATGAAGTGGTATCATGGATGGAACGTGCTCGCTGTCGGCGTGCTGTTCCAGGCGTTGATCGTCGGCATCTGCTTTACCTGCTTCACCTTCTGGGTCGATCCCTGGGTGAAGGAGTTCGGCGTCGGCCGCGGCGACGTGATGATGGCCATCGCCGCCTCGACCATCGGCACCGGCCTTATGATGCCCTTCGCGGGCCGGCTGATGGACAAGGTATCCATGCGGGTGCTGATCTGCGGCGGCACGCTGGTGCTGGCGCTGGGTCTGGTGCTGATCGCCCAGGTCACCGCGCTGTGGCAGATCGTCGTGCTCTACGCCACGCTGATCGCCTTCGGCTATGCCTTCGCGGCGACGCTGGCGGGCCAGGCGCTGGCCGCCAAATGGTTCCCGTCGCGTATCGGCTTCGCCGTGGGCATCGTGTCGCTGGGCTCCTCGCTGGGCGGCGTGATCATGCCGCCCATCTGCACCTTCCTGCTGCAGAACCACGGCTGGCGCGAGGCCAACATGATGCTGGCCGGGCTGGTCGTCGTCGGTGTCGTGCCGCTCGTCTGGCTGCTGGCGCGCCTGCCGCACGACGGCGAGCTGGAGGTGCCGCGCGTCAGCCGTCAGGCCGTGCCGGTCGCCGCCGCGCCGCGCGGCGAATGGACCACGGCGCGCGTGTTCAAGGACCGCGTGTTCTGGGTGCTCGGCCTGACCTTCCTCGGCCCGGCCATCGCCTATTACGGGTTCCAGCAGAACCTGGCGCCGTTCTCGGCCGAGCTGGGCTTCCAGCCGCAGGCCGCCGCCGCGCTGGTCTCGGTGTTCTCGGCCGCGACCATCGCCGGGCGCTTCCTGTTCGGCATGATGGCCGACCGGGTCGATCCGCGCATTCCCTACTGGATCGCCTCGGCCTGCATCGGCCTGTCGCTGGTGGTGACGCCGTTCCATCCGGCCTATCCGGTCATGCTCGCCGCCGCGGCGCTGATCGGCCTGGGGTCGAGCGGCCTGATGCCCGTGGTCTGCGTCATGGTGGGCCAGAACTACGGATCGGCGGCCTTCGGGCGGGTGATGGGGCTGGTGATCCCGTTCTTCTCGCTGGCGGCGGCGGCCGGCCCCGTGCTGTCGGGCGCGGTGCGCGACGCCTCGGGCAGCTATGTCTATGCCTTCGTGTTCTATCTGCCGGCGATGGCGCTGGCGGCGTTCGTCATGCTGGTGATGATGCGCCGCCCGTCCGCCGCCGCGCCGGCGGCCCAGGCGGCGAAGGCCGCCGCCTAGCCGATCCCGTCCCGCGCCAGCTCGGCCGCGCTGGCCAGCCGCGAGACGGAGCCTTCGGGCTGCCGGTACCAGCCCGGATCGGCGTCGCCCGCCAGGGTGTCGCGCACCTTCAGGATGGCGAACATGCCGCCCATGGTGATGGGATCGTGCGGGCCGTCCACGGGCATCATGCCGATGGTGTTCTCGGGCATCCTCATATGCGCGGCGTGCTCGTCCATGTCGCCCATGCCCTCGGTCCCCATGATCATCGCGCCGGGCACCGCCTTGTCGATGGCGGCCTGAAGCCGTTGCCGGTCGGCGCCGATCATGTTGGGCAGGCCGTGCCCCATCTGGTTCATCAGGTGATGGGTCATGTGGCAATGCACCGCCCAGTCGCCGGGGTTGTCGGCGATGAACTCGATGGTGCGGGTGGTGCCCGTGGGCACCAGCACGGTCGTCTCCGGCCACTGGCCGGCGGCGGGAATGACGCCGCCGTCGGTCTCGGTGATCCTGAAGCTGTGCCCGTGCAGATGGATGGGGTGGTGGTCCATGGCGCTGAGGTTGCCGATGCGGATGCGCACCCTGTCGCCGGTGCGGGCCAGCATGGGCGGCGTCGCCGGATAGCATAGCCCGTTCACGGTCAGCACGTTGAAATCGGTCATCTCGTTGGGGTCGGGCCGCGTCGTGCCCGGCTCGACCTTCCAGGTGCTCAGCATCATGGCATAGTCCCGGTCCACCGGGCGGCGCTCCTTCGGATGCACCACGATCAGCCCCATCAGGCCCATGGCCATCTGGGTCATCTCGTCGTGATGGGGGTGGTACATGAAGGTGCCGTGCTGGCGGAACGTCCATTCGTAGACGAAGGTCTCGCCCGGCTTGATCGTCGGCTGGTTGAGCCCGCCCACGCCGTTCATGCCGTTGGGCAGGAGCACCCCGTGCCAGTGGATCGTGGTCGGCGCGGGCAGCTTGTTGGTGACGTAGACGCGGACCCGGTCGCCTTCCATCGCCTCGATGGTCGGGCCGTGCACCCGGCCGTTATAGCCCCAGCACTGGCCGGTCAGCCCCGGCGCGAAACTGTGCGCCACCGGCTCGGCGGTGAGGTGATAGACCTTCACGCCGCCGACCAGCCGGCCGTGCAGCGCCGCGCCGCCCGGCGTCACCACGCGGCCCGCGCCGCTTCGGGCCGGCGCGGGCGCCGCCGCCGGTTCGTGGGCGTGATGGTGCGGGTGCCGCGCCAGCGCGTCCCGCGACGCCAGCGCGCCGGCGGCCAGCGCGGCGCCGGAAAGTCCAAGGGCCTGCCTGCGGTTCATCCTCGCCATCAGTGATTCCCTCGCGGCGCGTCGGCTGCCAACGTGACCGAAGGCGTGGATGCCGCCTCGGGCAGGCCGCCTTGCAACAGCAGGTCGACCCGCGCGCGCGCCGTCCAGTAGGCGGCCAGTGCCGCCACATGGCGCTGCCCGGCGCCGATCGCGGCGGCGCGCGCCGCCAGCAGGTCGAAGACGCCCGTCTGCATGGCGTTGTAGTGCAGCACGGCCTGCTCCGCCGCTTCCCGGCTGGCCGGCAGCGCGGTGTCCGTGCTCAGCGCCGCGTCGCCGCGCGCCCGCTCCAGCGCCGCTGCCGCCTGCCGTGCCGCCGAGGCCACGCGCACCCGGCTCGCCGCGTGGCGGTCCTCGGCCTGCTGTACCTGGGCGCGCGCCCGCGCGGTGCGCGCGCCGCCCAGGTCGAACAGCGGCAGCGGGACGGCGAGGCTCGGCCCCACTTCCCAGTCGCCGCCGCCGCGCTCGGCGGCGACGCCCGCCTCGCCCTCGCCGAGGACGGCGGTGCGCCGGGTCAGGCCGTTGCGCTCGCCCACGGCGACCAGATCCTGCCGCGTCGCGGCCACGTCGACGCTGGCCGCCAGCGCCCGGCGCTCCAGGTCGGCGGCGGACGGCTCCTGCGCGGGCAGGCCCGGCAGGTCGCCGGCGGCGGTCCAACGGTCCTCGCTCACGCCCATCGCCACGGTGAGGCGCTCGCGCGCCGCGGTGAGGGCGTTGCCGGCGGCCGAGCCTGCCGCCCGGGCCGCGGCAAGGCGCTCATGCGCCTGGGCCAGCCTGGCCGAGGTGATGTTGCCCGCGTCCCGCAGCACCTGCGCCGCGTCGGCCTCGGCCTGCGCCACGGTCGCCGCCTCGGCGGCCAGCGCGGCGATGCGATCCGCCGCCTGCACCTCGATGAACGCCGTGCGGGTGCGCGCCGCCAGGGTCAGCACCTCGCCGGTCACCCGAAGCCTCACCGCGTCGGCCTCGGCGGCGGCGATCCGGCCTCGGGCCGGCAGGAACAGCAGGTCGACGAACTCGAAGGCAAGGCCGAAATCCAGGTTCACGCCGCCGCCTTCCAGCGGGATCTTCATGGCCGCGTCGAGCACGGGATTGCGCGGCGTCGCCGCCTGCACCGCGTCGGCGGTGGCGATGCCCACGGCGGCGAAGGTGGCTTGCAGGTCCCTGTTGTTGACCAGGGCGATGCGGGTCGCGGTCTCGGCGGTCAGCGGCCGGGCCAGCAGCGATCCGGTCAGGTCGGCGGCCATCTGCCGGGATTCGGCGTCGCGCAGCCATGCCACCTGATGCCCGGAACGCGCCTCCACGTCGCGCGCGACCGAGGAAAAGCCCTGATCCTGCGGCACGTTCGCGCAGGCGGCGAGCGAAAGGGCCAGCAGCGGCAGGGAATGGCGGATCACGGGGCGCATGACGTCCGGTATGCTGCCGATGATTGACAATGGATACTATACCCCGGTAAGGTATGTCAATGGCACACGCGTCGCATCAGGATACGGTTCCCCGGCTCAAGCGCATCGAAGGACAGGTGCGCGGCATCATCCGCATGGTCGAGGAAGAGCGTTACTGCATGGACATCCTGGTGCAGCTCCAGGCGGTCAAGGCGGCGCTCGCCAAGGTCGAGGCCGAAGTGCTCCGGCAACATGCCGACCACTGCGTCGAGGACGCCATCCGCAGCGGCGACGCGGCCGAGCAGCGCCGCAAGTTCACCGAACTGGTGGCGCTGATGGGCAAGTTCCGCGGCTGAGGCCTACAGGATCTCCAGAACCGATTCCGGCGGCCGGCCGATCCGCGCCTTGCCGCCCGAGATGACGACAGGGCGCTCGATCAGGACGGGATTCTCGACCATCGCCCGGATCAGCGCGTCGCGCCCCAGCGCCGGATCGTCGAGGCCCAGCTCCTTGTAGGGCGCCTCCTGCCGGCGCATGGCCTCGCGCGGCTCCTTGCCCAGCTTCTTCAGGATGCCGTCCAGTTCGGCGGCCGAGGGCGGCGCCTTCAGATAGTCGATCACCTCGGGCTCGATTCCCTTCGACTGGAGCAGCGCCAGCGTCTCGCGCGATTTGCTGCAGCGCGGATTGTGAAGGATGGTGACGGTCATGTTCCTGCTCCTGCCGTGGTGTCCGGCTTTTAAGACCACGCCCGATCCGTCGGCGCAAGCACCGCGTTTGCGAGGCGTTTTCACTGAGTAATTGACACTCATTCTCAGGGCGCTATATTCAACTCCATCTGGAGTGCGATTCGAATGTACGTCTGCATCTGCAACGCCTTACGGGAAAGCCAGATTCGCGAATTGGCCGTCGAACGGCCGTCCGCGACCGCCGAGGAGATTTACGCCGCGCTTGGCGTCGATCCCGACTGCGGAACCTGCCTTTACCACGCCCAGGACGTGATCGATGCGGAGCGTGTGAAGTTGAGTGCTTCGGTGGAGCTGGTCTCCCTCTAATCCGTCTGCCTCATCGTGTCATTTGACCGATGCCGGCAACGGACCTATTTTGTTGTCTGAGCGTTACTCGTCCAGAATCAACAAAGGAGGGTTGCCATGAAGGGCGATAAGAAGGTTATCCAGTTCCTCAATGCGGCCCTCAAGAATGAGCTGACCGCCATCAACCAGTATTTCCTGCATGCGCGGATGCTGAAGAACTGGGGACTCAACAAGCTCGGCGACTACGAGTACGAAGAGTCCATCGACGAGATGAAGCATGCGGACAAGCTCATCAACCGCATCCTGTTCCTCGAAGGGCTGCCCAACCTGCAGGACCTGAACCGGCTGCGAATCGGCGAGACCGTGGCCGAGATCCTGAAGGCCGACCTCGACACCGAGCTGGAGGCGTGCCCGCTGCTGCGCGAGGCGATCGCCCATGCCGAGACGGTGCGCGACTACATCTCGCGCGAGCTGTTCGAGGACATCCTGGAATCCGAGGAGGAGCACATCGACTTCCTCGAAACCCAGCTCGACCTGATCGAGAAGGTCGGCATCCAGAACTACATCCAGTCCCAGATGGGCGACGGCGACGGGGACTGAGGAAACTCTGGCCTCCCGGCCCTCCCACGTCATCCCGGCGACGGGATGACGGACGGGCGGGGATCAGCCCTTCCTGACCAGCCTGGCGGCGAAGAAACCGTCCATGCCGCCCTGCTCGGCGAGGTGGAAGGGCAGGGTGCGCACGTCGCCTTCCGGGGTGATCAGCTCGGCGAGGCCGCCGACCTCTTCCGGCGACACCGGCTTGCGGCTGAACCCCTGGTTGCCCTTGAGGAAGGCGGCGATCTGCTGCGGCCCTTCCTCGGGCTGGAGCGAGCAGACGCAATAGACCAGCGTGCCGCCCGGCCTGACCATGCGGGCCGCGTTCCTCAGCAGCTCGGCCTGCACCGGCCGCACCGTCGCGATGTCCCGCTCGGATTTCAGCAGCGCCACGTCCGGGTGCCGCCGGATGGTGCCGGTCGCCGAGCATGGCGCGTCGAGCAGCACGGCGTCCGCCGGCTCGGCCGGCTTCCAGGTCGACCCGTCGGCGGTGACGACCTCGGCGGCGAGCTTGAGGCGGCGCAGGTTGATGTTGAGCGTCTTGATCCGCGGCGGCGCCCGGTCGACGGCGGTGACGGACGCGCCGCCCGCCGCGAGCTGCGCGGTCTTGCCGCCCGGCGCCGCGCAGAGATCGATGGCCGTCCTGCCCGTCAGGTCGCCGAACAGGCGCACCGGCAGCGCCGCCGCCGCGTCCTGCACCCACCAGAGGCCGTCATTGTAGCCGGCCAGTTCCTCGACGCGCCCGCCGGCCGCGAGCCGCACGGTGCCGGTGGACAGCACCTGCCCGCCCAGCTTCTGCGCCCACGGCTTCAGGTCGACGCCCGGCTTGAAGGTCAGGTCGAGCGGCGCCTCGCGGAGATGCATCTCGGCGATCTGGCGCGCGGTCTTGCCGCCATAGGCCTTGGCCCAGCTGTCCCACAGCCATTTCGGCGTGTTGAGGCGGGGGCCGTCCTGGCGGGCGCGCTTGGCCGCGCCTTCCTGCGACAGGCGGCGGAGCACCGCGTTGATGACGCCCTTGAAATTGGCGACGCGCTTGTCGTCATGGGCGTCGGCCAGGCTGACGGAGGTGTCGATGGCCGCATGGGCCGGCGTGTTGAGGAACAGGAGCTGGGCGACGCCGAGGCGCAGGATGTCGCGCGGCGCCGGCATGCCGGGCGGCAGCGGCTTTTGCAGGCAGCCGTCGATCAGGTCGTCGATCTGGCCGAGCCGGCGCAGCACGGTGGCGCAGAGCTGGCGGACGAATCCGCGATCCTGGGGCGACAGCGGCTCGACCGCGCGGGCGAACGAATCGTCGAAGGCATGGCGCTTGGAAAGCACCGTCTCGAGAAGGGCGAGGGCTGTCTGGCGGGCAACGTCCATGCCCGATGTGAGTAGAGGGGCGCGGACCCGGATTCAAGCGATCTTTGGGCGTGTCGCGAGGATTTAACGGAAGCATGCAAAGACAGCGTCACGGCGATCTGATATGGCTGGGGAAACGCCCATGAGCCAGCCCGAAGACAGTCCCCGAACCGACCAGACGCCGCCCTCCGCCGAACGCGATTCCCGTGCGCGCGGCACCAGGCTGTCCGAGGTGCTGACCGAGATCGCCGAGGATCATCCGAACGAGCGGATATCCATCGCCGACATCACGGCGCGCATGGACGACCGCGCCTTCGGGGCGCTGATGTTCATCTTCGCGGTGCCCAACCTGCTGCCGACGCCGCCGGGCACGTCGATCCTGCTGGGCTTCCCGCTGATCTTCCTGTCCCTGCAACTGGCCATCGGTCGGTCGACGCCCTGGCTGCCGTCGCTGATCTCGCAGCGTTCGCTGCTGCTGAGCGACTTCGCCAGGATCGTCGCGCGCGCGGCGCCGGTGATGCGCCGGGCGGAACGCTGGATGAAGCCGCGCCTCGCCCTGCTGGCCGCGAAACCCTTCGACCAGCTCGCCGGCGTCATCTGCCTGATCCTGTCGACGATCCTGTTCCTGCCCATTCCGCTGGGCAACATGCCGCCGGCGCTCGCCATCTGCCTGTTCTCGCTGGCGCTGCTGGAAAGCGACGGCATCGTCTACCTGGCGGGGCTGGTGACCGCCGTCGCCTCGGTCGCCCTGGTGTCGGGCGTGGTCTATGGCCTGGTCGTCAGCGTGATCTTCATCCTCTCGGACGTGCTGGGGCTGGTCAGCCAGCGATAGAGCAAGAGCCGGTCAGGCTGGTCCGATCCATCGCTTTCATTTGCCTTTCTGTTCCACCGTGATTCTGCGTCGCTGCGCTCGCAGAATCCCCGAGAAGGAAATCCGAGTAACCGGCTCTTTCTGGCGCGTCAGCCCCAGGGGCCGCGTGCGGGGGCCGCGCCGGCCATGGCGCGGAGCGCGGCGATCCGGTTGGCCGTGCGCGGGTGGGTGGTGAACAGGCCGTCCATGGTGCCGCCGTGCAGCGGGTTGACGATGAACATGTGGGCGCTGGCCGGATTCTGCTCGGCGCTGTGGTTGCCGATGCGCTGGGCGCCGATCTCCAGCTTCTCCAGCGCCGAGGCCAGCCACATGGGCCGGCCGCAAATCTCGGCGCCGGCCCGGTCGGCCGCGTATTCGCGGGTGCGCGAGATCGCCATCTGCACCAGCATGGCGGCGATCGGCGCCAGGATCATCATGGCGATGGAGCCGATCATGCCCAGCGGATTGTCGCGGCTGTTGCCGGTGAACATGGCGAAGTTGGCCAGCATGGAGATCGCGCCGGCGATGGTCGCGGTGATCGTCATGACCAGCGTGTCGCGGTTCTTGATGTGGCCGATCTCGTGCGCGACCACGCCCGCGACCTCCTGATGGTTCAGGAGGCGCAGCAGGCCCGTGGTGACGGCCACCGCGCCGTTCTCGGGGTTGCGGCCCGTGGCGAAGGCGTTGGGCTGGTCCTCGTCGACGATGTAGAGCTTGGGCATGGGGATGCCCGCGTTCTGCGAGAGCTGGGACACCATCTCGTACAGCTCGGGCTCGGAGCGGGGGTCCACCGGCTGCGCGTTGTGCATGCGCAGCAGCATCCTGTCCGAATTCCAGTAGGCGAACAGGTTCATGCCGCCCGCCACCAGCAACGCGATCAGGGCGCCCGTGCCGCCGCCGATCAGGCCGCCTATGCCCATGAACAGCGCGGTCATCGCCGCCATCAGAAGGGTGGTGCGAAACCAGTTCATCGTTTGTTGTCCGGCTCATTACAGTTGCGAACTTCCCGATATGTAAGGATTGTCTCCCTCCATTCAATGAACCTCTCGAGGGATTCGGCGAGATGAACGACACACCCGAGAAGAAACCCGGCGCCGCGGCGCAGGACGCGGCCCAACCGGCCGAGGCGAAGAAGAAGCCCGCGGAGATCGGCGGCCCGAAGGGCCCCGAGCCGACCCGCTACGGCGACTGGGAGCGCAACGGCATCGTGTCCGACTTCTAGGAACGGCCGTTCCGGCCTATCATCCCCTTTCCGGCCATTCCGCCGGGACGAGGGAGAGACAGTCCATGATCACGGCCAAGGTGACGGCGCTGGTGACCATCGCCGCGATTCTCTACACCTTCCTGCTGAGCGCCAGGGTCGGCGCCCTGCGCGGCAAGACCGGCGTCGCCGCGCCCGCGACCAGCGGCGACCCCCTGTTCGAGCGCGCCTTCCGCGTCCACCTCAACACCGTCGAGCAGCTCGTGCTGTTCCTGCCGGTGCTGTGGCTGGCCGTCGCCGTGGTGGGCGATGCCTGGACCGGGCTGATCGGCGCGGTCTGGCTGGCCGGCCGGATCGTCTATGCCACCACCTATATGAGGGACCCGGCCAAGCGCGGTCCCGGCATGCTCGTCACCCTCGCGGCCACCCTGACGCTGACCGGCATCACCCTCGTCGGCATCGTCCGCGCCTTCACCGGATGACGGAAGGCGGCGCCCACGGGGCGCCGCCCGGGACTCAGCGGCCGCTCTTCTTCTCGCGGCGCCGCTGCATCATCAGGTTGAGCATCTCGACCAGCACCGAAAAGCCGATGGCCGCATAGATGTAGCCGCGCGGCAGGTGCATGCCGAAGCCGTCCGCGATCAGCGCCATGCCGATCATCAGCAGGAAGCTGAGCGCCAGCATCTTGGTGGTCGGGTGCTTCTGGATGAAGTCCGAGATCGGGCCGGCGGCGAACAGCATGACGCCGATGGCGATCATCACCGCGGCGATCATCACCTCGATATGCTCGGCCATGCCGATGGCGGTCAGCACCGAATCCAGCGAGAACACGATGTCGAGCGCCATGATCTGCGCGATGATCAGCCCGAAGGCGGCTCCCGCGCCCGGCTTGCGCTCCTCCACATGGCCTTCGATCGAATGGTGGATCTCGATGGTCGCCTTGACGACCAGGAAGATGCCGCCGCCGATCAGGATCAGGTCGCGCCACGAGAAGGTGTGGTCGAAAAGCTCGAACAGAGGCTTGGTGAGCCGGGTCAGCCAGACGATGGCGAACAGCAGCATCACGCGCATGATCAGCGCGCCGCCTAGGCCGAGCAGCCGCGCCCTGGCCTGCTGCTCGACGGGCAGCCGCTGCACCAACAGAGCGATGAAGATGACGTTGTCGATACCGAGCACGATCTCGAGGACGGTGAGCGTCAGGAGCGATGCCCACACGTCCGGATTCGTCAGTAGCTCCATTGGCGGAGAGTCCTTTCAGATCGCCTTTACTGGTTGAGCCTGTTGTTCACGAGATCGGAGACCACGGCCGGATCGGCCAGGGTGGAGATGTCGCCCAGATTGGCCGGATCGTTCTCGGCGATCTTGCGCAGGATGCGGCGCATGATCTTGCCCGAGCGGGTCTTGGGCAGGCCCGGCGCGAATTGCAGACGGTCGGGCGCGGCGATGCGGCCGATCTCCTTGCCGACCCAGTCGACCAGCTCCTTGCGCAGCGCCTCGCTGGGCTCCTCGCCCGCGGTCAGCGTCACATAGGCGTAGATGCCCTGGCCCTTGATGTCGTGCGGATAGCCGACCACGGCCGCCTCGGTCACCAGCGGATGGGCGACCAGCGCCGATTCGACCTCGGCGGTGCCGAGCCGGTGGCCCGAGACGTTGATGACGTCGTCCACGCGCCCGGTGACCCAGTAATAGCCGTCCTCGTCGCGGCGGCAGCCGTCGCCGGTGAAGTACTTGCCCGGATAGGCCTTGAAATAGGTGTCGACGAACCGCTGGTGGTCGCCATAGACCGTCCGCATCTGGCCGGGCCAGGACTCCAGCAGCACCAGATTGCCGCTGCCCGCGCCCTCGATGAAATTGCCGTCGGCGTCGACCAGCGCCGGCTGGCAGCCGAAGAACGGCAGCGTCGCCGAGCCGGGCTTGAGCGCGGTGGCGCCCGGAAGCGGCGAGATGAGGATGCCGCCGGTCTCGGTCTGCCACCAGGTGTCGATCACCGGGCAGCGGCCGTCGCCGACCACGTCGTGATACCACCGCCACGCCGCCGGATTGATCGGCTCGCCCACCGAGCCGAGCAGGCGCAGCGAGGCGCGCGAGGTCTTCTTCACCGGCGCGTCGCCCTCGCGCTCCAGCGCGCGGATGGCGGTGGGCGCCGTGTAGAAGATGTTGACCTTGTGCTTGTCGATCACCTGCCAGAAGCGCGACGCGTCCGGCCAGGTGGGCACGCCCTCGAACACCAGCGTGGTGGCGCCGTTGGCGAGCGGCCCGTAGACAATGTAGCTGTGGCCGGTCACCCAGCCGACGTCGGCGGTGCACCAGTAGATGTCGCCGTCGTGATAGTCGAACACGTACTGGTGCGTCATGGCGACGAACACCAGATAGCCGCCGGTCGTGTGCAGCACGCCCTTGGGCTTTCCGGTCGATCCCGAGGTGTAGAGGATGAACAGCGGGTCCTCGGCGTTCATCTCCTCGGGCGGGCAGAACGGCGGCACGTGCTGGGCCTCGTCGTGATACCAGAGGTCGCGGTCCGGATCGAACGCGACCTCGCCGCCCGTGTGGCGGACGACGATGACGGCGCGCACGCCGGGGCACCTCTCCAGCGCCTCGTCCGTGTTGGCCTTGAGCGGGATCTTGCGGCCGCCGCGCAGGCCCTCGTCGGCGGTGATGACCACCGTGGAATCGCAGTCCTGGATGCGCCCGGCGAGGCTGTCGGGCGAGAAGCCGCCGAACACCACCGAATGCACCGCGCCGATGCGGGCGCAGGCCAGCATGGCATAGACCGCCTCGGGGATCATGGGCAGGTAGATGGTCACCCGGTCGCCCTTGCGGACGCCCCGCGCCTTCAGCACGTTGGCGAAGCGGCAGACCTCGTCATGCAATTCCCGGTAGGTGATGTTGCGCGAAACCGAGGGGTCGTCGCCCTCGAAGATGATGGCGGTCTGGTCGGCGCGCGTGGCCAGGTGCCGGTCGATGCAGTTGGCGCTGACGTTGAGGACGCCGTCCTCGTACCATTTGATGGCCACGTCGCCGTCGAAGGACGCGTTCCTGACCCTGGTGTAAGGCTTGATCCAGTCCAGCCGCTTGCCGTGCTCGCCCCAGAAGCCGTCCGGGTCCGACACCGAGCGCGCATACATGTCCTTGTAGCGCGCCTCGTCGACCCACGCCCGCTTCGCCCAATCCTTCGGAACTGGAAAAACCTGATCTTCCGCCATATGCCGAACCTCCCTTCCTTGATCGGTAGGGATGATAGGAGCCGTCACCGCGACGGGACAAGAGCCGGGTGAGCGATGAACGCAGGAAGGTTGCCCTCAGTTCACCAGAATATCGTCGCCGCGCACGACGATGCGGATGGGCGTCAGCCAGCGGCCCTTGCACGGCCCCTCGAAGCAGTAGCCGTCATGGACGCGGAAGCGGGCGCCGTGATGGGCGCATTGCAGGCTGGCGCCCTCGGCGTCGAGGAAATGGCCGCGATGATAGTCCAGCGGCAGTTTCAGGTGCGGGCACTGGTCGCGCCAGGCATGGACCTGGCCGTCCCAGCGCTGGACGAAGATGTCGTAGCGCAGCTCGCCGTCGCGGAACCGGAACGCCTTCGACCCGCGCGGCGGCAGGTCGCTGAGCCGGCACAGCACCGAGCCCAGGGGCGGGCCGCCGGGGATGTCGTCCAGGCTTTCCGCGCGGGGCGGCGTCACGTCAGGTCGGCCATCCCGGCCAGGATCGCCCACTGCTCGTCCGACACCGGCACCACCGACAGGCGCGACTGGCGCACCAGGGCGAAATCCGCCATGCGCGGGTCGGCCTTGATCTCGGCCAGCGTGACCGGCCTGGGCACCGGCTTGACCGCCTTCACGTCGACCGTGACGAACCGGCCGCTGGGATCGGTGTCGTCGGGATAGGCTTCCTTCACCACCTCGACCACGCCGACGATCCGCTTCTCGTCCACCGAATGGTAGAAGAACGCCTTGTCGCCCTTGCGCATGGCCTTGAGGTTGAGCGCCGCCTGGTGGTTGCGCACGCCGGTCCACGACGTGGTCTTGTCGCGCACCTGATCGTCCCACGACCAGGCGCCCGGCTCGGACTTCACCAGCCAGTACGCCATCACAGCTTCTCCGCCAGCAGGCCCAGCGGCAGCCGCACGGCGGAGACGTCCATGCGCTCGAACACGCCCTCGGTCCAGTAGGGATCGGCCTCGGCGGCCTTCCTGACCGCCTCGAGCGAGTCCGCCTCGACGATCAGCATCGAGCCCCTCATGTCGCCGGTGGCCTCGTCGATCATCGGCCCGGCCAGGATCACCTTCAGCGGCGCGTCCTTGCCCCAGTAGTCCAGATGGCGCGGGCGGGTCGCGGCGCGGCGGTCCCTGGAGTCGGCCTTGTCCGGCGCGTGGATGATGTAGAGCATGGTTCCTCCTAAACGGTCTCGGCCTTGAACGGGCGGCTGAGCAGGCCCTCGATCTCGTCGGCCACCGCCGCCCCGTGGTTCAGCACCCGGTCCATGGCGGCGCAGATTGGCATGTCGATGCCGTGCCGCGCGGCGAGCGCGGCGACGCCGCTGGCGGTGTAGACGCCCTCGGCCACCGAGCGGCGCTCGCCGAGGATGTCGGCGAGGCGGCGGCCTTCGCCCAGCGCCTTGCCCAGCGACATGTTGCGCGACTGGGTGCTGCCGCAGGTCAGCACCAGGTCGCCCAGCCCGGACAGGCCCATCAGCGTCTCGCGCTGGCCGCCCAGCGCCTCGCCCAGGCGCATGATCTCGGCAAGGCCCCTGGTGATCAGCGCCGCCGCCGCGTTGTCGCCGAGGCGCGCGCCGGCGACGATGCCCGAGGCGATGGCGAGCACGTTCTTCACCGCGCCGCCGATCTGGGCGCCGATCACGTCGCCCGACTGGTACGGCCGGAAGCGGTTGTGGCCCAGCGCCTCGATGAGCGCCCTCGCCAGGCCCTCGTCCTCGGCCGCCAGCGTCACCGCCGTGGGCAGGTTGCGCGCCAGCTCGGCGGCGAAGGTCGGCCCGGACAGCACCGCCAGCGGCGCGCCGGGCGCGGTGTCGGCGAGCACGTCGCTCATCAGCCTCAACGATTTCTGTTCGATGCCCTTGGAGCAGATCACCAGCGGCGCCTCGGCGCCCGCCTCCATCACCCGGGCGCTGACCGCCCGCATGTGCTGGGCGGGGCACACCAGCAGGAGCGCGTCCGCCGCCGCGGCCTCGGCCACGTCGCCGGTGGCGCGCAGCGCCGGGTCGAGCGCGATGCCGGGCAGGTAGACCGGGTTCTCGTGGGTGCCGTTGATGGCCTCGACCACGTCCGGCTCGAGCGCCCAGAGCGTGACCTGCCGGCCCGCGCGCACCGCGCTGGCGGCCAGCGCCGTGCCCCACGCGCCCCCGCCGATGATCCCGATGTGATTCAGCAACAGCGATCCTCCGATCCGGTGTTTATGCCCCCTCGCCGGTGCCGCCGCAAGCCGCGCCGGCGCCGCGCGGAGACACATGACCGGCGTTCGAAATCCCCGATTGCGCGATTCATCAGGCGTCCGTAATGTCGGCGCATGGCAAGCACCCTGAAATCCATGGACGACGTCCGCCGCCGGATTCTCGACGCCGCGGGCGGCCGTTTCAGCCAGTACGGCTACAGCAAGACCAACGTGGCCGAGATCGCCGCGGACTGCCGCATGTCGCCCGGCAACCTCTACCGCTACTTCAAGAACAAGGCGGACATCGCCGAAGTCATCATGCGCGAGGCCATGGACGAGACGCTCCAGGCGCTGCAATCCGTGTTCGCCCTGCCCCACCTGACCCTGGCCGGCCAGTTCCGCGAATTCGTGCTGCGCGAGATGCAGTTCACCTACGACCAGCTCGAGACCTATCCGACCTTGCAGGAGCAGGTGCGCGACCCGCAGGGCAAGGGTCCCATGCTGGCCCAGGAATACCTGCTGCGCTCGCGCGACCTGCTGGCGCAGATCCTGAAGGCGGGCATCGACGCGGGCGAGTTCACCATCGAGGACCCGGACGCGGCCGCCTCCTACATCCAGGACGCGACCCTGAAGTTCCGCTATCCCCAGCTCCACGTGCAATGCTCGCTGACCGAGCTGGAGCCGCAGCTGGAAGGCGTCATCCAGCTCCTGCTGTCCGGCCTCCAGAAGCGTTAGTCCCGACTTTCGGAACTCCCTCTTCCCGTGGCAGGGGAACTATGCCTTGACGCCGGCGCCCGTGGCCGGCGGCGCATCCGGGTCCAGCGGCCAGCGCGCCCGGGCGGGCGCATCGAGCGCGTCGGTCAGCCCCAGCTTCAGCCGTTCCGCGCCGGCCCAGGCGATCATCGCGCCGTTGTCGGTGCACAGCGCCGGCGGCGGGCAGACCATCGGGAAGCCTTCGGCCTCGCACAGCGCCGACAGCCGCGCGCGCAGATAGCGGTTGGCCGCGACGCCGCCCGAGATCACGAACGCGCCATTGCCGCCGGTCCGGCGGGCGAAGAGGCTCATGGCCCGGCGCGCGCGGTCGGCCAGCACGTCGGCGGCGGCGGCCTGGAAGCCGGCGC